>JBDSOZ010000020.1:0-4199 GCA_039914555.1 Luteimonas sp.
CCAGGCCGACCTGCCGGCACATGTCGCGCAGTTGCCCGCCTTGCACGCCCTTGATGGCGAAACGCAGGCGGATCTCGTTCTGCCAACTGACCTTGCATGAGGTCACCGGGCGGCCGTTGTAACTCAGACCGTGATTGAGGTTGCGCAGGCCATAGGGCGCGATTTCGCCGCTGGTTTCGACGATGAATTCCTGTTCGATCTCGTCGCCGTCTTCGGTCAGGCGGCGCCAGATTCGACCGTCCTGGGTCAGCACCATCAACCCGCTGGCCTCGGCATCCAGCGGTACCAGCGGTGTCAGTCGCTGGAAATGGCGCTCCAGCAATTGCACGCCGCAAGGGTCTTCGGTCCAGCGGGTCGCTGGCTGGACCAATCCTGCTGCGGGCTTCGGACCGCTGATCGTGTCGTAGCCAACGGGCTTGTGCAGGAGGACGGTGGCCGGTTCGTCAGCGGCATCCTTGGCATACACGGACATTTACGGGGACCAAGAATCCAGGCACCGCAGTTTAACGCTTGGCCCTTCTCCGATGAATGCAAGTTGCGGTCGTGTGATGACCGCGTCAAAGCCAGCTCAAATCGTTTGGCACAATTAAGGCCCCTCCGCTTCCCGCCACTGACGCCATGACCCAGGTTGCCGCTGTGCATACCACGACCCAGGATGCGGCCGCCGCTGCAAAGGACCTGGCGTCGCAGATTCGAGAACAGGGGCAAAGCCCACCCGACGCGCTGGTGGTCTTCGCCTCGGCCGACTACGACACCGCAGTGCTGCTGCGCGAGCTCCACGCCAGCCTCCAACCCGGCGTGCTGGTCGGATCGTCGTCCGCCGGTGAATTCACCACGGCCACTGCTGGCGTGGGTTCGGCAAGTGCGCTGGCGATCTGGTCGACTGACCTGAAGTTCGCGGTCGGCATCGGCCACGGTGTAAGCCAGGACGGCCGCAGCGCGGCGCGGGAACTGCTTTCCGGCTTCCGTGGCCTGGACAGTGACTACCCGCACCGCGCTGCGTTGGTGATGAGCGATGCGCTTGCCGGGCATGCCGAAGCCCTGGTCGAAGAGTTGACGTTGCGCACGGCCGGTCGCTACGTGCTTGCAGGTGGCGGCGCTGGGGACGACGCCCGATTTGCCAAGACCCAGGTGTTTTTCGGCAAAGAGGCCTTCAGCGATGCCGCAGTTGCGCTGGAGATACTCAGCAACAAACCCATTGGCGTAGGCGTTGGCCATGGCTGGGATCCAGCGGGCCCGGCATTGCGTGCCACCGAGGTCGATGGCATGCGATTGATTGGCTTGAACGGGCAGCCGGCGATCGAAGCGTTTGATGCGCATGCGCGTGAGCACGGACAAGCCTTCAATCACGCGGATCCGATGCCATATTTCCTGCACAACATCCTTGGCATTGCAACCGGCGATGGCTATCGGTTGCGGGTCCCGCTGGCGGTGCATGAAGACGGGAGCATCACTTGCGCCGCCGAAATTCCCGAACACGCGCGCGTCCACATCATGAACACCTCGAACGCATCGGCTTCGCAGGCTGCGGCGCGCGCCACCGAGCATGCGTTGGCTGCGCTTGGCGAACACCAACCTGCAGCCGCTTTGTTTTTCGATTGCGTCGCCACCCGTTTGCGCCTTGGCAATGATTTCGCCCTGGAGCTGGATACCGTAGCGGAGCGACTTGGCCCGGCCAAGATGGTGGGATGCAATACCTATGGGCAGATTGCGCGCGCTGACGGGCAGTTCAGCGGTTTCCACAACTGTACCGCCGTCGTGCTTGTCATCGCTGACTGACAATGATCACCCAGGAGGCCCTGGAATGCGCGGCGCGTCTGTGCGACCCGGAGCGCCGTAGCCAGGCGTTGCAGGACATTGCCCGGGACTCGGGTGCCGTCGATGCGTTGCTGCTGGTCCAGGACGAAGCCAGCGAAGCGATGTTGCCGGCCGCGGGGATGCGCCAAACGCTCCCCCGTGGTGCGGCGTGGCGGAAGTTGTTGCATGCCTTGCGCACGCCAGGCCAGTTCCGTGGAGATGTCGAAGGCTTGCATGCGGTTGGCACCCAAGTGGCATTGGCGCATGCCAGTGCGGGGATGGCGCTGGTGCTGGTTGGCGGCAAGCCCCACGCCGGGCTGATCGACGCATTGCAGCCGGCCTGGGTGTTGTTGAGCGCGTCGCTTTCGTGCGAGCAGCGCAATCGCGCGTTGGCCGGTGAATTGCGTACGGCGCGTAGCGAGATTCGCCAGCATGCGGCCCAGGCAGAAATCCTGAACGAAACCCGCCTGGTCCTGGACGAAACCGTGCGCCAGTTGGGGGAGCAGGCGCGACGCGCGGCAGAAGCAGGCCGCGCCAAGGATGAATTCCTGGCAATGCTGGGCCATGAATTGCGCAATCCATTGTCGCCGATCGTCACCACGCTGGAGGTGTTGCGTCTGCGCGATGCGTGGCGACCCGAGTTGGACGTGGTCCAACGCCAAGTCAAGCACATGGAGCGCCTGGTGGAGGACCTGCTGGATATTTCCAGGATCGCGCGTGGAAAACTATCCTTGGCACCCGTGTCGTTGGACTTGGCCGACGTGTTGTCGCTGGCCAGCGAGGCGACCCCGGAAATTTCACGCAAGCACCAGCAACTGCACTGGCAGATGCCCGGCGATGCAATGACGGTATTTGGTGACCGGTCGCGTCTGGTCCAGGTTTTTTCCAACCTGTTGGGCAATGCGTCCAAGTACAGCCACGAACACAGCGAGATCCGGGTGGAGGCCCGAGTCGACAACGGCAAGGTTCGGGTCAGCGTGCACGATCAGGGCATCGGGTTGGCGCCGACCCAGTTGGAGCATGTGTTTGAAATGTTCGAGCAGGGTGGATCTGCGGGCGCATTCTCCAGTGGTTTGGGGCTGGGCCTTGCCATTGTCCGCAACCTCGTGAGCCATCATCGGGGCCGGGTTTGGGCCGAAAGCCAAGGCCTGGGTCATGGCACCAGCTTCCATGTGGAGCTGCCATTGGTTGATGCCTCCTTTGAAGCCAGCGAACCCGACCCGGAAAGGCTCGATCCGGACGCCGATCCGGTCCCGGTGCGGGTGATGTTGGTCGACGACAATGTCGACGCCTTGACCACCCTGGGTTGGATGTTGCGCCTCGATGGTTGCGAGGTACTCGGGGTTGGCAGCGGTCCTGACGCCCTGGCCCAGGCTCCGGAGTTTGCCCCCGAAGTTGCGGTGTTGGACATCGGCATGCCGGGCATGGACGGGGTGACCTTGGCCGGCCTGCTGCGCAAAACCTTGGGAGCGGGCGCGCCGCAACTTGTGGCACTCACCGGCTTTGGCCAGGCAGCGGATCGTGCAAGGGTGCTGGAGGCAGGGTTCGACGCGTTCCTGGTCAAGCCGGTGGATCCGTCCGAACTCGTCAGGACCATTCGCCGCCTGAAAAGAAAGCAAGCCGAGAAAGAGCGACGGGACACGCCGGTCTGATCTCCTGCCGGAGTTGGAGCACGCGCGCCGCCGTGCACGCGACGTCCAGCCGCACAGGCAACAAAAAGGCCACCGGAAACCCGGTGGCCTTTCTGCCCCCTGCACCAGCAATTGGGTGCTTGCGACCTCCTAGGCTTGTGCCGGAAGCACCATGAACGGTGAAGGCGCCTGCACCACCTTCGCGCGTGCTTCCATCGAGGCCAGGAAGCGCCACACGAAAAATAGCGTGGTCAACAGCAGGCCCGGGTAGCCGATACCTGCGAGCAGGTAGGGCAGGGTCGGGTCACCGTCAACCCGTACGTGCGGCAAGTTGTAGCTGAGCAAGCCCAGGGTGATGATTGCGCCGAAGACCCACATCATCAGCAGCCACATGCCCGCTTCGAAGCCCGTCAACGGCCGGCTCCAGCGCGTGGTAGCACGGGGTTCGACCGAGCCTGCAGCCGCCGGTACGGTGACCCGTTGCCCTAGCGTGATCAGGTCGTAAGCCACCACCAGCGCGCCCACCGTGAATACCAGGCCGAATAGCGGCAGCATCATCTTGAACAGGCCCATGGCGCGCGCGACATCGCCACCGAACCAGTCCAGCCCAAGGATGCGGTAGACGTAGATCTGGACCGAGCCACCGATGTTGAATGCAAACGCGATGCCGAGCATGCCCACCAGCAACAACCAGAATCCAAGCCGACCCAGGCGCTGGTCGTAGTTGGGGACCTTGCGCAGGATCGGGATCGCGAAGTACGCCGCAGCAAT
>JBDSOZ010000030.1:0-5252 GCA_039914555.1 Luteimonas sp.
GCCTGCGTCCTTGATCCCGGTCAGGTGCTGGATGGCGCCGCTGATGCCGATTGCCATGTACAGCTCGGGGGCGATGATCTTGCCGGTCTGGCCGACCTGCAGTTCGTTGGGGACGTAACCGGCATCCACGGCAGCGCGCGAGGCGCCTACGGCGGCGCCGATTTTGTCGGCGAACCGGTAGATGATGTCGAAGTTTTCCTTGGAGCCGACGCCGCGGCCACCGGAGACGACCCGCTTGGCGCTCTGCAGGTCGGGGCGGTCGGACTTGCCGGCGGCGAGGCCGAGGTAGCGCGTGTGCGCCGGCAGCGTTGCATCCACTGAGGTGGCTTCAACCGGTGCAGTGCCGCCGCGCGCCGCTTCCGGCCACGATGCGGTGCGCACGGTGGCGACGACGGCGTGGTCGCCCGGTGCCTCGACGGTGATGATGGCGTTGCCTGCGTAGATCGGGCGCTTGAACACGTGGCTGGATTCCACCGCCATCAGGTCGGACACCTGGGCCACGCCAAGCAGCGCCGCGACGCACGGCAGCAGGTCCTTGCCGAAGGTGGTCGAAGGTCCGAACACGTGGCTGTAGCCGCCGGCCAGCTTGGCGATTTGCGGCGCCTGCACCTGGGCGATGGCATTGGCGTTGGCGGGATTGGCCACCGCCAGTACTTTCGCCACGCCGGCGATCTGTGCATCCTCGGCCGCAACCGCGGCGGGATCGGCCGCCAGCACCACGATGTCAATGGCTTCGGGCGACAACGCCTGTGCAGCGGAGACGCAACGCGCGGTTGCGGCGTTGAGCTTGCCGCCGAGGTGTTCAGCAACGATCAGGACCTTGCTACCCATTACAGCAACCCCTTCTGTTTCAGCGCGGCGACCAGTTCGGCTGCGTCCTTGACCATCACCCCGCGGCTGCGCTTGGCGGGCGCTGCGTAATGCGTGGTCTTGAGGGTGTCGGCGCCGTCGACGCCAAGGTCGGCGTACGCAATCGTCTCCATCGGCTTGGACTTGGCTTTCATGATGTCCGGCAACTTGATGAAGCGCGGCTCATTGAGGCGCAGGTCACTGGTGACGACCGCTGGCAACTCGACCTCAAGCGTTTCCAGGCCGGCATCGACTTCGCGGGTCACGGTGGCCTTGCCGTCGCCGCCGTTACCAAGCGCGATCTCAAGTTTCGAGGCGAAGGTCGCCTGCGGGCGGCCCCACAACGTGGCCAGCATCTGCCCGGTCTGGTTGGCGTCGTCGTCGATCGCCTGCTTGCCCAGCAACACCAGGTCGGGCTGTTCGCGCTCGACCAGCTTGAGCAGGGTGCGGGCCGCGGTGAGCGGCTGCAGCGGTTGGTCGCAGACCACGTGGATCGCGCGGTTGGCACCCATGGCCAGGGCATTGCGCAGGTGGGCCTGGGCATCGGCCGGCGCGATCGTGGCCACCACCACTTCGGTGGCGATGCCCTTGTCACGCAGGCGCAGGGCCTCTTCAAGCGCGATCTCGTCGAAGGGGTTGGCGGCCAGCTTGACCCCGTCCGTGACCACGCCGGAACCGTCCGGCTTGACCTGGATCCGGACGTTGGCGTCCACCACGCGCTTGTAACCGACAAGGATCTTCATCGACCTGGGGTTTCCGGGTGCAGAAAGCCGCAATTTTACCGTAGCCGAGCGGTGTAGGAGCGGCCCTTGGCCGCGAAAGCCTTTTGCTGCGATATTCGCCAAAGGCTTATCGCGGCCAAGGGCCGCTCCTACGGGGCAAGGGCCGGGCTAGAATCCGCCCATGCCACTGTCCCACCTCGATCGCCTCGAAGCTGAAAGCATCCACATCCTGCGCGAAGTCGCGGCGGAATTCGCCAATCCGGTGATGCTGTATTCGGTCGGCAAGGACAGTTCGGTCCTGCTGCACCTACTGCTCAAGGCGTTCCATCCGGCGCGGCCTCCGATCCCGATGCTGCACGTGGACACCCGCTGGAAATTCCGGGAGATGATCGCGTTCCGGGATCGGCGCGCCGCCGAAACCGGAATCGAACTGCGGACCTGGACCAATCCCGATGGCGTCGCCCAGGGCGTCGGCCCGTTCAGCCATGGCGCCAACGTGCACACCGACGTGATGAAGACCCAGGCCTTGAAGCAGGCGCTGGATCATTGGGGTTTCGACGCCGCGATTGGCGGCGCCCGCCGCGACGAAGAAAAGTCCCGCGCCAAGGAGCGCATTTTCTCGTTCCGCAATCCCCAGCACCGCTGGGACCCGAAGCAGCAACGACCGGAACTGTGGGATCTGTACAACACCCGCATCCACGCCGGCGAATCGGTGCGCGTGTTCCCGCTCTCCAACTGGACCGAACTCGACGTCTGGTTGTACATCTATCGCGAGAACATCCCGGTGCCGTCGTTGTACCTGGCGGCGGAGCGACCGGTGGTGGAGCGCGATGGCAACCTGATCATGGTCGATGACCAGCGCCTGCCCTTGCGCGACGGCGAAACCCCGGTGCTGAAGAAAGTCCGGTTCCGCACCCTGGGGTGTTATCCGTTGACCGGTGCGATCGAGTCCGACGCCGACACCCTGGAGAAAGTCATTGCAGAAATGCTGGTGGCGACAACCTCCGAACGCCAGGGGCGGGTGATCGACCACGATCCTTCGGCGTCGATGGAACAGAAGAAGCAGGAGGGCTACTTCTGATGGACGTGGCTGGCTACCTGCAACAGCACGAAACCAAGGGGCTGCTGCGCTTCATCACCTGCGGCAGCGTCGACGACGGCAAGAGCACCCTGATCGGGCGGCTGCTGTACGACACCAAGCTGCTGCTCGACGACCAGTTGTCGGCGCTGGCCGCGGACAGCCGCCGCCACGGCACCCAGGGTGATGGCATCGATTTCGCGCTGCTGGTCGATGGGCTTGCGGCCGAACGCGAGCAGGGCATCACCATCGATGTGGCTTACCGTTATTTCGGCACCGCCAAGCGCAAGTTCATCGTTGCCGACTGTCCCGGCCACGAGCAATACACCCGCAACATGGCCACCGGCGCCTCGACCGCGGACCTGGCGGTGGTGCTGGTCGACGCGCGCAAGGGCCTGCTGACCCAGACCCGTCGCCACAGCTACATCGTGTCCTTGCTGGGCATCCGCCACGTGGTGCTGGCGGTCAACAAGATGGACCTGGTGGATTACAGCCAACAGGTGTTCGACGAGATCGTCGCCGACTACCGGCAACTGGCTGCGAGCCTGGGCATCGCCAACGTCACCAGCATTCCGCTGTCGGCGCTCAAGGGCGACAACATGCTGGCGCCATCGGCGGCGATGCCCTGGTACACCGGGCCGTCGTTGCTGTCGTACCTGGAAAACGTGGCGGTCGATCGCGACACGCGCGACATCGGCTTGCGCATGCCAGTGCAGTGGGTGTGCCGCCCGGATTCAAGTTTCCGCGGCTTTGCCGGCACCATTGCTGCCGGCAGCATCGCGCCGGGCGATGCCATCGTGGTGCTGCCTTCGGGGCAGCGCTCGCAGGTGGCGCGCATCGTCACCGCCGATGGCGACCTCGCCCAGGCCAGCAGTGGGCAGGCGGTGGTGCTGACCTTGGACGACGAGATCGACGCCAGCCGCGGCGACCTCATTGCCGCTGCCGGCAAGCCGTGCGAGATCGCTGACCAGTTTGCCGCGCACCTGTTGTGGATGGACCCGCGTCCGCTGCTGCCGGGACGACCGTACTGGCTGAAGATCGGAACCCGCACGGTCGGTGCGCAAATCACCGAGATCAAGCACAAGGTCGACGTCAACACCCAGGAGGAGCTCGCCGCCAAGCGCCTGGAGCTCAACGAGGTTGGCTATTGCAACCTGTATCTCGACCAGGCCATTGCGTTCGAGGCATACGCGGACAACCACGAACTGGGCGCCTTTGTCCTGATCGACCGCCACGACAACGCCACGGTCGCGGCCGGCACCCTGGATTTTGCGCTGCGTCGGGCCGGCAACATCCACTGGCAACACCTGGAAGTGGACAAGCCCGCGCGCGCGCGGATCAAGCACCAGGCCCCACGCTGCCTGTGGTTCACCGGCCTGTCGGGTTCAGGCAAATCAACCATCGCCAACCTGGTGGAAAAACGCCTGCTGGCCTCCGGCCGCCACACCTACCTGCTGGATGGCGACAATCTGCGCCACGGCCTCAACAAGGACCTTGGTTTCACCGATGCCGATCGGGTCGAGAACATCCGCCGCGTCGCCGAAGTGGCGAAGTTGATGGTCGATGCCGGTTTGATCGTGCTGGTGAGTTTCATCTCGCCATTCCGCGCCGAACGGCGGATGGCGCGCGCCTTGTTTGCCAAGGGTGAGTTCCTTGAAGTGTTCGTCGACACGCCGTTGGACGTGGCCGAGCAGCGCGATCCCAAAGGTCTGTACGCCAAGGCCCGGGCCGGCGAATTGCGCAATTTCACCGGCATCGATTCGCCGTATGAAGTGCCGGAACACGCGGACATGGTGCTGGATACGCTGGCCGACTCCCCGGAAGTACTGGCCGACCGGCTGGCGGCGCTGCTGCTGGCCGACTAGCGCGCTTGCACCGCCATTGCCCGAAGGTACGGGCAACCCGGCTGCCGGTGCGCGCTAAACTGAGTGCCTCGCAACCCAGGAATCGGTAGTCATGACTGCAATCCAGGAGCGCACGACCGCCAATGGCAAGGTCTATGCCGACGCCGAGTCCGCACTGCGCGGCATCGTCGCCGACGGCCAGACCCTCGCGGTCGGCGGATTCGGCCTGTGCGGCATTCCCGAAGCGCTGATCGCGGCCTTGCGCGACTCCGGGGTCAAGGGCCTGACCGCAATTTCGAACAATGCCGGTGTCGATGGCTTCGGCCTCGGCCAGTTGTTGGGGACGCGCCAGATCCACAAGATGATTTCGTCCTACGTGGGCGAGAACAAGGAGTTCGAGCGCCAGTTCCTGGCCGGCGAGCTCGAACTCGAATTCAATCCGCAAGGCACCCTGGCCGAGCGCCTGCGCGCCGGCGGCGCTGGCATTCCTGCGTTCTTCACTGCCACCGGCTATGGCACGGTGGTGGCCGAGGGCAAGGAAACCCGCGAGTTCAATGGCCGCATGTACGTGATGGAAACTGCGCTGGTTGCCGACGTATCGTTGGTCAAGGCATGGAAGGCGGACACCGCCGGCAACCTGCTGTTCCGCAAGACCGCGCGCAACTTCAACCCGGCGTGCGCGATGGCCGGCAAGGTCTGCGTGGTCGAAGTCGAGGAGCTGGTCGAGATTGGCACGATCGATCCGGACCACGTCCACCT
>JBDSOZ010000067.1:0-3749 GCA_039914555.1 Luteimonas sp.
CCGCGCACCGCGCGCACCATCCGCGCGTCGAGCTCGGCGTACCTGGCAATGTCGCCGGTTGGAGAAATCACGGCGCCAGGAACATCGCTCAATGCCCGTCGCGCTTGTCGTCGAGGCGCTTGTGGAAGGCCCGGGTGACGACCTTGGTTTCGGCCTTCTGGGCCAGGCGAACGGCGAGTTGGTTGGCGGCGCCGGCGACTTCGTCCCGAAGCTTGATGTAGTGGGCGTAGCGCCCGGCGTCGAGGGTGCCGGCCTCGATTGCCGCACGCACTGCACAACCCGGTTCGCTTTCGTGGCCGCAGTCACGGAACTTGCACTGCGCAGCCAATGCTTCGATGTCGGTGAAGTTCTGCTCGACGACTTCTTCGCCGGTCGGCTTGAGTTCACGCATGCCTGGCGTATCGATCAGACAGGCGCCGGAAGGCATCGGGATCAACGCGCGATAAGTGGTGGTGTGGCGGCCGCGTTCATCGCTTTCGCGCACTTCGCCGGTCTTCATCCGCTCGCTGCCGAGCAAGGTGTTGGTCAAGGTAGACTTGCCGGCACCGGACGAGCCCACCAGCACGATGCTCTGGCCGGGCTGCAACCACGGCGCCAGCGCGGCGAGGGTGTCGGCGTCCTTGGCGTTGACGGCGATGACCGTCGCGCCTTGCGCTGCAGTGTCGGCCAGCGCGGCAAGCGCCTCGTTGACGGCGTCGGGATTCTCGGCGATCGCCTTGTCCGCCTTGGTCAGGACCACGACGGCACCGGCACCACTGCCCTGCACCAGCAGCAGGTAACGCTCGATCCGGCGCGGATTGAAATCGGCGTCGAGGCCGCAGACCACGAACACGGTGTCGATATTTGCGGCAATCAACTGCTGCTTGTAATGCTCGCCGGCGGCGCCTCGCTTGATTGCTGAATAGCGCGGCAGCAAGGCCACGATCTTGCCGGCCTCGACCAGCACCCAGTCGCCGACCGCGGCGCGCTCGTCGGGTGTCGCCTGGCCCTTGCGATAACCCGACGGGCGTTGCCATTCGGGCAGCGACTCCACCGACACCGCCTCGCCCGGGGCCTCGGCCACCAGGTAGCCGCTGCGGTGCTGTTCCATCACCCGCGCCGGATGCGCCTGCGGATGCACCGCCATGCAGGCGGCCCAGGCGGGATCGAGGGTGCCGGCCGCAAGCGGCCAACCGATGGCAAGCAGGTCTGTCATGTCCGCATATTGCCGGGTTTTTCGCTAGGCTGGTGGCCCCTCACCTGCCGCATGGAAGCCCGTGTCCAGCATCAAGACCCGCGAACGCCTGTCCGAAGTCCGTTACGAGATCCGTGGTGAACTCACCCGCCGCGCGCGTGAACTGGAAGCCGGGGGCCGCCAGCTGATCAAGCTCAACATCGGCAATCCCGGTGCGTTCGGATTCCGCGCGCCCGAGCACCTGCAGCGTGCAATTGCCGACCACATCGCCAACACCGATCCCTACACCCACCAGCAGGGCCTGCCGGCGGCGCGCGAGTCGATTGCCGCGTTCCACCGCGCGCGCGGCACCCCCAATGCATCGCCCGAGCGGGTGTTCATCGGCAATGGCGTCAGCGAACTGATTGACCTGGCGCTGCGCGCGCTGCTCAATCCTGGCGACGAAGTGCTGCTGCCATCGCCCGACTATCCGCTGTGGAGCGCGGCAACCATCCTCAACGATGGCCGCCCGCTGTATTACCCCTGCGATCCTGCCAACGCCTTCCTGCCCGACCCCGACGCGATCGCCGCCCTGGTCACCCCGCGCACCCGCGCCATCGTCCTGATCAACCCCAACAACCCGACCGGTGCCACGTATCCACGCGCGTTGCTGGAGCGCATCGTCGCCATTGCCGAACGCCACGGCTTGCTGCTGATGGCTGACGAGATTTACGACGGCATCCTCTACGACGACGCAACATTCGAGCCGCTGGCGCCGCTGGCGGGTGACCTGCCGTGCCTGTCGTTTGGCGGTTTGTCGAAGGTGCATCGCGCATGCGGCTGGCGCGTGGGCTGGGCGGTGTTGAGTGGCGATCCGATCGCCAGCGGTGACTTCCACCACGGCATGGATTTGTTGGGCGCGTTGCGCCTGTGCGCAAACGTGCCGGGTCAGTTCGCCATCGAGCAGGCCTTGCATGGCGAAGACACCATCAGCGCATTGACCGCCGCGGGCGGCCGCCTGCACGCCACCCGCCATGTCTTGATCGAGGCTTGCGCTGCCAGCGAGCACCTGCAACTGGTCGCGCCGCAAGCTGCGCTTTATGGTTTCCCCGCCGTCGTCGGCGCCGCCGCGCGCGATTTCGACGACCACGCGTTTGCCTTGCAGTTGCTGGAAGAGGAAGGCGTGTTGATCGTGCCGGGTTCGGGTTTCAACGTGCCGTATAGCAACCACTTCCGGGTCACCCTGCTGCCCGAGGCAGAACAGTTGCGCGAAGTCTTCGCCCGCATTGACCGGGTGTTGTCGCGACGCGCGGCCGGGCCTGGAGTGCCAGCCGCGGTGGTCACACCGGCCATGGCCGTTGCCTGACATGCGCTACCTGGCACTCGGCGACAGTTACACCATCGGCGAAGGCGTGGCGGCAGACGCGCGCTGGCCGCTGCTGCTGGCGCGCGCGCTGCAGGCCGAAGACATTGCCCTGGACGATCCGCGGATCATTGCGACCACCGGCTGGACCACCGACGAGCTAGCCACCGCCATCGATGCCGCTGAACCATTGGACGAGTGGGACTTGGTGACACTGATGGTCGGCGTCAACAATCAGTATCGCGGCCGCGACATCGGTAATTACCGCGACGAGTTCAATGGATTGCTGCTGCGTGCGATTGCGTTCACCGGCGGCCGCGCCGACCGGGTCCTGGTGTTGTCGATCCCGGACTGGGGCGTGACCCGCTTTGGTGCCGATTCCGGACGGAACCCTGGACAGATCGCGCGCGAAGTCGATGCGTTCAATGCCGTGGCGCTCGCCACCTGCGTTGCCCACGACGTCGCATTTGTCGACATCACCCCGCTCTCGCGCCAGCTTGGTGCCGAAGCGGCGATGCTGGCCGACGACGGCCTGCATCCTTCCGCGGCGATGCATGCGCTGTTTGCGGCGTGCGCACTACCGGTTGCGCGTCGCTTGTTGGCCAAGGCATGAGCCAGGGGCAGGCACTCGACGCCCCGGCGGCGCGGCGGGTCGCGCACGCCTTTCTACCGGCGCGCTGGCATGGCAATCGCAGCGACTATTTCTACGCACGCATCAAGCTGCGCAGTGACCCGCTCTACCCCGGGGTGATCGATGCGTTGCGCGGCAGCCACGCTCCGTTGCTCGACCTGGGTTGCGGCATCGGCCTGCTCGCGCACGCATTGCGCGATGCTGGCCTGCGGCTGCCGTACCGCGGCGTCGACATCGATGCCCGCAAGATCACGGTGGCGACACGCGCTGCAAGCACTGCGCAGCTGCAGGATGTCGCTTTCGAATGCGTCGACCTTGCCGCCACGATCCCTGCGCATTGCGGCAGCGTCAGCATCCTCGACGTCCTTCAGTTCGTTTCACCGCAAGCGCAGGACACGATCCTCGACGCCGCAATTGCGATGCTGGTGCCCGGCGCGCGCCTGGTCCTGCGCACCGGCCTGGACGACGGCAGCATGCGGGCGCGCACCACCCGCCGCATCGATGTGCTGTCGCGCAAGTTGCGCTGGATGATTACCGGGCCGCAGCGCTATCCGGACGCAGGCGCCCTGCGCGCGCGCTTCGAAGGCGCCGGCCTGGCCTGC
>JBDSOZ010000087.1:0-27724 GCA_039914555.1 Luteimonas sp.
GCGAGGACAGCCAGCTTGAGTTGTTGCGCGACGGCCTGAAGACGCTGGATGCGCGCTCGCGTGACATCATCCGCCGGCGTTGGCTGGATGAAGACAACAAGGTGACCTTGCAGGAGCTGGCCGACGAATACGGCGTCAGCGCCGAGCGCATCCGCCAGGTCGAAGCCAACGCGCTGAAGAAAATGAAGGCGCTGTTCGCCGCCTAGCTTCAAGCCGCATGGGCCACAGGTTCGACTAGCCGATCAGTACAGGTCGACCGGATCCACGTCCAGCGACCAGCGCACCTTGCGTGACTCGGGCAGTGTGCGCAACCCAGTGTCCATGATCGCGTCCAGTGCCGCGTGCAACACCGGCCGCTGCTGCGCCGACAACAACAGCTGCATCCGCTGGTAGCCGGCACGGCGCGGCATCGGCGCGGGCAACGGGCCGTGCAGCTCGAGTCGCGCATCGGCTTCGCGCAACAGTGTCTTTGCCGCCTGCAGGAACTGCATCGGCGGATCGGCGTGCTTGGCTTCCGCGCGTAGCAGGGCCAGGTGCGCGAACGGTGGGAAGCCGGCGGCTTCGCGTTGCTCGAGTTCGGCGTCGGCGAAGGCGTGGTAACCACCATTCACCAGCAATTGCAGCAGTGGATGCTCCGGGTGGTGGGTCTGCAGCAACACCTGGCCCGGGCGCTGCGCGCGGCCGGCGCGGCCCGCGACCTGGATCAGCAATTGCGCGAGCTTTTCGCCCGCGCGGAAATCGGCCGAGAACAATCCCTCGTCGATCCCCACCACCGCCACCAGGGTCAGGTTCGGCAAATCGTGGCCCTTGGCCAGCATCTGGGTTCCCACCAGGATGCCGGGCTTGTCGCCGAGCTCGCCCAGCAAAGACTCCAACGCATCGCGACGTCGGGTGCTGCCGCGGTCCACGCGCAGCACTGGCACGTCGCCGTAGCGCGCGGCCAGCGCCTGCTCCAGGCGCTCGGTACCCACGCCCTGCGGCTGCAGGGCAAGGCCGCCGCAGTCCGGGCAGGCCGGCGGCGCCGCCCGGCGCGCGCCGCAATGGTGGCATTGCAAGCGGCGACCGCCCGCGTGCACCGTCATCGGCGTGCCGTTGTCGGGCGTGCTGCATCGCTGGCACTGTGCGCTCCAGCCGCAGTCGTGGCAGAGCAATACCGGCGCGTAACCGCGGCGGTTACGGAACACCAGGACCTGGCCACCCGCATCCAGGGCGGTCCGGATCGCGGTCAACAAGTCCGGTGACATGCCTGCGTCAAGGGCGCGTTTGCGGACGTCGAGGATGCGCACCTCCGGCGGGCGTGCATCGCCCGCACGCCGTGGCAACCGCAGGTGGGCGTATCGGCCCTGGCGCGCGTTGTGCAGTGACTCCAGCGACGGCGTCGCGCTGCCGAGCACGATTGGCACGCCCAGTGCCTTGGCCCGCACCAGGGCGAAATCGCGTGCGTGGTAGCGGATGCCATCGAACTGTTTGTAGCTGCCGTCGTGCTCTTCGTCGACGATCAACAGCCCGGCATCCGGCATCGGGGTGAACACCGCTGAACGCGTGCCCACGATCACCCGCGCTTCGCCACGTAACGCAGCGGTCCAGGTGCGGGCGCGCTCGGCGTCGCCCAGGCCCGAATGCAGCGCATGCACCGGCACCCCGAGGCGCGCGCGGAAACGCGCCAGCAACTGCGGCGTGAGTCCGATTTCCGGCACCAGCACCAGCGCCTGGCGGCCACGCGCCAGGCAATCTGCGATGGCCTGCAGGTAGACCTCGGTCTTGCCGCTGCCGGTGACCCCATCCAGCAACAACGCGGCAAATCCGTCGCGTGCGGCGGCGATGGCGTCAATTGCCGCGCGTTGCCCGGGGTTGGCTTCCGGTGCGGCGTTTCCGGGCAACGGCGGCAACCCATTTGCGGGCACCGCAAGCCGTTCGACCAGGCCGCGCTGGAGCAGGGTTCGCGCCGCACTGCGCCATCCTGCCGGTGCCAGCGCATCCAGCGTGGCTTCATCGCGCGCGGCTTCGCCCAGCAATTCGGCTACGACGCGCGGTTTGCCAGGTCGCAGGCCCTTGAGTGAGGTGTGGCCGGCTTCGGTCAACTGCCACGCCCAGGCGTGCGTCTCCGGCAGGGGATCGCCGCGACGCAAGCTGGCCGGTAGCGCGGTCGCCAGGACCTCGCCCAGCGGTGCATGCAGGTAGCGCGCGAGCCAGCGCAGCGATTGCAGCAGTTCACCGTGGAATACAGGTTGCTGGTCCAGCACCGCCGCGATCGGGCGCAGGCTGGCACCGTCATCTGCAGCCGGTGTGGTTCCGGTGGCCACGCCCACCAGCTCGCGATTCCCGAATGGCACCCGCACCCGACAACCGACCGGGTCGCTGTCGGCTGGCATGCCGGGGGCCGGAAGATAGTCGAAGACCCGCGGCAAGGGCAGGGGCAATGCGACCTGGACTGCGGTGTCGGCGGGCATCCCCCATTGTAGGAGCGCGCCCACTCCGGGACTGGTGGCGGCAACAAGGTGACTTGCGTTCAATTTCTGTTGGAATTGCCACAAAGCGGCCGCAACTTGTCGGTTCACAAGGGTTTTTGCCGTTATCCACACAGAATGTGGATAACTCTGTGCATGGTTCCCGGTATCGGCGGTCGAGAAAGCATGATTCAAGCTTGCTTCCGTGCTTGGCTAAAAAAACACCAACGCCGGATACTTATTATTAATCAATGGGTTATGCGTGAAACCATCTGCACCCAGGGAAGCAGGCGCTGGCGCTGAAGACCGACGTGACGACGGCGTTAGTGCTGTGCACAACCATTTTTGCTGGAATCGTTACCCTGCCTCGCCGAGCCGCTTCGGGCCGATTGTCAAGGGCAACCGGCCGCTATCATCCAGTGATGGAATTGGCACCTTGAACCCCCCGATCCGTCGTTGGCTGTTGCCCCTGCTGTGGACCTGTTTTGGTGCCTGCGTGGTGGCTTTGGCGGCCAGCTTCATGCTGCCGATGCCGGCCTGGTTCGGGGGGGCCATGGACGGCTCCGGCGATGGCGGCATCGGACTGGTCCGGATTGACCCACTGCCCGCAACCGCCCCGGCCGCCGCCAACGACGAGCCTGGGCCGGATTGGCGCCAAAACCCCGACCTGGGGCAATTGGCCAGTGGCGATGCGGCATTTGTCCGCGACTTGCCGTTCCAGGCTTGGCATGCCGCGCAGATTGCCATGCCGCCGGTCGCGGTCGAGTCGGACTCCACGGTCGATCCCGATCCATCGACCACCGGCCCGGCGGTCAGCTTGCGCCAGCGCGTGGCCGCATGGGAGGCGCTGGCGCCGACCGAACGCAGCGCACGCCGCGAACATTGGCAGGCGTGGCAGCGTCTGCCTGCCGGCGAACAGGCCGCTGTACGTGACGCGGTTGCGACCTTTGCGGCTTTGCCTGAAGAGCAGCAACAGGCGTTGCGTGGCCAGTTCGAGCAGTTGCCCCCGGACGAACGTCGTGGCTGGCTGCTGGGTCCGCGCCTGGGCCTGGTCTGGCCGCGACTGCAACCCTTGTTCATGCAGGTGCCAGCGGCACAACGGGAGCCGCTATTGGCCGCGCTGCACCAGTGCTCCGCGTCGCAGCTCGACGATCTCGCCGTCCTCGCGCAACGCACGCCGCCGCAAGCGCGCGCAAAACTGCGTGGCGAGCTGCTGATGACCTCGGAAGCCAATCGTTCGGCCTGGCTGCACGAACGCCTGCGCCATTGACGCTGGGTTGCAGTGGCGGACCGGCGCGGCGATGATCAGGCTGGATTGCTTGCTCGGGGAGTTCGCATGCGGGGGGTTGTTACCGATCTTGGCGCAATGACGCCGCTACCCTGGCTACGCATGGGTGTCTTGCTGATCGGTTCGTTGTTGCTGTTGTTGACCCTCAACCAATTGATGGATGCGGGCGCGCATCCGCACAGCCCGCAAGTCCAGCGCATCGATACCGCCGAGGTGCTTGCAAGCGACGGTACCAGATCAAGCCCCATGGCGATCCGGTTGCCGACGAACTGCCACGCCAACGTGGATTGCTCCGGTCGGTACCGGATCGCGTTGCAACATGATGCGGCCGCGGGCACGCGATACGCGCTGTACATTCCGCAGTTCACCGGTCGCTTGAAAGTCCGCCTCAACGGCGTGCCCGTGCTCGACAGCATCCGCGACGCGACGACGAGCCCGCTTGGACAGTCCGATCCGCAGCTGGTGTTGATGCCGGAACGTGTCTTGCAGCGTGGGGACAACGAACTCGAACTGAAATTGACAGGCAAGATGGGCGTCGCCGCGGTTGGCCCGGTCTACTTCGGGCCTGCGCCAGACCTGCGACCCAGCTTTGAAATCGCGAATTTCATGGTGTTCATGCTGCCGCGGCTGATGGATGGTTCGCTGCTCGCGATCGGCGCGATCATGTTGATGATCTGGTTCACGCGGCGCCACGACCAGTTGTATCTGTTGTGCGCGATGATTTCGCTGAGTTACGCGCTTTCATCGTTGGCACCGGTGATCGCCGAAACGTTCAGCGACAAGTTATTGCTGCCGATCAGTGTGTTGCGCTTCGTCAGCGCTTGCCTGTTGCTGCCGTTCGTCTGGCGCCTTGTCGGGCGCCCGCCGCCGGTGCGCACGCGCTGGTTCCTGCTGCCACCTGCGTTGATGTTCGGCATCTTCCTGGCCCTGCCAGACGAGCGGGTGACCATGCTGGTGCCAACGCTTTTCGTGCCCATCGCGTTGGCCTTGGCGCTGGTGGCTATGCGTGAATTGTGGCGCGCGGGCACCCGTGGCAAGGATCCCGCCGCATTGACCATGCTTGCCGCCATCGCCGTGGCAATGACGCTGACCGCGCGCGACCAGCTGGTGATGGCAGGAGTCCTCGACAGGGGCTACGTCATGCTGGCGCGTTTCAACGGGCCGATCCTGGCTGGGATGATGGGGGCGATCCTGTTGCGTCGGTTTGCCGGCGGACTGGCGCTGCTGGAGAACTTCAACGCCCGCTTGAGCAACGACATTGCCACTGCGCGCGACAAGTTGCAGAAGGTGTTCGAGCGCGAGCGGGTGCATGCGCGCGCAGCCACCCTGGCCGCCGAACGCGTGCGCTTGATGGGCGACCTGCACGATGGCATCGCCGGCCAACTGATGTCGATCATCGCACTGAGTGAGCGCAGCAGTGACGCAGCGGCGCGCGAAGTGACGCAGGCCTGCCACCGGGCCCTGACCGACCTGCGCCTCGTCGTCGATTCCATGGACGACATGGGCGATGACCTGGGGATGATGCTGGCGGCATTCCGCGATCGGATCGAGCCGCAGTTGCGGCGTTCCCGCGTGCGCCTGGACTGGCAGGTGCGAGGCCTGCCTGACCTGCCCGGATTATCGCCGGCCACGACCCTGGCGATCTTCAGGATCTTGCAGGAAGCGGTGAACAATGCCGTGCGCCACTCCGGTGCCAACATCGTGGAAGTCGCGTCCTCCGGATCACCGCTGCCCGGTCACGGCGTGCGCGTGTCGGTGCGTGACCTTGGTTGCGGCGGCGCGGTGACGCGGCGTGGACACTACGGCATGGACAACATGCAGCGGCGCGCCGCTGCGTTGGGCGCAACCCTGACGGTGGAAAGCGGCGACGGCGGTACCTGCGTGACCCTGGACCTTCCGCTGATCGTCAAAGCTTGATCAGCTTGCGCGAGATTGCCTCGAAGACGGCTTCGCCGCGACTGTTGACCTCGAGCTTGCGGTAGATGCTCTTGATGTAGTTCGGTACGGTGTTGCGCGAGATCCCGAGGCCGTCTGCGATCTCGTTGTAGGTCATGCCCTTGGCGATGCCCCACAGGATGTCGAGTTCGCGCGGTGTCAGGCCGAGGTCGGCATCGTTGGCGGCAGCATCGGCCAGCGGCTGCACCCGACGCAGGATGTAGCGGGCGATCGCGGCCGACAGTGGCGAATGCCCCTGCAGCACCTGGCGCACGGTATTGCCGATGTCCTCGGGTAGCGCATCCTTGACGATATAGCCGCTGGCACCGGCGGCAATCGCCGCGACCACGTTGTGCTCGTCGCACAACACCGAGATCACCAGGATCTCCACCGTGGGATGCCGGGCGTGGACTTCGGCAGTGAGGGTGGTGCCGTGGCCGTCGGGGAGCTCGAGGTCGGTCAGCAGCACATGCGGTGGTTGCTGTTCGATCGCCGCGCGTGCATCGGCGAGGTTGGCCACCGATGCCACCTCGAATTCTTCATCGATGGCCAGGGCATGGTGCAGCCGGCGACGGGTGGGATCGTCGTCTTCGACCAGCAGGATTCGTATTGACGCCATGATCTGTCCGTCTTGCCAAGGGCCAGGGACTCAGTCGACAAGCATCGCGCATGCGAACCCGGCTGCCGATGCCACATTCATGGGGTGGGTTGGCTAGGCCCACACCAGGCTGGCGAGGATCGTTGCCGCCACCCCCAGCGACATCAAGATGAAGTAGCAGAAGCCAAGCACCAGGTATTTCAGCAGGGTCATCGGCCAGCCCTGGCCGTAGATCCGCTTCTGCATCAGCAACAGGTACAGCGGCATCCACAGGAACAGCAGTCCCTGGATCCAGCCAGCCGGCGTCGCCAGCGCCGGCACGGCGTCGCCCAGCGCCGAGGCGACAAATACCAGCAGCAGCGCCAGGCACAGGAACGCATGGCTGTGCAGGGCCACGATCAAGTGTTCCATGTACAGCCGGCGCTTGAACAGGTAGGTCACCTTCAGCATCAGCGCAAAGATCGGCAACAACACGAACAGCGTCGAAGGCAGTGCACCCAGCACCGCGTTCTTGAGGCGCTCGGGGTTCTTGCGCAGTTCGGCGATGTTGTCGCGGCCATGGCTGACCTGGTTGTTGATCCAGCGGTTGGCAAATGCCGGCAACCAGCCGATCTTGACCGGGTTGGTCACCGGGTCCCATGGCTTGTCGTTGAAACTGATGCTCTCGGTGTTTTCTTGCTTGGGCTTTTCGACCTTGGATCCCGGGTGCTGCAGCTGGGTGATGCGCCGTTGCGCTTTCTCCCGGACTTTCTGCATGCCAACATCGATCCCGGTATGCGCGCCAGGCACGTCGGGAACTTGCGACCGGGCTTGGGCCAGGCTCCTCAGGGCGGTGTCGCGTGCCGCCACGACCTCGGCAACCGTGGTCGCGTTTTCAATGCTGTCCTGCTTGTCGAACCTGACTGTGTTGTCGCCGTCAATGTTGATCGACAGTTGCGCGAAAAAGAAAGTAACGATACTGAGGAAGAAGAACAGTCGCACCGGGCTGACGTAGCGCACGCGCCGGCCTTCGAAATACTCGCGGCTCAGGTAGCCAGGCTTGGCGAACAATGGCCACACCGTGCGCAGCATGCGGGCGTCGAGGTCGAACACGCTGTCGAAGAAATCGCCAATGATGCTGGTGAAATGGCGGACCAGGCCGTCGACCGGTTGCCCGCACTTGTAGCAATGCGGGCCAAGCAGTGGCGTACCGCAATTGCGGCAGGGAATGGCAGCGCCCGCTGCCGCGGCGGGTACGGTCACAACCTCAACAGGCTCTGGCATCGGTCTTTCCCCGGCGATGGCCCGGGTAAGATAGCAGCGACCTGCCGGGTCCCGATGCCAACCTCCAAAATGAATGCCCAGCCCAACCCCTTGCGCTTTGCCGGCGAAGCGCGCGCGACGGCGTGGCTGGCCGGCCCGCTGGTCGCCGGCCACCTGGCCACCGGCCTGATCGGCTTCGTGGACGCGGTCATTGCCGGCCACCACAACACCCTGACCCTGGCCGCGGTCGCGGTCGGTGCGGCGTTGTGGGCACTGCCGATGATGCTGCCGATGGGCATGCTGATGTCGCTGCCGCCGGCGGTCTCGCAACTTGACGGCGCCGGACACCGCGACCGGATCGGCCCGCTGTTCCGTCAGGCGTTGTGGTTGGCTGCGGTCCTGGGGTTGTTGATGTTCGCGTTCCTGAGTGTCGCGGTGCTTGCACTGGGGCCGATGGGCATTGCCGCCGACGTGCGTCCGGGCGCAAGTGATTTCCTGCATGGCATCCGCTGGGGAGCGCCGGCGCTGACTTTGTACCTGGCGATGCGTTACCTCAGCGACGGCCTGCACTGGACCTTGCCGACGATGGTGCTTGGCTTTGGTGGACTGCTGATGCTCGTCCCGCTTGGCCTTGCCCTGACATTTGGTTTCAACGGCCTGCCTGGACATCCCATTCCGGAACTGGGCGCGGGCGGCCTCGGAATCGCGTCGGCGGTGATGCTGTGGGCACAGATGCTCGCATTTGCAACCTACCTCGCCTGCTCGCGCCGATTTGCAACGCTCGGACTGTTTGCCCGTTTCGAATGGCCGCAACGCGCGCCGATTGCGGGCCTGTTGCGCACCGGCTTGCCGATCGGCGTGACCGTGACGATGGAGGGCGGCTTGTTCATCGTCACCGCACTGTTGATCGGACGACTTGGGGCCGTGCCGGTGGCTGCACACCAGATCGCGCTTAACGTGGCCGCGTTGTGTTTCATGGTTCCGTTCGGGCTGGCCGAGGCGACCACCGTGCGCGTGGGGCACGCGCTCGGTCGCGGTGACGTGGCTGCAATCCGGCGCGCGGCGTTCGCGGGTTATGCGCTGGCGCTGGGCACCCAGTGCACCTCGGCATTGCTGCTGCTGGCCGGCCACCAATGGGTGGTGTCGCTGTATACCGGCGACGCGGCGGTTGCGGTCCTGGCGTCGACATTGCTGTTGTATGCGGCGGCCTTCCAGCTTCCCGATGGTATCCAGGTCGTTTCAGCGGGGGCCCTACGCGGGCTCGGCGACACCCGGGTACCGATGTTCCTGGCCGCGCTGGCTTACTGGGGGATCGGCATGCCGCTGGGCGCCGGCCTCGGCCTCGCCTTGGGGTGGGGGCCGCAGGGCATGTGGATGGGCTTGATCGCCGGACTCACGGTAGCGGCCTGGTTGCTTGGCGCCAGGTTCCTGCGCACGAGTCGGCGGATGACTTCCGGCGCAGTGACGACCGGATCATGACCGTGGCGCGCCACGCCAGTACCCTGTTGGCATGAATTCCGGAGTTTGCGCATGAACCAGCCAAGCAGCCGCCGCGGTCCAGTGGCCCGTTTCTTCAGGGGCCTGTGGGACGCCGTCAATTTCACCCGTCGGCTGTTCTTCAACCTGGTGTTCATTGGATTGCTGCTGGTCCTTATCGGCGTGCTTGCAGCCGGTGACGGCGCGCGCCCGTTGGCCGGCGACAACACCCTGGTGATTGCGCCGGAAGGGAAGCTGGTCGAGCAATACAGTACCGATCCTGCCAGCCGCGCATTCGCACGCGTATTCGGCAACAGTGGTGCCGGCGAGGTGCAGTTGCGCGATGTCCTGCGCGCGCTCGACGCTGCCAGGGACGACAAGCGGATCAAGCAGGTGTTGCTGCGGGTTGACCGGATGTCGTTCTCGGGCTACGCCTCGATCCGCGAAGTCGCCGATGCGTTGGCGAAACTGCGCGCTGCGGGCAAGAAGGTCATTGCCTTCGGCGAGAGCTACGACCAGAACCAGTACCTGCTTGCCGCGCAGGCCAACGAGGTGTACCTGGACCCGATGGGCGGGCTGGTACTGCAAGGCCTGGGCCGCTATCGGCAGTACTACCGCGAGGGACTGCAGGACAAACTCGGCGTCGACGTGCACCTGTTCCGGGTCGGCGAGTTCAAGTCCGCGGCCGAGCCCTACATCCTTGATGCCGCATCGCCCGAAGCCAAGCAGGCCGATCTGTACTGGATGAACGACGTCTGGCAGCGCTACCTGGGGGACATCGCCAAGGCGCGAAAACTTTCGCCGCAACAGTTGGCGGCAGGCATCGACACCATGCCAGAAGGCATCCAAGCCGCAGGTGGCGACCTCGCCCGATATGCATTGCAGCAGAAGCTGGTCGATGGCCTCAAGACCGAGGAAGAGGTCGATGACCTGCTGGCCGCGCAAGGCATGGCCGATGTCGATGCCGACGGCGGTTTCCGCAATGTCGACCTGGATGCCTACCTCAAGCACATTGACGCCGGCTTGAAGTCGGTGGACGAGCGTCCCCAGGTCGCGGTGGTGGTGGCCGAAGGCGAGATCGTCGGCGGCAAGCAGCCGCCGGGCACGATCGGTGGTGAGTCAACCGCAGACGTGTTGCGCTCGGCGCGCGACGACGATTCGGTGAAGGCCGTGGTGCTGCGGGTCAATTCGCCCGGCGGCGAAGTCTATGCCTCCGAACAGATCCGGCGCGAAGTCGTGGCCTTGAAGAAAGCTGGCAAGCCGGTAGTCGTTTCGATGGGTGACCTCGCGGCGTCCGGTGGCTATTGGATCAGCATGGATGCCGACCGCATTTATGCCAATCCGTCGACCATCACGGGTTCAATCGGCATCTTCGGCCTGGTCCCGACCTTCCCGCGCACGCTCGACAAGATCGGGGTGCACACCGACGGCGTCGGCACCACCCCGTTTGCCGATGCGTTCGACCTGACCCGGCCGCTGGATCCACGCGTGGGTGAAGTGATCCAGGCCGTGATCGAGAAAGGCTATCGGGATTTCACTTCGCGTGTCGCCAAGGCGCGTGGCCGTGACGTCGCTGAAATCGACGCGATCGGCAGGGGCCGGGTGTGGACCGGAATGCAGGCCAAGGAGCGCGGCCTGGTCGACGAGTTCGGCGGACTCGGCGATGCGATCACCGACGCGGCCGCGCGCGCGAAGCTGGGCAAGCCGGACGACTACCAGGTGCGGTACCTGGAGCGCAGTGCGACCCCGTTCGAGCGGTTCTTCACCCGCTTCGCTGAAAGCAGCGCGGGTGGTGCCCTGTTGCGCCACTCCGACATTGCCCAGGCGATGGTGGGGCGGGTCCTGCCACGTGCGGCCCAGGACCTGCGTTTCCTCGATGCCGCGCTGACCCCCGCCAATGGCGCGCCGGTCAAGGCACTCGCTTACTGCTTCTGCGCTCCGTAACGCTATGCTGGCGGCATGGATCCGAACCGCTGGCGGCTGGACGGACAACTCGCAGTAGTCACTGGCGGCAGCGCCGGGATCGGGCTGGCGGTGGTGCGCGAATTGCTCGGGCTCGGCGCGCAGGTTCTGGCCGTCGCCCGCGACGGCCCCGCGCTGGAGCGGGTCCGCGAGGAGCTGGCCGAGGAATTCGGCGACGATGGCATCTTCGCGCTGGCGGCTGATGTCGCCGATGACGAGCAACGCCGGGAAATCCTGGACTGGATCGAAGATCGCGGTGAGGGCCTCGACATCCTGGTCAACAACGCCGGCGGCAACCTGACCCGAGCCAGCACCGATTACACCGACAGCGAGTGGCGCTCGATCTTCGAGGTCAACCTGTTCAGTGCATTCGAACTGGCGCGTTACGCCCATCCGTTGCTGACCCGGCATGCGGTGTCGAGCATCGTCAACATCGGCAGCGTGTCGGCCAGCACCCACGTGCGCAGCGGTGCGCCCTACGGCATGAGCAAGGCAGCGCTGCAGCAAATGACCCGAAACCTTGCAGTTGAGTGGGCTGAAGATGGCGTCCGCGTCAACTCGGTTGCGCCCTGGTACATCCGCACCCGTCGTACCTCAGAAAAACTGGCTGATCCGGATTACCTGGACGAAGTGCTGTTGCGTACCCCGATGGGGCGCATTGGCGAGCCCGAGGAAGTAGCGGCAGCGGTTGCATTCCTGTGCATGCCGGCGGCCAGTTACATCACCGGCGAATGCATCGCGGTGGATGGTGGTTTCCTGCGCTACGGATTCTAGGGGCGCGCGTTGCAGTCGGATCCTGCATAGGCCGCAAGCAAGGCCTCGTACTCGTGCTTGCGCTCGTCGTCGTCGTGGGCGCCGGCAAAGCGCCAGCGGAATTCTGCTTCGTCGACGCGCCGCCGCCACGCCGGGCACAGATCTTCGGCGGTGATCGCCGTGCATTGATCAGCCACCATCTCGCAGGCACTGGCCTGGGGTGGCGAGACGCCATCGATACCGACCACCTGCAGCGGCGCACATTGTTGCTTGGGTGTCGTCGCTTCCGTGTAGTACGCGACCTGGTCCCAGCCCCGGCACTGGAACAGCGCCGGCGGTGGCGAGCGAATCACGATGGGAACGGCGGTCGCCGATGTTGTCGCGGGTTTCGCGGGCTTGGCCGCGACCGGCGGCGAATAGAGTTCCGGAAGCTCGGGCGGGACGAACGCCGGCACGGCGGCGGGCGTGTCGATCACCTGCTTCTGCTCCTTGGTTCCTGCAGGGCAGGCGTCGTCATTCTGCAAGGTGACGTGGCCGGTGGCATCGGTGCAGCGATAGATCACGACCTGCTGCGCCTGCGCGCAGGCACTGGCCATGATTGCCAGCAACGCCAGCAACGAGGGCAGCCAGCGCATGCGCCACTCAGCCACGCAGGATCGCGTCGCTGCGCGCGTCGCGGATGTCGCTGGGGCGATCACGCTGGCCGGTTTCTCCGGCGAGGTATCCATCCAGGTCACCCAACAAGTCCGGATCCAATGCGGCAAACGTGCGCGCGGCCGGCACGCCGGCGCGGTTGGCACTGGTGGAGACCAACGGTCCGCCAAAAGCACGGCACAACGCAACCACCACCGGATGTGCGCTCACGCGCAGGGCAACACTGGGGTGGGCTCCGGTAATCCAGGCGGGCACGGCCGTGGTGGCCGGAACAATCCAGGTGTTGGGGCCCGGCCAGCTGGCCTGGACCGCATCCACGCGATGCTCGGGCAACGCACCCCAGTCGGCCAGCCCATCGAATTGCGCGAGGGCGGCGGCGACCAGGATCAGGCCCTTTTCAAGCGCGCGCTGCTTGAGTTGCAACAGCCGCGACACCGAGGCTTCCGCGAAGGGATCGCAGCTCAGCCCCCACACCGATTCGGTGGGGCAGGCGATGATGCCGCCGCGGCCCAGGGCGGCGACGGCATCAGTGATCGATAGCGGTTCCGGGTCCACGAGCGTGCGGCTATGCGTCGGCCTTCTTGACCACGCGCCTGCCGCCGACAAAAGGCTTTGGCGTCAACAACAGCGGCGCTTCCATGGCAACATCCGGCGCCGCTTTGGCGATGGTTTTCCTGGCGGGTTTCTTCGACGCGGCTTTTTTCGCCGGGGTCTTCTTTACCGCGGCTTCCTTCACTGCGACCTTCTTCACTATTTTCTTCCCTGCGGTTTTCTTGGCCGCCTTTTTCGTGGCTTTCCTTGCAGGCGCCTTGGCTGGTTTGGCCTTGGCGGTTTTTTTCGCTGGAGCTTTCTTGCCAAACCGGCCGCGCATCGGCTTGCCGGTTTCCTCCATCAGGCGCACGACCTCTTCCTGGGTCAGCGAAGACGGCTCGCGGTCCTTGGGAATGCGGCCATTGAGCTTGCCGTCGCTGATGTACGGACCATAGCGACCGTTGAGCACCTGGATGTCGCTGCCCTCGAATTCCTTGATGATGCGGTTGCGCGCGATCTCTTCTTTTTCTTCGATCAGGGACACCGCATACGCCAGGTCAATCGTGTAGGGGTCGTCTTCCTTCTTCAGCGAGGCGTAGACACTGCCGCGCTTGGCGAACGGACCAAAGCGGCCGATGCCGACGCTGACCTCCTCGCCATTGGATTCACCGAGCTTGCGCGGCAACCGGAACAGCTCCAGCGCATCGGCCAGGCCAATGGTGTGCATGCTCTGGCCCGGGCGCAATGAAGCAAACGTCGGCTTGTCTTCGTCGTCGGCGGTGCCGATCTGCGCATACGGCCCATAGCGTCCCAGGCGCACGCTGACCGGCTTGCCGCTCTTGGGATCGCTGCCCAGTTCGCGCGCGCCGGTGGCCTGGGAACGGTCGACTGATTCGGTCTTGTCGTCGACCAGTTCCTTGAACGGGCCCCAGAACCTTTCCATCAACGGCACCCATTCCTTTTCGCCGCGCGACACCTCGTCCAGCTCATCCTCGAGCTTGGCGGTGAAGTCGTAATCGACGTAGCGGGTGAAGTGGGTGCTGAGGAAGTTCGAGACCGCGCGGCCGACATCGGACGGACGGAAGCTGCGGCTTTCCATCTCGACGTACTTGCGGAACAGCAGGGTCTGGATGATCGAGGCGTAGGTCGACGGCCGGCCGATGCCGTACTCCTCCAGGGTCTTGACCAGCGACGCTTCGGTGAAGCGCGGCGGCGGCTGGGTGAAGTGCTGGTCGGCATGGATGCGGTCGAGCGGCACCCGCTCACCGGGCTTCATCAGCGGCAGCTTGCGACCTTCATCTTCGTCTTCCTTGGCCTTGCTGTCCTTGCCTTCTTCATACACGGCCAGGAAACCCGGATCGATCACGGTCGTGCCGCTGGCGCGGAAGCTGTGCTCGTTGCCCGCCGCAAGCTCGACCGACACGGTGTTGAGCGTCGCCGGCACCATCTGCGACGCAACCGCGCGTTTCCACACCAGTTCGTACAATCGGCGCTCGTCGTCGGTCAGGAAACGCGCCACCTGTGCCGGCGTGCGCAGCGCCGAGGTCGGACGCACCGCCTCGTGGGCTTCCTGCGCGTTCTTGGACTTGGTTGTGTAGGCATTCGGCTTGTCGGGTAGCGCCTGGGTACCAAAGTCGCGCGCGATCACGTCGCGCAGTTCGCTCAAGGCTTCGCCAGACAGGTTGACCGAGTCGGTACGCATGTAACTGATCAGGCCCACGGTGCCTTCGTCGCCGATGGGCACGCCTTCATAGAGTTTCTGCGCGACCTGCATGGTGCGCTTGGTGGTGAAGCCGAGCTTGCGCGCGGCTTCCTGCTGCAGGGTCGAGGTGGTAAATGGCGGCGACGGGCGGCGCTTGCGTTCCTTGCTGGCCACATCGGTGACGTGCAGCGCGCCGGCCGCGGCCTTGGCGATACGGTCACGCGCCGATTCCGCGCTGTCGCCATCGGTAACGGTGAACTGTTCGAACTTCTTGCCGTCCAGCTTCACCAGCTTGGCGGTGAATGGCTGCACCGCGTGCACGCACTCGGCTTCGATCGACCAGTACTCGCGCGCAACGAAGGCTTCGATCTCCTCTTCGCGCTCCACGATCATGCGCAGCGCGGGCGATTGCACCCGGCCGGCGGACAGGCCGCGCTGGACCTTGCGCCACAACACCGGCGACAGGTTGAAGCCCACCAGGTAATCCAGTGCACGTCGTGCCTGCTGCGCATCGACCAGGTTGGCGGCGATGTCGCGCGGGCGGGTCATCGCTTCGGCAATCGCGCGCGGCGTGATCTCGGTGAACACCACCCGCTGCAAGGTACGGTCCTCGAGCAGGCCGCGCTCGCGCAGGATCTCGGCGATGTGCCAGCTGATGGCCTCGCCCTCGCGATCCGGGTCAGTGGCCAGGAACAGGTGTTGGGCCTGCTTGGCCGCCTTGGCGATCGCGTCGACGTGCTTTTCGTTCTTCTCGATCAGGTCGTAGCGCATGGCGAAGCCGTGCGCCGGATCGACCGCGCCCTCCTTCGGCACCAGGTCGCGAACGTGACCGTAGGAGGCCAGGACGGTGAAGTCCTTGCCGAGGTACTTGTTGATCGTCTTGGCCTTGGCAGGCGACTCGACGATAAGCAGATTCTTGGCCATGGCGGCAGGGGATCCGGGATCGGGCGGCGGACGTGCAGTTGAAGTCGGTGCGAATGAGGTCGTGGACGCCCGCAGCCGTGGGCCCGGGCGTCCATTCCTTTTATTAGAGGTACCACACGGGACGCGGCCGGCGCCAGCCGGCTGCCCTCAATGGACCGGTTCGGGCTCGTCCAGGAACATCTGGGTCTCCATCCAGGCGTAAGCCGCCTCGGAGCCAGGCTGGTTGAACAGGACCATCAGCACCACCCACTTCAGGTCCTCCAGGTCCAGCTCGTCCTGGTCCAGGGCCATCGCCCGGTCCAGCACCAGCTCGCGGTGGTCGGCGTCCAGCACCCCGTGCTGCTCCAGGAACAGCAGGAAACCACGGCATTCCACGTCGAGCTTGTCCAGCTCGGGGCCGAAGTAGACCCGGGTCGGACCATTGGTCCGCGCGGCCCCGGGCACGGGCCGGCGCTCGGCGAGGGCACCAAGCCAGTCAAAGGCCTTGTGGATCTCGGCCGGGCTGAAGCCGGCATGGGTCAGCTCGTCGAGCAAGGGGCCATTGGCCAGTTGTTCCCGGTCGAGGAAGGCCGCCCTTTCGACGGCAGTGCGCTCGCCCGGCGCGGGGACGTCTTCGGTGAAGTAATGCTCGAACAGGTACAGCAGGACGTCCAGGATGCTCTCTTTCATTTCCCTCGGCCTGCACCACGATGGGTGCTGTGGAGGTCAGGATGGCTTGACCGTCGAACTGCGGCGGGTATAGCGGCCGTGTCGTGAAACCACCCGGCCCTCAAGCTCCATGACCAGCAGCATGGAGGACAGCCGTGCGGCCGTCAATCCAGTCCGCGACACCAGTCCATCCATACCTGTTGGGTCGTGGCCGAGGGCTTGCCACAAGCGATGGTAGTCGGGCTCGGCCGCGATCGCATCGCTCGCGGCGCTGCCGACGGCCGTTGCAGCACCCGAATTGGGGGCGCCCAGGCGCCCGCGCAAGTCCTCGGCCAACTGCGCCGCCAGCGGTCCCAGGGCCTCGATCACTTCCTGAGCCGATTCCACCAGCATGGCGCCATCGCGGATCAGGCGATGGCAGCCCCGGGCCAGCGGGTTGGCGATGGAGCCGGGCAAGGCGAACACTTCGCGGCCGGCATCCGCTGCCTGGCGCGCGGTGATCAGGGCGCCGGAGCGCTGCGCCGCTTCCACCACCACGGTGCCCAACGACAGGCCCGCAATGATCCGGTTGCGGCTGGGGAACTGCTCGCGCCGCACACCCGTGCCCGGCGCATGTTCGCTGACGACTGCGCCGCGCGCGGCGATGCGTGCATGCAGGTGGGTATTGGCGCGTGGATAGGGCACGTCCGGGCCGGTGCCGAGCACCGCGATGGTTTTGCCGTCGGCCGACAGCGCTCCGGTGTGTGCCGCCGTGTCGATGCCTGCGGCCAGGCCGCTGGTCACCGCAAGCCCGGATGCGGCAAACGCGCGCGCAAAGTCAAAGCCATGATCGAGGCCGCCGGCGCTGGGGGAGCGGCTGCCGACCACGGCCACCGCCGGATGCCACAACAATGCCGGGTCGCCAGCGATGAACAATGCCAACGGCGGACTGGCGATGCGCCGCAACAGCGCCGGATAGTCGGGATCGTGCCAACCCAGCAAGTGATGGCCTGGTTGCTGCAGCCATGCGCGGCTCCGCGCCAGCGCGCCACGGTCGGGATGCAGCAGGGCCTGCACTTGTGCGGTGTCGATCCCATGGCTGCGCCATTCGCGTTCACCCGCGGCAAGTGCATCCACGGCTGACCCGCAGGTGTCCAGCAGTTTGCGTCGCGACGCGACGGCTCCCACGGCCAACTGCAGGCGCAGCAGCGCGTCGTCTTCGGCCTGGCTGCGCTCGGGAGACATCGCGGTAGCGTGGCCCGGAAACGGCGACGGCGCCCTCAGGCGCCGTCGCGTTGTGCGGTCAGGAAACCCGGAACGTCACTGGATTGCGTCGGGGTGCTTCAATTCGTAGCCGACCCGGGTTGGCTTCACGCTGTCCATGACCAGCGCATAGCTCATTTTCTCGAAGCTGCGAAACACCATCAAGTGGCCGGCAAATTCGTCCGGCAGCCGGGTCTTGGCCTGCTTGCTGTACCAGCCCTCGTTGGTATCGGGGTTTTGCACCCGATCGACGACGTTGGAGCCCGGACGCCAGGCCGAGAATACGGTGCCGTTGTCGATGCCATCACGCAAACCGACCGAGATCGCCACGACGTCGTGTGGTCCACCAGTAGTCAGCATGTCCGCCACTGCCAACACCCTGGCCCGTCCATATTCGAACGGATGGCTGGGCGGATGCGGATAAAACTGCAGGTCGTAGGGCTGTGCGTTGTAGGGCACGATCCGGTCGCCGACCCGCACTTCGAGCGAGTTCCGGTCGAGCAGCAGGGTGCTGGCGTCGACCCCATTGCCGGCGCCGCGGGTGACAGTGACATCGGCCACGTGCATCAACTCGTATCCGAGGACGTCGTTGCCCTCGTCGATGACCATGGCATCGGACCAGAAATTCTGGGTGTCGAAGATGATCCGGCCACCCCGGTCCAGGTCGGTGACATGGAACACGTCGCAGCAACCCTTGACCCGGCCGCGGCGCGCGTAACGATGGATTGGACGCACGATGCTGTAGCGCTCGCCCGGCACTGCATTCAACTCCAGCGCGTAGGCCAGTTGGCCTTGGCCGCTGCGCAGGCGATCGTCTTCCAGGCCAACGATATGCGGAAGCTGCTTGAATGCGTCCACGACCTGCATGTCATTGAGGAAAGGCCCGATTTCGGCCAGTGACACGCCCCCAATCGGCGCATCGGTGCGTGGACCGGGCTGGACCCTGGCCTGGACACGATCCAGGTAGGCCAGCGAAATCACGTCGCCGGGATAGATCAGGTGCGGATTCTCGATCTGCGGGTTGGCCTGCCAGATTTCCGGCCACAGCCACGGCCGTTGCAGGAAGGTCCCGGCAATGTCCCACAGGGTGTCGCCGCGCTTGACCACGTAGGTCTGCGGATGGTCGGCGCGCAGGTCGACCGCGATCGCCCAGGTCGCCACGGTCAGCAATGCGACCGCCAGGACCGTCCGCAGCCCTTGAGGCAGATGCTTAAGCTTTGCCGCCATCTCCGCGCTCCCCTTGAGAAAACTCACCCTTAACCGCGCCAATATAGCGCAGGGCCCAAGGCCAAAAGCAAGCCGGGAGCGGTACAATTGAGCGATTCCACGGCGCTCGTGCTCGTGGATGTGACCGACACCACTATTTCCGATCGCCATGGCCCTGCTCCCCATCCTCGAATTTCCCGATCCCAGGCTGCGCACCAAGGCAGTGGCGGTGGATCCGGCGTGGTTGGCCGAAGCAGCGAGCCAACGCCTGTTCGACGACATGTTCGAGACCATGTACGCGGCTCCCGGCATTGGCCTGGCCGCCAGCCAGGTCGACGTCCACCGGCGTTTCATGGTCATTGATGTGTCCGAGGAAAAGGACCAGCGACTGGTGTTCGTGAACCCGGAGATCATCGCCAGCAACGGCGAGGAAATCTGCGAGGAAGGCTGCCTGTCGGTGCCAGGGATCTTTGCCGAAGTCACCCGCGCCAATGAAGTCACGGTCAAGGCGCTGGACCGCGACGGCAAGCCGTTCGAGCTGACCACCGACGGCCTGCTCGCGGTGTGCATCCAACATGAGATCGACCATCTCGACGGCAAACTGTTCGTCGACTACCTCTCGCCGCTCAAGCGCGAGATGGTGCGCAAGAAACTCGCCAAGCAACGCCGCGCCGACGCCGCCTGACCGCCCGCGATGCGGATCGTCTTCGCCGGCACTCCAGAATTCGCCGTTCCCGCGCTGCGCACGGCTGCCGCGCGCAACGAAGTCATTGCGGTTTACACCCAACCCGATCGGCCCGCCGGGCGCGGACGCGCGCTGCAGGCATCGCCGGTCAAGCGCGAGGCAATCCAGCGCGGCCTCGAGGTGCTGCAGCCTGAATCCTTGAAATCCGAGGCGTCGCGCGAAGCCCTGCGCGCGCTGCAGCCCGACTTGATGATCGTGGTTGCCTACGGCCTGCTGCTGCCGCAGAAGATCCTCGAGATCCCAAGGCATGGCTGCTGGAACGTGCACGCCTCGCTGTTGCCGCGCTGGCGCGGAGCCGCACCGATCCAGCGCGCGATCGAGGCAGGAGATACCGAGACGGGCGTCTGCCTGATGCAGATGGAGAAAGGCCTGGACACTGGCCCGGTGATGCTGGTGCAGCGCACGGCCATCGGTGCCGACGAGACCTCCGGACAATTGCACGAACGCCTTGCCGAGCTCGGTGCGCAGACACTGGGTGATGGCCTGGGTTTGCTGCGCGCGGGCATGCGTTCGATGCGCCAACCGCAGCCGGAAGTCGGCGTTACCTACGCCCACAAGATCGACAAGGCCGAAGCACGGCTCGATTGGTCGCAGCCGGCAGTGGTGCTGGCGCGCAAGGTGCGCGCATTCAATCCATGGCCGATTGCCGAAGCACAGCTGTGCGGCGAGCGCGTACGCATCCATGCCGCACAACCGCTCTCCACCGCGCACGTCGCGACCCCAGGCGAGGTCCTGCAGGCAACCGGCGAGGGCATTGACATTGCCTGTGGCGAAGGCGCCTTGCGCCTGACCGTGCTGCAACGCGACGGTGGCCGGCCGCTGTCCGCTGCCGATTACCGCAATGCGCGCCCGCTCAGTGCCCGTCCACAACCGGGGCGCGAGTGAGCGCAGCACCGGGTACGGATGCCGGCGCTGGCGTGCGCGCCGCCGCCGCGCGCACCCTGGATGCGGTCCTGCATGGAGGACGCTCGCTGAAGGCTGAATTGGGCGGGGTGTTGCCGACCCTGGCCGATCCACGTGATCGCGCCCTGCTCGAGGCGATCGTATTTGCCGCATTGCGGGCGCACGCGCGCTACGAAGCCGCGCTGGTGCAATGGATGCCGAAGCCACCCGGGCGTCGCGACGGCATTTTGCGCGCGTTGTTGTACGCAGGCTTCGCCCAGGCCGATGCCCTGCAATTGGCACCGCATGCCGCAGTCGCGGCCACGGTCGACGCCGCGCGCCTGCTCGGTCGCGCCCACCAGGCGGGCCTGGTCAATGCCCTGCTGCGACGCGCATTGCGCGACGGCATCCAGCCAGGCGATCCCTCGGCAGCGTGGCCGCACTGGTTGTTGCAGCAACTGCGCGAGGATTGGCCGCAACAGGCCGACGCCATCGTGCAGGCCAGCGCGCAACCCGGGCCGTTGTGGCTGCGTGTCAACCGCCGCCTTGGTCCTGTGGCCACCGCGATCCAGCGCTTGCACGACAGCCGGATCGAGGCAATGCAGGTGCCGCAATGCGTGGACGGTTTGCGCATCGATGCACCGGTACCCGTGTCGGCCTTGCCGGGTTTCGCCGATGGCGAGACGTCGGTGCAGGATGGCAGCGCGCAGCTGGTCGTGGATGCATTGATGCCGGCCCTCGGGGCGCGGGTGCTGGATGCTTGCGCCGCACCCGGCGGCAAGGCCGCGCACCTGCTTGAACGTGACCCGACGCTGCAATTGCTGGCGCTGGATTCCGATCCGCGTCGGCTCCAGCGCGTGCGCGCCAGCTTGGCGCGACTTGCGCTGGGCCACGACAACGTGCGCTTGCAAGCGGCCGATGCCACCCATGCCGACGCATGGTGGGATCGCACGCCATTCGATGCGATCCTGCTGGATGCGCCTTGCAGCGCCACCGGCGTGGTGCGGCGACAACCCGACATCCTGCTGCACCGGCGCGAGTCCGACATCGACACCCTGGCCGCACTGCAATCGCAATTGCTGGATGCGCTGTGGCCAACCCTGGCTGTCGGCGGCAGCCTGCTGTACGCGACCTGCTCGATCCTGCGCCGCGAGAATGACGGCCAGGTTGCCGCGTTCCTTGCCCGCACCCCGGATGCAGGGCTGGAGGTGCTCGACCAGCGCTTTGGCCACGACACCGGCCATGGCAGCCAGCGCTTTCCCGGTGAAGACGGCATGGATGGTTTCTTTTACGCGCGCATGGTCAAAGCCCGGCCGCTGCCACCCGTATGATCCGGGGCATGTTCAAGACCCGCGCCTCCCGCGATACCTGGTTGTTCTGGATCCTGGCCCTGCTGGTGTTGGGCGCCGGGCTCGGCCTGCGCGATCCATGGCCGGCCGACGAACCACGCTTCGCGTTGGTCGCCAGGCAGATGATCGAGAGCGGCAACTGGTTGTTCCCGCATCGCGGCCACGAACTGTATCCAGACAAGCCACCGTTGTTCATGTGGTTGCAAGCCCTGGCCTACACCGCGGTCGGCAACTGGCGGGTTGCGTTCCTGTTGCCGTCGCTGCTGGCGACGCTGGGCACCTTGTGGTGCGTGCTGGATCTCGGCCGACGCCTGTGGACGCGTCGGGTTGGCGTGTACGCCGGTTATGCGTTGTTGTTTGCGCTCCAGTTCACCTGGCAAGCCAAGAAGGCACAGATCGATCCGCTGGTGACGTTCTGGATCACCCTGGGCAACTACGGGTTGTTGCGGTTCTTCCTGTCGACCCGTGATTTGAAGCTACCCGAGGCTCGGCGTGCCGACTGGGGCATGTGGATGCTGGGCTGGTTTGCGGCCGGGCTCGGCACGATCACCAAGGGCGTCGGCGTGATCACGCTGCTGATGTTGCTGCCGGGGATTCTTGCCGCAGCGCGCGGCTGGCACGGTGCGCGTGCGCCATTGCGTGACTGGCGGGTGCTGCTGGGGCCGTTGGCCTTTGTGGTCGCGGTGTCGTTGTGGTTGTTGCCCATGGTGCATGCCGCGCTTGGCAGCAACGACCCGGCATATCGGGCCTATCTCGACGACATCCTGTTCCGGCAGACCGCCAAGCGCTACGCCGATTCCTGGGACCATCCAAATCCGCCGTGGTACTTCCTGGGAGTGATGGCAACGATGTGGCTGCCAGCACTGCTGGCCTTGCCCTGGGCCGTCGGTGCCTGGTGGCGACGCTTGCGTCGGCGCGACCCGCGTTACCTGCTGCCATTGGCGTGGTGGTTGCTGGCGCTGGTGTTTTTCTCGATCCCCAACGGCAAGCGCGACATGTACCTGATGCCGGCGTTGCCGATGGCCTGCCTGGCGCTGGGGCCATTGTTGCCGGGCATCCTGCGTCGTCGCAGTGCGCAATGGCTGGCGCTGGCATTCGCCGCGACGCTCGCACTGGCCACGTTGCTTGCCGGCGCCGCAATGTGGTTGGGCGATCCCGGCTTCGAACAACGGCTGGTCGCGGAGCGCGAGTTGCAGGACAGCGTTGGCATGATTGCCGTGGCGATGATGGCGATGGGTGCCTGGGGCCTGGCCAGCGTGCTCTGGTTCGGGCGTGTCCGTGCCGGCGCGGCCCTGGTTTCGACCTTGACGGGGCTGTGGGTCGTGGCTGGCCTGTGGATGATGCCGGCGCTCAATGATTCGTCGTCCGCGCGCGGGCTGATGCGCAATGTCGGTGTTGCCATTGGCCCCGACGCCCAACTCGGACTGGTCGCCTGGCGCGAGCAGAACCTGTTGATGGCCGACCGCCCGGTGGCCGAGTTTGGCTTCAAGGTCGACTTCAAGGTGCAGATGCAACGTGGACTCGCCTGGCAGGCCCAGGATCCGGGACCGCGGTGGCTGTTGGTGCAGGATGTTGCGCTGGCCACGTGCATCAACCGCAGCCAGGCGCGTTTCCTCGGCAACGCCAATCGACGTGGCTGGTGGCTGGTGCCCGCTGCGGCAACGGTCGACTGCCGCTAGCTGCGCAGCAACGTGTACTTGCGATGTACGTAACGCGCGTGCAGAACATGGAACCGCCGCGCCATCGGGCCATCGAGGAAGCCGCCGCGCAAGATGTAATTCTTGAGCCAGTAGGCCGCGGCATGCAGGGGTGCGGCCAACACGCCTGCACGCCGTCCCTTGGCGCGACGCTGTTGCGCCCACAGCGCGGCATAGCGGTCGAGCTTGGCGACGTACTCGGCGTCGCAGCGCGCGGTGTCATGTTCGATCCGCGCGTCCACCGCGCGAACGCGTTGTCCTGACAGGTCGAGGCGTTCGTGGACTTCGGCCGGCAGATAGCGTAGTTGCGGCCGGAACAAGCGCTCCACCGGCTCGCGACCCCAACCACCGTGTTCCAGCGCCGTGCCAAGGTAGTGGGTCCGTCGCGGCAATCGCCACACATCGGCGCGTTCGACTTCGCCTGAAGCGAACAACGCGCGCAGGCGCGCAGCGGCGTCGTCATCGATCCATTCGTCCGCGTCCAGCAGCAATACCCAGGGTTGGGTGGCGCACGCGATTGCGGCATTTTTCTGTGCAGCGAAACCCAGCCAGGGTTGCTGCTCCACCCGTGCGCCTGCGGCGGTGGCGACCGCGGCGGTAGCATCGCGCGATCCGGAATCCAGCACGATCACTTCCGCACACAGCGCAGCCAGGCTGGCGACGCAGCGCCCGATGCGGTCTGCTTCATCCTTGGCGATCACCACGCCACTGAGGCGCAGGATCGGGGGGTTTGACTGCAAGCTCACCAGCGCAACTTCCGCGTGGCAACCACCTCGCCCAATTGCTGCAACAGCGTGCGCGCTTCGGCCTCGGGCAGATAGTGCAGGCGCAGCGACGGCGCCAGCGCGCTCGCGCCGGCAGTATCGAGTGCCAGCGTCGCCATGCCGAAGCAACGGTCCAGTGGTGATCGGGACAACTGCAGCGCCTGCAACTTGTCGAGTTCGGCGAAGCGCCAATGCCGCGACCACCAGCCGCTGCGCACGGCCACCAGGTGGCGGTCGCATGAATAACCGGCATGCATTGCATGCTTGCGTGCAATCAACACGCTCCAGGGCAGGTAGGCAAGCAGCAACAGGCCCCAGGTACCGAAGCGCCAGCACAGTGCAGCGCACGCCACTGACGTCAGCAGGATGCCGATCCACGCCAGCCGCAACCACGCCAGCCGATGCAATGGTTGCCATTGCGACGGGGGCCAGGCCGCGCCGGGCAACAGGTGCTGCACCAGTGCGTCGCAGGTATCCGCGGTCGCGATCGGTGCCAGCTCGCGCAAGTTGCGTTGTTGTCCGCGACCGCCACTGGCAGCCGTGTCGATGTGCAGGCTGCGCCGATGCAACAACCGATGCAGCAAACCTTCCTCCAGGGTCCAGGCCTGGATCCGTCGCCGCGGTGTACTGGTGCGGACCCGCGTCAGCAAGCCACGCTCGACGGTCAGCCGCCGGCCTTGCTCGTCAAGGCGGAACCCGAAGTACTGCAACAGCGCCAGCACCATCGAGAACAATCGCAGCAATGCAATGAAGCCCAGCACCAGGGTTGTACCGACCAGCAAGTACTGCTGCGGGCCGAAGTGGTGGGCATCGGCCCAGCCAAACATCGTCTTGCCAATGCCTTCAATCAATTGGGTGGGCCAACCCCGGCCAAACTGTGCCATCGCCGCCGCGCCGCCACCCAGGACGATCAGGCCGCGATTGGAGACCAGGCCCAGGCGCACCACTTCCATCGGCGGCAGTTGCAGCAGGGTCAACGTTGGTGCCTCGCCAGCAACGGGCGCAACGTCCGCGGACGCGCGCCGGCGCACCAGCTGCTCGAGCGCCATCGCCTCGGACAGGCGCAGCACCCGCATCTGCGCTTCGGGCTTGTCGCCACCTGCCGATTCCAGGCGCACTTCGGCCACGCCAAACAATCGGTGCAGCACGGTTTGATGCAAGGCCACGTTGTGGATTCGCGCGAACGGGACCTGGCGCACTTGCCGATGCAGCAGCCCACTGCGGATCACCAGGCTGTCGCCTTCGATCCAGTAGCGGTAAGTGAAGTACTGCCAGACCGAGGCCAGCGCCAGCACGCCGATGCCGATCAGCGGCCACAACGCCTGTTCGTCGTGTTGGCCGAAGAACAGCAAGGCGGCCAACGGCAGGATGAACTGGCGCAATTGCGCGATCAGCACGAACAACCACGACCAGGGATGCAGGCGGCGCTCGGCCGCCGGCTCAGGCGTCGGCGTCGTCATCGTCGTCGACCTGGCGGGCGAGGATGTCGCGCAGGCGTTCGGCATCGCCCGCATCCAGCCCCGACACGCTCACGGCGCTGTTGCGGGTGCCCGCGGTGTGGATCACCAGGGTTGCCAGGTGGTAATGCCTTTGCAGTGGCCCGCGTTGCAGGTCCAGGTGCTGGACCCGCGATTGCGGCACCCGGATTTCGGTTTGCCACAGGTGGCCACGACGCAAGCCAAACCCGGACGCGTCAAGCCGCCAGCGTGTATGCCGCCAGCGGCGATGCCCGCGCCAGGCGCCAAACGCCGCACTGGCCAAGGCCAGGGAGGGCGCCAGCCACCAGGGTGATGCGGGCGCCAGCGTTGTTGCCAGGACATAGGCAATGACCCCCACCGGCAGCCCCAACAAACATCCGAGCAGCACCGAAAGCTTGCGTGCACGCAGCGGCAACGGCTGCCAACCGGACGGGTCGTCGTCCATTTCGCTGCTGGCCTGCATCAATGCCGCTCCATGTCGAGGTAGGGATTGGTTTCGCCACTGTCCGCCGGTCGCAAGGTGTAGCGCTTGTAAGTCCACTGATACTGGGTCGGGTCCCGCGAAGCAATGCGTTGCACCCCGATGTTCAGCGCGCGTACCCCAGCTTCAGGATCCGGATCGGCAATTGCGTCGGGTGCTGCCTCGATTCGCAGCGCGAACGCCGGCCCGGCGCCAGCCGAGGGAATGCGCTCGCAGTAGGCAAACAAGACCACCGCACCGGTGCGCGCAGCCAATCGCGGCAGCAAGCTCATCGTCAATGCCTGCTTGCCGAAAAATGGCGCAAACACGCCTTCGCCGGCCTTGGGTTGCTGGTCCGGCAGGATCCCGACCACGCCGCCCCCCTGCAGTACCCGCAACAACTGCCGCACCGCCGCGCCTTCCGCTGGCACCTGGGTGACGCGGCCACCATCGTCGGCGCGCACGCGCTGCAGGAAGGCCTCGCCGATTTCCGACTCCGGTGGCCGGTACAGGATTGCCAGCCGCGTGCGTGACGCCAGCCATTGGTTGAGCAACTCCCAGTTGCCGTAATGCGGCGCCGCAACGATCAATCCTTGGCCAGAGGCAATGGCCGCATCGAACAGCTCGATACCCTGGGATTCGTGGATCAGCGCCAGGTTGCGCGGATGCGGCCGGGTCCAGAACACCAGGGTTTCCAGCGCCTGGCGCGCGGTGGTGCGCAGGATCGCGCGCTGCCGCGCTTCGGCTTGTGCCGGATCCAGCTGCGGAAACGCCAGTTCGATATTGCGTCGTGCCACCCGCGCCTCGCGCGCGTCGAATCGGCGCCACAACGCAGCGATTGCGTCGCCCAGCAACTGCAGCCACGACCAGGGCAGGCGACCGATGGCGGCGGCGAGCAGGTAGAGCAGGCGAGCGGTGAAATCCGTCATCGAACCCCGTAGGAGCGGCCCATGGCCGCGAAAACGCACATGTCGGAACCATCTTCGCATTCGCGGCCATGGACCGCTCCTACAATGGCCGATGCGTTCGCTGATCCAGCGCGTTACCTCCGCTTCGGTTGCCGTCGATGGCCAGATCGTGGGTGCGATTGGTCCGGGCCTGTTGGCGCTCGTCGCGATCCAGCCGGGCGACGGCGAGGCCCAGGTCGTACGCATGGCCCAACGGCTGTTTGGCTACCGCGTGTTTGGTGACGAGCAGGGACGGATGAACCGCTCGCTGGCCGATACCGGCGGCGGCTTGCTGCTGGTCAGCCAGTTCACCCTGGCGGCCGACACCGCGTCGGGCATGCGCCCGGGCTTCAGCACCGCGATGGCGCCGGCCGAGGCTGAACGGTGGTTTGCCATGCTGTTGCAGAAATGCCGGGAAATGCACCCCGAGGGGGTGGAAACCGGGCGCTTTGGGGCCCATATGGTGGTGAGCCTGGCCAACGATGGCCCGGTGACGTTCCTGCTGGATGCCTAGGTAAATGCGGCGGTCCGGTATAATGCACGGTTCTTTCCGCCCCACTATTTCCGGTGACACCCCCCGATGGCCAACGAACGCCAGGCTCCGCAGTCCGACATCAAGCTTCTGATCAGCAAGGGCCTGGAGCAGGGCTATCTGACCTATGCCGAGGTCAACGACCACCTGCCCGACGACATGGTCGATCCGGAGCAGATCGAAGACATCATCGGCATGATCAACGGCATGGGCATCGAGGTGCACGAAGTTGCGCCGGATGCCGAAACCCTGCTGCTTGCCG
>JBDSOZ010000156.1:0-2739 GCA_039914555.1 Luteimonas sp.
GATGAGGTCGAGCGGATCGCGCGCGAGACTGCAGCTGGTCTGCTGGTCATCGCGATGCCCGCGCTGGACGCGGAAGCGCTGCGCAAGGTGGTCCAGGCCTGTGAAGGCACCGGGTTGCCGTTCCGCCGCGTGCCGCGACTGGACGACCTGCTTGAAGGCCGTTCGCTGCCGGGCGAACTGAAAGAGGTGGCCATCGATGACCTCCTCGGACGCAAGCCGGTCACCCCGGACTGGAAGGCGATCCGGGGATGGCTGGGCGGACGCAGCGTATTGGTTACCGGTGCAGGTGGCTCGATCGGCTCGGAACTATGCCGCCAGTGTGCCCGCCATGGGGCGCAACAAATCGCGATGGTGGAAATTGACGAGCTCGCATTGAGCACGATGGATGCCGAACTGCGCCGCGACTTCCCCCAGATCCGATGCGTCCCGGTGTTGGGCGATTGTGGCGACCCGGCGGTGATGCGCCATGCGATCTCACTCTCGCAACCTGAAGCGGTGTTCCACGCCGCGGCCTACAAACAGGTGCCGTTGCTTGAGGCACAACTGCGCGAAGCGGTGCGCAACAACGTGCTGGCCACGGAAACAGTCTCCCGCGAAAGCCATCGCGCCAGCGTTGGCACGTTCGTATTGATCTCGACCGACAAGGCGGTCGATCCGATCAATGTCCTGGGCGCGACCAAGCGCCTGGCCGAAAAGATTTGCCAGGCGCAGGCACAAGGCCAGTTCGGGCAATACACCACGCGCTCGGTAACGGTGCGCTTTGGCAATGTGCTTGACTCGGCAGGTAGCGTGGTGCCGCTGTTCCGGCAACAGATCCGCAACGGCGGACCGGTGACGGTGACCGATCCGGAGGTCACCCGTTATTTCATGACGATTTCGGAAGCTTGCCAATTGATCCTGCAGGCCGCGGCAATTGGTTCACAGCACGCGATCTATACCCTGGACATGGGCGAACCGATTCCGATCAAGCTGTTGGCCGAACAGATGATCCGGCTGGCGGGCAAGCAACCAGAACGCGACATTGCAATCGTCTATACCGGTTTGCGTGCTGGAGAGAAGCTGCACGAAACCTTGTTCCATGCCGACGAATGTTATCGGCCGACGTCGCATTCCAAGATCCTGCAGGCCGAGGCACGCTCGATCCTGGTCGAACGCATCGTCAACATTGCCGGTCGCATGCGCGAGGCGGTCGCACGTTACGACGTCGATGACCTGGCATTGCTGCTGCGTGAATCGGTACCCGAGTTTGATCCGGTGAACCCCGCGCAACGGGCTACGGGCGAAGTCGTCGCATTCCCGGCACGCAATACCAGGAAGTCTTGATGGGGCAGGAACTGTCGCACCGACGTATCCGCAAGGCGGTATTCCCCGTGGCCGGCCTCGGCACCCGATTCCTTCCGGCAACCAAGACGGTGCCGAAGGAAATGCTGCCGATCATCGACAAGCCGTTGATCCAGTATGCGGTGGACGAAGCGATTGAAGCCGGTTGCGAGACCCTCGTATTCGTGACCAACCGCTACAAGCATGCCGTCGCCGATTACTTCGACAAGGCCTATGAGCTTGAGCAGAAACTCGAGCGCGCGGGCAAGACCGAACAACTGGAACTGATCCGGAATGTATTGCCCAAGGGCGTGCGTGCGGTATTCGTGACCCAGACCGAGGCGTTGGGCCTGGGCCATGCCGTGTTGTGTGCCAAGCCCGTGGTCGGCGACGAGCCGTTCGCAGTCCTGCTGCCTGACGACCTGATCTGGAATCGCGGACCGGGCGCGTTAAAGCAGATGGCCGACGTCGCCGAGGCCGCGGACGCGAGCGTGCTCGCGGTCCAGGACGTGGCACCCGAGATGACCGCCAGCTACGGAATCGTCGCCACTGAAAACTTCAGTGGCCGCGAAGGCCGGATCACCGCGATCGTGGAAAAGCCAGCGCCGGAAACGGCACCCAGCACGCTGGCGGTCGTGGGGCGTTACGTGTTGTCACCGCGGATTTTCCACCTGCTGGAGCAAACCCAGCCTGGTGCCGGCGGCGAGATCCAGCTTACTGACGCCATCTCGGTGCTGCTGCGCGAGCAGCCGGTGCTGGCTTACCGCTTCCAGGGCACGCGTTTTGATTGCGGGACCCACATCGGCCTGATTGAAGCCACGATCCGCTATGCAATGGACCACGAGACCCTCAGCGACGCCGCCCGCGAGATGATGGCCAAGGCCTTGAAGGAAATGGGCGTTACCGAACTCGACTGATTGGCTGGGGGGCCTAGAGCGCCTCGAAAATCCCAGCGGCGCCCATGCCGGTGCCGATGCACATCGTGACCATGCCGTACTTGTGCCCGTGCCGGCGCATGCCGTGGACGATGGTTGCGGTACGCACGGCTCCGGTTGCACCCAGTGGATGCCCGAGAGCGATCGCCCCACCCAGTGGGTTGACCTTGGAAGGGTCGAGCTTGCAGTCGCGGATCACCGCCAGCGATTGCGCGGCAAACGCTTCGTTGAGTTCGATCCAGTCGAGCTGGTCCTGGTTCAGCCCAGCCTGTTTCAGTGCTTTCGGGATGGCCGCGATCGGGCCGATACCCATGACTTCAGGGCGCACGCCAGCCACCGAGAAAGACACGAAGCGGGCCAGCGGAGTCAGTCCGTAGTCCTTGATGGCCTGTTCGGAGGCCAGCAATATGGCGCCGGCGCCATCCGACATCTGCGAGGAGTTGCCGGCGGTTACGCTGCCGCCAAACTGGCCGTTGCGGAACAC
>JBDSOZ010000075.1:0-2705 GCA_039914555.1 Luteimonas sp.
TACAGGTTGCCACCGTTCCACTCGACTTCCCCGCGTTGCAGGTCGACTGTTTCGGAACGGAAATGCTGTTTTGCCGGCACGAATGGCCGGCCGTAGTCGTCGTTGAATGCGATGCGCCAGGCGTCAAGGCCGCCCAGGTAGAAATTCGCGACTGCCGGATCCGGATCGTCGAGGCGGCCGAAAGTCACGTCCATCGGCATCCAGCCGTAAGGTGCGATGTACAACTGGCCCCAATCGTGCAGGTTCCAATAGTTGGTGGGTGCAAACATCATCCCCGACTGCCAGCGCGCCGGAATTCCGTTGAGCCGCAATAAAGTAATGAACAGCAGGGTCTGCTGGCCGCAGTCGGCATGGCCGGCGTGCAAGGCGTAATCGCTGATGTTGGAAATGGTGGAATATTCGCGTGCACCAGCCCAAGGAATGTGGTCGACCGCGGCATACAACTTCTGCGCGATCTTCCAGGGATTGGTCTCCGTGCCAACCACTTGGCGCGAGAATGCACGCAGGTCATCGCTGAAGACCACGTGCGGCGCGCGCTCGGCCACGAATGGCGCGAGCTCCGCGCTGATGTCGGCAGCAACGACCTTGCTGGCATCGACGTCGAAACGTCGCGCGGACAAGGTCAATTCGTAGGTCACGCTGAATTCGGTCTTGGCCCCGGCGTGCGCGGGCTTTTCCAGGTAAACGGTGCGCTGCAGCGTCGTTTCCGGTGCAATCAGATGCGCCGCCGGTTCGCTGGCAACAAACGTGATCGACTCTTGCTGGCCGGCGATGGCGCGCGGATACGGGAGCCATGCACGCACGGTTTCGCCCGCAGGCACCGCGTCGGCGTCCACCGCCAAGGATTGGGTGATGCGCACACGGTGCGGCGCGACACTGTTGGCGTGCAGCGCACGCGCCTGGGCGACGACTTCGCGGTGGATCGGATTGGCCGATTCCAGCGGACTGGCGGTAAATGGCTGCGGATCGGCGCGCAGCGCGCGCGCCTCGGCGCTGATCCGGAACAGGTTGGACGCGGTGCGGTTGAAGTACAGCCGACGACCGTCGATCTGCATGTGCTCGAGCAGGCCCTGCGCATCCCAGCGTGCGAATTCGGCGTCAGTCAGCCCGGGAACCTGCTTGCGCAGGCGCGCCGCGACCGCGTCGGAATCCTCGGTGAAATCCAGCAGGATCCGGCGCATGCGTTCGCGCTGGAACTGGAGCACGCGCGCGTCGGCCGCCGATGCGGATGGCAAGGCTGCCGCGATCGCCGCTTCGGCACCGGCAAAATCGCCTGCGTCCACATTGAAGATGACAGCCTGCACCGCCGGCGCCGTCGACACGTCCGCCCCGGCTGCGATCGTCGAAGCGGCATCGGAGGCCATGGCAAGGCCGCTGCCGGTCAACGCCAGCAATACCAACGGGGCGTGCCAATGGCGACGATTCCGTCGCCATCCACGCAACTTGGTTGAAGCACCCTGGAGTGAAGCCGCAAGCACCCGAAACGTTCCCCAACGTCGTCAATGAAAGCCTGTGTAACATGCGTCCGAAGACTGGTCAATAATTTATTCTTAGCGTATAAGTTTCACGAATCAGCTATTCCGCACTGCACAAAATTGCGCGCCAGCAAGTTATGTTGCAGTGCAATAAAATGGGGCCTTGATGATTCAGACGGTCTGGCCATACCTGGCAGTCATGCTGCTGGCGGCGGGCATATTCCCGGCATTGGAACGGCGCAGCGGATGGAAGCTGTTCACCGTGTTCCCGCCCATCGTGCTGGTGTACCTGTCGATCACGGCATTGGCCGTGATCGGCTTATGGCAGGTCACGCCCGAGATCAAGTCGGCGCAAGGCACGCTGATCCGGCAACTGGTCCCCGCGCTGATCTTCCTGTTGATGATCAGTTGCGACCTGCGCGCGATCCTGGCGTTGGGGCCACGGGTACTGGCGGTTTTTTTCTGCACCACCGGCAGCCTGTTCCTTGGTTTCGTGCTGACTTACCTGATGTTCCGGCACTGGTTGCCGGCCACCGACGGCTGGCAACCGCTGGCGGCGGTCAGCGGCAGCTGGATGGGCGGCACCGCCAACCTGGTCGCGGTCAAGCAGTCGATCGGGATGTCGGACGATGCACTGGCGCTGGCGCTGCTGACCGACGCCGTTTGCTACTCGATGTGGGTTGCGCTGCTGTTTTCTGTGGCCAAGCTGGCGCCGGCGTTCAACCGCTGGACCAAGGCGCGCTCCAGTGCCGAGATGGTCGTCGCACCGGTCCGCGCTGGCGGCCAGGCAACGCCGGACTCGGTGTTGCTGTGGCTGGCGATGGCGCTGGGTGCGACCGTGGTGTCGGCGTGGCTGGCCACCAAACTGCCAACCACCGGCATGGTCAGCCCGATGACCTGGACGATCATCCTCGCCACCGTCGCCGGCCTGGTGGTGGCACATACGCCCGTGGCCCGCTTTCCCGGTGCCAACCAGGTGTCCAGTGCCCTGCTGATCTTCGTGGTCGCGGTGATGGCGTCGCAAAGCAACTTCGATGGCATTGCGACCGCACCCCTATACCTGTTGTGCGGTGCGTGCATCCTGGCGATCCATGCCGGGGTGATGCTGTTGGCGGCGCGGCTGTTCCATTTCGACATGTACCTGTGCGGCATTTCCTCGCTCGCGCATATTGGCGGGGTGGCGGCTTGCCCGGTATTGGCAGCAACGTATTCCGCCGCGCTGGTGCCGGT
>JBDSOZ010000079.1:0-12393 GCA_039914555.1 Luteimonas sp.
ATATCCACGCCATGGCCGGCGGCGCATTTGATGGCGCGCCGGTCCGGTGGCTGGCCTGCGTGCCAGTTGCCCAGGCCAGCCGAATCGACTTTCACGCGTCCACTGAGCCCGGCCGCCTGCAGCCTTGCGCGCAAGGCGCCTTCGGCCATCGGCGAGCGGCAGATATTGCCCAGGCACACGATCAGCAGGCGTTGCGGCTTCATCCACGCATCTGCGTGATGCGCTGTTCGGCGCGGGCCAGGTCTTCAGCGGTATCGACGCCCGGCGGGAACGGGACGGGAGTGATGCCGACGGCAATCCGGAAACCGGCCTCAAGCACACGCAATTGTTCCAGTGCTTCGATCCGCTCCAGTCGGCCAGGCGGCAGCGCGGCAAACTGCTGCAGGAATCCGGCGCGATAACCGTAGATGCCGATGTGGCGCAACCAGCCCTCGCCCGCTGGCAACGTGTTGCGATCATGGGCGAACCCATCGCGCGACCACGGCAGCGGCGCGCGGCTGAAGTACATGGCGTCGCCGTTGTCACGACGCACCAACTTGACGGTGTTGGGGTCAAACAGCATCCCGGCATCTTCAACCGGGGTGGCCAGGGTGCTCATCTGGGCGCCTGAAGCGATCAAGGTATCCGCTACCGCGCGGATGCCAGCTGCCGGGGCAAACGGTTCGTCGCCTTGCAGGTTGACGACCACAGCGTCCTCGGCCCACCCCGCGATCCGGGCGCATTCGGCCAGGCGGTCGCTACCGGACGCATGCTCGGTCGAGGTCATTGCCACGTGCACGCCGGCACCTTCCAGGGCCCTGGCAATGCGTTCGTCATCGGCCGCGACCCAGACTTCACTGGCGCCCGCGGCCAGCGCCCGGCGGGCGACGTGCAGCACCAGGGGCTCACCTGCCAACAGCCGCAGCGGCTTCCCGGGTAAGCGCGTGGCCGCGTGGCGGGCCGGGATCGCAACAATGAAGTCAGTCATGGCGGCGCCCGCTTGCGCGTGCATTGCGCAGCATTTCCAGCAGTGCGATCCAGAACGCCTCGGGCAGTTCCGCGTCCACTGGCACGCTGAAGTGGCGATCGCTTGCAAAGCCGTCGCATTTCACCGCATCTTTTTCGGTCATCAGGATCGGCAGGTCGCTGCCGAAATCCAGGTCGGTTTCGACATAGCGATGGTGGTCGGCAAACGCATGCGGCACCACGTGGATGCCGCGTGCGCGCAGCATCGCAAAGAAGCGTTCGGGATTGCCGATACCGGCGACGGCGTGCACGCGTTGGCCTTCAAACTTCTCCAGGGACAGCGCGCGCCCACCCAGTAACGGTATGACCCGCTCTGCGACCAATCGCATCCGCCATTCACCAAATCCGGGCTCGCCGTCGCCGGTGGGATCATTGAGCACATGCAGGTCGCAGGTGGCGGCGCGCGCCACCGGCTCGCGCAGCGGGCCTGCCGGGATCAGCAGGCCGTTGCCATGGCGCCGGTGCGCATCCAGCACTTCGATTTCGACATCCCGGGCCAGCGGGTAGTGCTGCAAGCCGTCGTCGCACACCACCACGTCACAGCCCGCGGCCACCAGCGCACGTGCGGCCGCGACCCGGCTGCGGTCGGCCCGCACCTTGGCACCGGTGCGTCGCGCAATCAGCAGTGGCTCGTCCCCGCCCACTGCCGGATCGGTCTGTGCCTCGACCCACAACGGCGTCGCTTCGTTGTCGCGTCCGTAACCGCGGGTGGCGACCCCGGGATTGAATCCCGCGGCGCGCAGGCGTCCGACCGTGGCGATCACCAACGGTGTCTTGCCGCTGCCGCCGGCGACGATATTGCCAACTACCACCACTGGCACACCGGCATCGCGACGCGGCAACAGGTGGTGGCGGTACAACACGATCCGCAGGCGCACCATCGCGCCGAACAGCGCGGAAAGTACCCGGGCGACAAATGGCGGTGTGCGCGCGCTGTCGTACCACCACGGCGGCGGCTGGCGTTTTGCGCTCATGCCTGGCCCGGTTCGCGGAACTGCATCCGGTGCAGGTGTGCATACAAGCCATCGAGTGCCAGCAGCTGGGCATGGCTGCCCTGCTCCACCAGCCGGCCTTGATCCAGCACCAGCACCTGGTCGGCGTGTTCGATGGTCGACAGGCGATGGGCAATCACCAGGGTCGTGTGGTCTGGCATCAACGTGTTCAGCGCGTCCTGCACCAGGCGCTCGGACTCGGTGTCGAGGGCGGCGGTGGCTTCGTCCAGGATCAGGATCGGCGCGTCCTTGAGCATCGCCCGTGCAATCGCCAGGCGCTGGCGCTGGCCGCCGGACAGCAACGCCCCGTTCTCGCCAATGGGGGTGTCCAGTCCGCGTGGCAGGCGCGCGATGAACTCCCAGGCGTTGGCGCCGTCGGCCACGGTGCGCAAGGCATCGGCATCGGCCTGGCTGCCATAGGCAATATTGGCGGCGATGCTGTCGTCAAACAGCATCACCCGTTGCCCCACCAATGCGATCTGGCGGCGCAGGTCTTCCAGTCGGTAGTCACCGAGCGGCACGCCATCCAGAGTGATGCGACCGGCGCTGGGCTCGTAGAAGCGCGGCACCATCCGCACCAGGCTGGTCTTGCCGCTGCCGGAACGGCCGACAATTGCGGTGACCGTACCGGGCTTGGCCGTGAAACTGATGTCATCCAGCGCATGCCGGGCATCGTCGTCGTCGCGCGAATAGCGCAAGGACACATGCTCGAACACCAGCTCGCCACGTGCGCGTCGCAGCGGCACCGTGCCTGCGTCGAGCTCCTCGACACTGTCGAGGACGCTGAACAGGCGTTCGGCGGCAGCGACGCCGCGACCGAGCACGGCCTGCACATTGGTGATACGGCGCAGGGAAGGAATGATGCCCATCATCGCCGTCATCAGGCTGACGAATTCACCGGCCTGGATCCGGCCTTGCAAAGCCTCGCGCGTGGCCACCCACACGATCGCGGCCAAGGCCGAAGCGGCCAACATCTGCACCAGCGCGGAGCTTCCGGCACGGGTGCCTTCCACCTTCATGTTCAGGCGCAGCATGCGGTCTGCGAGGCGCTTGTAGCGTGCGGCTTCCAGCGGTTGCGCGCCGTAAACCTTGACATCCTGCTGCGCCGCCAGCGACTGTTCTGCCGATTGCGCCAGCTCACCCATGCCTTCCTGGATGCCGCGGCTGATCCGGCGATAGCGCTTGCCGACATACCAGACAACGACACCAATGAATGGTGCAATCAGCACCATCGCCAACGTCACCTTGACGCTGATCCACAACATCAGCCCCAGCAGGTAGGCGATGGTAAGGCCATCGGTGACCAGGGCCTTGGCGGCGTCGGTACCGGCCTGGGTGACCTGCTCGGTGTCGAAGTTCAGGCGGCTGACCATCGACGGCACCGATTCGGTGTCGAAGTGGCTGCTGGGCATGCGCAGGTACTTGCCGAGCATCTGTTCGCGCAGGTCGCGGACTACGCTGCGACCGGTGCGCGCCATGCTGTAGTCGGTGACGAACGTGGCCAGGCTGAGGACCACGAACAAGCCGATGATCGCCAGTGGTAACCACACCGCTGCGCCCGGCTTGGGGTCGACAAAGCCGTCGGTGACCAATGGGTCCATCAATTGCACGAAGGCGCCGCCGGCCAAGGCCTCGATCACCATCGTCACCGCGGCGGCGGCAAGCATCGGCCAGTACGGCGTCGCATACCCAAGCAAGCGCTTGTAGATCGGCCAGGCGGGCGCGTGATCGCTCATCGCGCTATTCCTCCCGGAGATGGCGTGGCCGTGGCCGTGGCCGACACGGGGCGCACGTCCGGTGCGGTGCCTATCGAGATATTGCGGAAGCCAAGCTGCCCCAGCGCATCCAGCGCGGTGACGACGGCCTGGTGCGGGGTGCGCGCATCGGCGCGCAGCATCACGGTGCGATCGCGGTTGGCGCCAGCGACTTCGCCGATGGTGCGCTTGAGTGATTCGACATCCGTGCGCAGGGCCTCGCGATCACCGACGAAATAGCGGCCTTCGGCATTCACCAGCAGGTCCAGGGCATTTTTGTCGGGTGCGTTTGCGGTGGCGTCTGCGCGCGGCAACTGCAGCTTCAGCACCGAGCGACTTTCGAACGTGGTGGTGACCACGAAGAAAATGATCAGGACCAGCACGACGTCGATCAGCGGGATAAGGCTGATCTCCGGGGTGTCATCGGCGCGGAAGTCACGGATGCGCATCAGTCGTGGTCGAGGACATCCAGCAGCTGGATCGCCTCGTGCTCCATGTCGACGATGTACTCGGAAATGCGGCCACGGAAGTAGCGATGGAACATCAGCGCGGGAATCGCGACGATCATGCCGGTAGCCGTGCACACCAGAGCCTTGCCGATGCCGCCGGCAAGCTGGTTCACATCACCGACGCCATGATCGAGGATCCCCAGGAACATCTGGATCATGCCCACGACCGTGCCGAACAATCCGAGCAGCGGTCCGGCAGCGGCGATCGTGCCGAGGCTGTTGAGGTAGCGCTCCATGTTGTGGACCAGGCGACGGCCCGTGTCCTCGATCCGCTCACGGATTTCGTCACGCGAGCGATTTCGCACGTCCAGTGCTGCGGCCAGCAACGCGCCCAAGGGCGCGGTCTGGCGCAGGGATTCGATGTGCGCGGGATCCAGGGCTCCGCCGCGCGCGATCCAGGCGCGGACTTCGTCGCCCAGGCCCGGCGGCATCACGATCCGCGCCCGCAACGACCAGAACCGTTCGACCACGATGGCCAAGCCAACCGCCGACAGCAACAACAGCGGGATCATCGGCCAGCCGCCCGCCTTCACCAATTCCAGCACGCAGGTCTCCCAACCCGGACTCAGGTCGCAAGGATAGCCGGTAGCAGCGGGCCCTGCGCGTGATCCACGTCGCTATGGGCTGCGGCGGCGCGCGTCCCACAGGCGCGGGCGGCGCTCGCGCTCGGCCTCGAATGCAATCTCCCCGACACCCAGGTGGACGCGCTGGGCACCCGTATCCAGGGTGGTCGCAACCTGCGCGCCGGCGTTACGCCAGCGTGCAACGGCCAACGGGTTGGGATGGTTGAAACGATTGCCGTATCCAGCCGAGATCAACGCCAGGCGCGCACCGGTCGCCGCAACGAAATCCGGATCCGACGAGCCCTTGCTGCCATGGTGTGCGACCACCACCACCTCCGAGCGCACCGAAGCAAGATCCCGCCACACCAGCGCGCGTTCAATCACATCCGGAATATCGCCGGTGACCAGCGCCGAAGCGCCGTTGGCTGCCTGTACCCGCAGCACGCAACTGGACTCGTTGCCAAAGTACGGAAAGTAATCGGGAGGATGCAGGAATCTGAAAGCGACCCCGTCCCAGCGCCAGCCGATGCCAACCCGGCACGCCTGGGTGCGGTACTGCGATTGCGTCCCTGGCGCGGCGGGCGAGCGCATGCCTTGGGGAAACCAGGTAAGCCCAGCCGGAAACCCCTGCATCACCGCGGGATAGCCGCCGGCATGGTCGTTGTCGCCGTGGCTGACCACGGCACGATCGAGGCGATGGACGCCGAGCGCGTGCAGCGCCGGTACCACGGCGCTGGCGCCGGCATCGAAGCCATCGGGTTTTGCTGGGCCCATGTCGTACAGCAGGTTGCGGCTGCTGGTCCGCACGAGCACCGACAATCCCTGGCCAACATCGAGCACCACGAGTTCGAACTCGCCCGTGCGCGGCAGGTGTAACGACGGCCACAACAACGGCAACCACAACAACAGGGCCAAGGGCTTGCCCGGAATGCCGCGCGGCAGCAACAGCCAGACCGATGCCAGCAACGCCAATGGCACTGCGTACCACCCGGGTTCGGGCAACCACCACAGCGACAGCGGGCTTCGTCCCAGCCATTGGAAGCCGGGCCAGGCCAGATCGAAGGCCCAGGCCGCCAACTGCCACGACCAGGCACCCACTCCGGGCCAGGCCGCGTCCAGTGCAGTCCCCAATAGCGCCAGCGGCACCACCACCAGGCTCCACCACGGGATCGCGACCATGTTTGCCAATGGCCCGGCCAGTGACGCTTGCCCGAACAGCATGACCGTCAACGGCAGCAATCCGATCGTGGCGACTGCCTGGGCACTAAAGAAGCCGCGCAGCTGCACCCGCCAGCCGCGTTCTCCATTGCCGGGCAGGCACCACAATAGCCACGCGACGCCGCCGAAGCTGAGCCAGAAACCGGGCGCGACCACGGACAAGGGATCGACCAGCAATACCGCAATGGCGACCAGCGCCAAGGCGTCGCTGGCACGTTGGGCGCGACGCAACAACCGGGCGAGAGCCACCAACCCGATCATCAACAAGGTCCGCACCGTCGGCAGCGCGAAACCCGCCACTGCGGCATAACCAGCCGCACCCAGCAGTGCGGCAATCGCTGCGGCATGGATGCGTGGGACATGTTTGCCCAATGTCGGCAACAACCACCACAGCCCTGCGACCAGCAGGGCAATGAAGCCGGCGACCATGGCGACGTGGAAACCGGAGATTGCAATCAGATGGGTCAAGCCTGCGGCCCGCAACGTGGTCCAATCGGCGTCGTCCAGGCCGCGGGTGTCGCCGAGCGCGAGCGCACGCACGAAGCGCGAGGATGGCGAAGCGACCGCGTTGGCAATCCGGGCCGACATCCGCCACCGCCAAGCGTCGATGCCGAGCGCCGGCGCGAGTTGTTGCGCAGCCAACGGATCGCGAACGTAACCTGTTGCCGCAATGCGAGCCGCCAACGCGCGCTTCTCGGTGTCGATGGTGCCGGGGTTGCGCAAGCCGCGCGGTGCGCGCAGGCGCAACGGCAAGCGCCATCGGGACCCGGGCAGGAGCGTGCGTTGGGCGCGACCGAACTGTGCATCCACGCCCGCATGGTCACCTCGTTGCTTGCGCGGGGCGTACCACGACAACTGCAACAGGCGGCCGCGCAAGGCTTTGGTTTGGGCCTCATTGCGATCGACGCGAAAGCGAAATGCCACGCGCCCTGGTTCAACTTGCGGCAGGTCAACCACCTGTCCCGCGACGACCAGATCCTGGCCCTCGAGAGCAGCCGGCAAGCGCAAGGCCATCGACAGCGACGCGTGCAGACCCGCCAGGGCCAGGCCGCAAACCAGCACCCCCGGCAGGCGCAAGCGACGCCCGCAGATCCACAACAATGCGCCGCCGAAAAACGCCGACGCCAATGCCCAGACCGACGGCAGCACCGGCAACTGCAGGGAGGCGGCCACCCCACACAACAATGCAGCTGCCGCCGCCAGCCCGAACGGGGCAACACGGCCCTGCGGATCACCGGAGTCGTCCATGCCACGCAGGATCAACCCGCCGCGTCATGGCAACGATCAGTCGTCGTCGCCGGCGCGTGTCAGGCAAACCCTCGGGTCATATGAAAACAGGGGTCTGACCCCTGTTTTTCAGGTGATGTCGCGGAGGCGGCCTTCGTAGAGTTCGAGGATGCGATCGAGCTTGCGCGCAAGGTTGCGGTCGTGGGTCACCAGGACAAGGCTGGTGCGCTGGGCGCGATTGAGTTCGAGCATCTGCCCGAAAACGTTGGCGGCGGTCTTCTCGTCGAGGTTGCCGGTGGGTTCGTCGCCCAGCACGCAGGCCGGCTTGTTGACCAGGGCGCGGGCCACCGCCGTGCGCTGGCGTTCGCCGCCAGACAGTTCACCTGGCTTGTGCCCGAGCCGATGGCCGAGGCCAACGGACTCCAGCAGTGTCGTGGCCCGGGCTTGCGCATCATCAATGCCGGTACCGCCGAGCAACACCGGCATCATCACGTTTTCCAGTGCGGTGAACTCGGGAAGCAGGTGGTGGAACTGGTAAATGAAACCCAGCGCACGGTTGCGCAGCCAGCCCCGCTTGGCATCTGACAAATCGCTCATCTTCTGGCCGGCCACGAAAACTTCGCCCGCGGTCGGCGTATCAAGGCCACCGAGCAGGTGCAGCAACGTGCTTTTGCCAGCACCGGACGCACCCAGGATGGCCACGGTTTCGCCGGCATGGACGTCGATGTCCAGCCCGTCGAAGACCGGGGTGTGCAAGCCGCCTTCGGCATAGGTCTTGGCCAGGCCCTGGGCACGCAACACGACCTCATTCATGTTGTGGCCGTCACTCATAGCGCAACGCCTCTGCCGGCGCCGTGCGCGCCGCGCGCCACGCCGGATAGATGGTTGCCACGAACGCCATTGCCAATGCGATCAGCGCAATGATGGTGACGTCGCTGGCTTCGAGTTGGGTCGGCAGCCCGGTCACGTAATAAACATCTTCCGGCAGCAGGTCCACCCCCAGGACCGTCTCGATGCCGCCAAGGATGTGTTCGAGGTTGAGCGTGAGCACGATGCCGCCGACCACGCCGAGCACCGTGCCAATGACACCAATCATCGAGCCCTGGACCATGAACACCTGCATCACTCCACGCGGCGACAGCCCGAGTGTGCGCAGGATTGCGATGTCGGCCTGCTTGTCGGTAACCAGCATGACCTGCGAACTTACCAAGTTGAACGCGCCCATGGCGATGATCAGCGACAACAGGATCGCCATCACCGTCTTTTCCATCTTCAGGGCACGGAACATGTTGGCGTTGTCACGGGTCCAGTCGCTGACCCGGTAGGGCCCCTGCAGGCGAATGGCAAGGTCGCGTGCAACCTCGAACGCCAGGTCCATGTCGTGCATGCGCAGGCGCACGCCGGTGACACCGTCATTCATCCGGGTCACGCGCTGGATGTCCTGCAGGTTGGTGACCGCCAGTCCCTTGTCGTATTCCTGGTAGCCGGCCTCGAAGATCCCGCTGACGGTAAAGCGCTTGAGTTGTGGGATCCCGCCCATCGGGGTGGATTGGAACGAGGTCGTGACCACGACCTTGTCACCCACGCCGACGCCCAGCCAGGCGGCCAGCTCGGTGCCCAGCACGATGTTGTAGCTACCGGGCGTGAGTTGCTCGAGCCGGCCCTGGGTCATTTTCTTGGCCAGCACCGAAACCTGCGCCTCCTGCTCGGGAATGACGCCACGCACGATCGCGGGCTGGCGGCGTGCACCTTGCAACAAGGCCTCGGTCTCGATGTACGGGGCGGCGCCGGCCACCCGCTTGTCGGCGCGTGCCGCGGCAATGGCTTCGCGCCAACCCTGCATGGCGACGCCGTCGGCAGTAATGGTGGCGTGGGCCGCCATCTCCAGCATTCGATCGCGGATCTCGCGCTGGAAGCCAGTCATCACCGCCAGGGTGGTGATCAGCGCGGCCACGCCAATCGCAATCCCCAGGATCGAGGCCATCGAAATGAAGGAAATGAAGCCGTTGCGGCGCTTGGCGCGCAGGTAGCGCAGGCCGATGGCGACAGGTATGGGTTTGAACATCCGTCTATGGTGCCATGCCCGCCGCGATCCGCAGCTCACGGCGCTGGACCGGCGCCAGGGTGTCGGGCCACCAGACGAGGTGGCCACCCTGCCCGCCCGGCCCCCGCCAGTGCAGGAACAGCAGCGGCCCGCGCCATTGCAGCGTTGCGGCGGCCAGGGCACGGCCATCGAGGGTTGCGTTGCCGTTTGCCCCCAGCTCGAACTGCCGTACCGATTTGCAGGCTTCGCACAGCAGCCCCCACATTCCCCACGCCAGGGCGGTGGCCGCCAATGGCCAGGCAATGGCTGGTGACATGGCGCTTTGCAGGACCGCGAATGGCGCCAGTACTGACAGCAACCCCAACACCCCCATCACCCAGCGCGATGGCCGCCACTCAAGGCGGAACGCACCTCCGCTGGCAGGAGCACGCCGGACCCGATCAGCACCGAGGGACCCCGCACTGGCAGGATCAGGGCGGGAGGCTGCGGATGTGCTGGACCAGGGCGTCGAGTGCAACATCGGGCGCGATCTCCTTGCCGACGAAACAGCGCCAGAGCATATCGTCTTCGCAATCGAGCAAACGTAGGAAAACGTCGCGTCGTGGTTCAGTGGCTGACGGCCACTCGCGCTCAAGCCAACGCACCAGCAGGTCATCGAGTTCGCGCATGCCGCGCCGGCAGCGCCACCGCAGTTTTCGAAACAGGGTGGCTTCGTCCAGAACCGGGATCGCGGCCATGGGCCGCTCCTACCGGATCAAGGCGACGGCGAGGATGGCCCACAAGGCCCACAGCAGCACGTTGCTGGCCAGGAACGCGTAGAAACGATGCTTGACCCGGTTGTAGCTGCAGTGGATGTAGCTGTGGAGGAAGCGCATCGCGACATAGGCCCACGCCAGCGCCAGCACCAGGCTGGTGACGTGGCCGATCGCGAACGCCACCACCAGCGCCAGGTAGAACAACACTGGTGCCTCGAACAGGTTGCGGTAGTTGTCGGCCGCGCGGGTGTCGGCAAACCGCGCAGCCATCTGCGACCCGCTGGGGATGTCGCGCATCTTGAGGGTGCCGTCGCGCATCTGCGCCACGCGCTCGAAGAACATGCGGAAGGTCACCACAACGGTCAGCGCGACCATTGCCAGCGCCGGGAGGAAGATCGAGGTGTTCATGGATGGACGCCTGTGGCTGGTTTGACTGGCTGGGCTAGCTGGCTGGCTAGCTGACTGGGCTAGCCGCGACGCTCGAGCATGAGCTGCTTGATGTTGGCAATTGCCTTGGCCGGGTTCAGGCCCTTGGGACAGGTGCGCGTGCAGTTCATGATGGTGTGGCAGCGGTAAAGCTTGAAGGGATCTTCGAGGTCGTCCAGGCGCGCGCCGGTGTCCTCGTCGCGGCTGTCGATGATCCAGCGGTAGGCCTGCAACAGGATCGCCGGGCCCAGGTACTTGTCGCCGTTCCACCAGTAACTCGGGCAAGCGGTGCTGCAGCAGGCGCACAGGATGCATTCGTACAGGCCGTCGAGCTTGGCCCGGTCTTGCTTGGACTGCAGGCGCTCGCGATCCGGAGGCGGTGAGCTCTGGGTGCGGATCCACGGCTTGATCGACGCGTACTGCGCGTAGAAGTGGGTCATGTCCGGGACCAGATCCTTGACTACCGGCATGTGCGGCAATGGATAGATCGCCACGGTGCCCTTGCTCTTGACCGAGGGTCGTTGCGGGATCGGATCCAGCGGGCCTTGCAGATCGCCGGCCTGTTCGATTGCGCAGATGCAGGCCAGGGTATTGGTGCCGTCGATGTTCATCGCGCACGAACCGCAGATGCCCTCGCGGCAGGAACGACGGAAGGTCAAGGTCGGGTCGACTTCGTTCTTGATCTTGATCAACGCGTCCAGCACCATCGGCCCGCACTTGTCCAGGTCGACTTCGTAGGTGTCGGTGCGCGGGTTCTCGCCGTTGTCCGGATCCCAGCGATAGATCTTGAACTCGCGCACGCGGGTTGCCCCAGCGGGCGCGGCAAAACGGCGTCCGTCATGGATCTTCGAGTTCTTCGGTAACGCGAATTCAGCCATGTCGATTCCTGTAGGAGCGGCCCATGGCCGCGATTCCAACTCTCAATAAACGCGCGGTTTGGGCGGCACCATCTCGACGTCGTCGTCGAGGGTGTACAGGTGCACCGGACGGTAGTCGACGTAGGTGGCGCCGTCTTCGTTGCGGACCCAACACAAGCTGTGCTTCATCCACTCGGCGTCGTTGCGGTCCGGGAAGTCCTCGCGCGCATGCGCACCACGGGACTCCTTGCGGTTCTCGGCAGACACAATCGTCGCCAATGCCTGGCCGAGCAGGTTCTGCAGTTCCAGGGTCTCAACCAGGTCCGAGTTCCACACCAGCGAGCGATCGCTGACCCGAACATCGGCAAAAGATTCACGGATCTCGCGGATCTTGTGCACGCCTTCGGCCAGGGTCTGCTCGGTGCGGAACACCGCCGCGTCGGCTTGCATCGTGCGCTGCATGCGGTCGCGGATCACTGCAGTTGGGGTGCCACCGCTGGCGTTGCGGACCTTGTCCAGGTTGGCCAGCGAGCGCTCGCAGGCATCGGCGGCCAGCCGCGAATGGGCCTGGTCGGGCTTGATGGTTTCGGCACAACGGTTGGCAACGGCGCGGCCAAAGACCACCAGGTCGAGCAGCGAGTTTGATCCCAGGCGGTTGGCGCCGTGCACCGACACGCAGGCGGCTTCGCCAATCGCGTACAAGCCGGGCACCACGGCATCGGGGTCACCGTTGCGCAGCTGCACCACTTCGCCGTGGTAGTTGGTCGGGATGCCACCCATGTTGTAGTGCACGGTGGGCAACACCGGGATCGGTTGTTTCTCGACGTCGACGCCGGCGAAGATGCGTGCGCTTTCGGCAATGCCGGGCAGCTTTTCGTGGATGTCGGCGGGGTTGAGGTGGGTCAGGTCCAGGCTCAGGTGGTCCTTGTGCTCACCCACGCCGCGGCCTTCGCGGATCTCCAGGGTCATTGCCCGGCTGACCACGTCGCGCGAGGCCAGGTCCTTGGCGTTGGGCGCGTAGCGCTCCATGAAGCGCTCGCCGG
>JBDSOZ010000182.1:0-26922 GCA_039914555.1 Luteimonas sp.
CCGAGCCGGTCCATCACCGCCAGCCAGGAAAGGCCAGTCGCAAGCGTGACCGAAACCAGCAACAAGGCCAGCAGGAACAGGTTGCCGCCGACCGGGCCGAAACCGCTATAAAGCGTGCGCCCGACCAGCTTGCCGAGAATGCCGCCACTGCCCGCCGGGAAGTCGGCTGCCGCGCCGACCCGCAGATACAACAGGCCGGTGGCCGACACCAGGAAACCGACGATGCCCACCAGGCGCAAGGCGGGACCCAGTTCGGCATCCTCGTCGGCATCGACTCCGAACAACACGATCCACGCCAGCAGGCCCAGCATCAACGGCAGCAGGTAGGCGACGTAGCCGGTCAGGTTCAGCAGCACGTCGGCGAGCCAGGCGCCGACCCGGCCACCCACGTTGTGCAGCGGCGCGGTGATGCTGCCCGAATGCGACCACCCGGGATCCTGCGGCGAGTAGGTGAACAAGCTCGCCAGCAGGTACAGCAGCAACGGTGCGGCAAGAATCAGGGCGATGTCACGCCACAGGCGCTGACGGCGGGACGTCGACGCCCCACCGCCTGCGTCCACGGATGTCACTTTCCTGCGACTGGCTGCTGCTTGCGCCAAGTGATGTGCTGCCTCAGAAAGCCCCCGTTAGCGTTTGAATATACACGCTATTTAGGGCAGAAATCAGAGTTTCATGCCCTGTAATGCAGGATGCACCAGCTTGCCGCCTTCAACGTTGATGCCGCGCGCCAACGCCAGGTTGTCGCGCCAGTGGCTGTCGGATGCCAGTTTGTTGACCCACGGCAGGATCGCCGCGCAGATTGCCTGCGACGAAGTCTGCGGCACCGCGCCGGGCATGTTGGTGACGCAGAAGTGGGTCACGCCTTCTTCCACGTAGGTCGGATCCTTCCAGCTGGTCGGACGCGAGGTCTCAAAGCAACCGCCCTGGTCGATCGCGATGTCGACCACCACGCTGCCGGCCTCCATGCCCTTGAGCATCTCCCGGGTCAACACGTGTGGAGCCCGCGCCCCGGTCACCAATACCGCTCCAATCACCAGGTCGGCCGCAGCCACTTCCCTGGCGACGACGTCGTGATAGGGATACAGGGCGGTGACGTTGTTGCCCAGCCGCATCATCTCGTCCATGCGGTCCTGGCGCATCTCGAATACGGTCACGGCGGCGCCCGCTGAAGCCGCCAGCGCTGCCGACGCGCCACCCGCCTTGCCGGCGCCAAACACCACGACCTTGCCACGCTCGGTCGAGGGCAGGCCACCGAGCAGCTTGCCCTTGCCACCTTCGGGCTGGTGCAACAGGTGGGTTCCGACCTGGACCCCGATCTTGCCGGCAATGATCGACATCGGTGCCAGCAGCGGCAGGTCGCCATTGGGCAGTTCGACGGTTTCAAACGCGATCCCGGTCAGGCCAATGTCGAGCAGTCGCTTGGTCAGCGCCGGCTCAGCGGCCAGGTGCAGGTAGCAGAACAACAGGTGGTCCTTGCGCAGGTGCTGGAGGTCGCCCGTGATCGGCTCCTTGACCTTGACGATCAATTCGCCCTTCTCGTAAAGCGCAGCCGCGTCCGCCGCGATCTTGACCCCAAGCCGGGTGTACTGCTCGTCGGTAAAGCCGCTTTTGATCCCGGCGCCCTGCTCCAGCCAGACTTCGTGGCCACGCTTCGCCAGGTCGCCAGCGGCGGCGGGAACGAGTGCCACCCGCCCTTCGAGTGTCTTGGTTTCCTTGGGAACGCCGATCCGCATGTCGAATTGCCTCGGGGAAAGTGGGTTCAGTCCGCGTGCCTTGTGTTGCCCCACACGCGCCGCCACTCTATGCAGCGGACTCAACGATTATACCAAGACCCATGACCCCAGATTCCAAGCATTGCAGCCTGTTGATCCTCGGTTCCGGCCCCGCCGGCTGGACCGCCGCCGTGTACGCAGCGCGCGCCAACCTCAAGCCAGTGGTGATCACCGGCCTGCAGATGGGCGGGCAACTGATGACCACCACCGAGGTCGACAACTGGCCTGGCGACGCCCATGGCTTGATGGGCCCCGACCTGATGACGCGGATGCAGGCGCATGCCGAGCGTTTCGACACGGAAGTCGTGTTTGACCACATCCATACCGCCGACCTCTCGCAACGCCCGTTCCGGCTCAAGGGCGACAACGGCGAGTACACCTGTGACGCCCTGGTCATCGCCACCGGCGCCACCGCCAAGTACCTGGGCCTGCCATCCGAAGAGGCATTTAAGGGCCGCGGCGTGTCCGCCTGCGCCACTTGCGACGGTTTTTTCTTCAAGGACCAGGACGTGGCGGTCGTCGGTGGCGGCAATACCGCGGTCGAAGAGGCGCTGTACCTGTCCAACATCGCCCGCAAGGTCTACCTGGTCCATCGCCGCGATACGCTGCGCGCGGAAAAAATCATGCAGGACAAACTGCAGGCACGGATCCAGGCCGGCAAGATCGAACCGGTGTGGCACCACGTGGTGGACGAAGTGCTCGGCGACGATTCTGGTGTCACCGGCTTGCGGGTGAAGTCGGCCTTGGACGGCAGCACCCGTGACCTGGCCATCCAGGGGTTCTTCGTGGCCATCGGCCACACCCCGAACACGTCCTTGTTCGAAGGCCAGTTGGCAATGAACAACGGCTACCTTGAAATCCGCTCGGGGCTTGCCGGCGGCGCCACCGAAACTTCGGTCCAGGGGGTCTATGCCGCAGGCGACGTCGCCGACCAGCATTACCGCCAGGCCATCACGTCGGCCGGCTTCGGCTGCATGGCGGCGCTCGACGCGGAACGCTTCCTCGACAAGACCGGCTGATGGCAACTGCGCGCATCCACCGCGCGCTGTCCGAGATCCCCGCCGAGCAATGGGATGGCCTGCACGACGGCCGCAATCCGTTCGTCGCGCATGCGTTCCTGGCCGGGCTTGAAGCGCACGACGTCGCATGCGCAGCCAATGGATGGACACCGCGCCACCTCGCGGTTTGGCAGGGCGACACGCTGCTGGCGGCGGCACCGGCCTACCTCAAGCACAACTCGCACGGCGAATTCGTGTTCGATCATGGCTGGGCGCGCGCTTATGCACACCACGGCAGGGAGTACTTCCCGAAGTGGTTGTGCGCGGTTCCGTACAGCCCGGTCACCGGACCACGGCTGTTGGCGCGCGACATCGGCGGACGCGAGGCGCTGTTGCAGGCGATGTCGTCGATCACGGCTGAAGCGGGCTGGTCGTCTGCACATGTCAACTTCCACCAATCGGCCGAGGAGCCGGCTTTCGACCATCGCTGGTTGCCACGCATCGACGTGCAATACCACTGGCGCAACGATGCCGGCTGGCAAGGTTTCGACGAGTTCCTTGCAGCGATGGACCACCGCCATCGCAAGAACATCCGCCAGGAGCGTGCCAAGGTTGCCCGCGCCGGCATCCGCTTCCGCGTGGTCCACGGTGACGAGGCCAGCGACGATGACCTGGCCTCGATGCACGACTTCTACCTGCAGACATTTGCCGAGTACGGCAACCGCCCGACCCTGACCCTGGCCTTCCTGCGGCATCTTGCGGTAGCGATGCCGCGGCAGCTGGTGATGTTCCTGGCCACGCGCGACGGGATTCCGATTGCGGGGGCGCTGTGCCTGCGCGGCGCCGACACCTTGTACGGCCGCTACTGGGGCACGCTGGCGGCAACTCCCGTTGCCGGGCTGCATTTCGAGACCTGTTATTACCAGGGCATCGAATATTGCCTGCGTGAAGGCCTGGCCTGTTTCGAGCCCGGCGCGCAGGGTGAACACAAGCTCGCACGCGGCTTCCTGCCGCGCCTGGTACGCAGCCGCCATTGGATCGCCGATCCTGACTTCGCGGCTGCGCTGGCACCTTGGTGCGTCGAGGAAACCGAAGCAGTGCGCCGCTACGCTGAGACCCTCGCCGCGCGATCGCCGTTCCGCATGCCGTCGCCGTAGCGACGCGCTCCTACACTGTGCAGATGACGACGTTGCCCTGGCTCCCCGACGATCCGTTGGCGCCGTTTCCGCCGGTGGAGTCCGCGCTGCGTTCGCCAAACGGCCTGCTCGCGGCGGGCGGCGACCTCTCGCCTGCCCGGCTGCTGAATGCCTACGCGCACGGGATCTTTCCCTGGTATGCGCAAGGCCAGCAGATCCTGTGGTGGTCACCGGATCCACGCATGCTGTTCCGCAGCGATGGCGTGCAACTCTCGCGCCGGTTCCGGCGGACCTTGCGGACGTTGCCGTGGATCGTGCGCGCCGACACCGATTTCGGCGGGGTTATCGACGCTTGCGCACGCACGCCGCGGCCCGGCCAGGACGGCACCTGGATCCTTGCCGAGATGCAGGCTGCCTACCTGGAACTGCACCGGCTCGGGCACGCCCATTCGATCGAAGTGTTCGATGGCGACGCCGTGGTCGGCGGCCTTTATGGCGTGGCGGTAGGCCAGATGTTTTTCGCCGAAAGCATGTTCAGCCTGCGCAGCGGCGGTTCCAAGCTGGCGTTGGCGGCATTGGCGCTGCGCCTGGATCAATGGGGTTGGCCGCTACTGGACGCGCAACTCGAGAATGCCCACTTGCGCGCACTCGGCGCCGAGTCCTGGCCGCGCGACCGCTTCCTGGACGAGGTTGCGCGCCTGGTCGCGCTGCCTGCACCGGCCGGGTCGTGGACACAGCAGTTTGGCGAACTTGCGGCCTCGGCGCTGGGGGCTTGATCGCAGCGGCCACGACCTGGCCAATCCCGCGTCCTTTTGCGCCCCTATCCGGCGCGTGTCAGAATGGCAGGCTTCAGGACCCCGACACGGGGCCCCACAGCTGGAAGCACATGTCGAAAGACGACGTTATCGAATTTGAAGGCGCTGTTTCCGAGACTCTCCCGAACACCATGTTCCGGGTGAAGCTCGAAAACGGCCATGAAATCATTGCCCATATTTCCGGGCGGATGCGCAAGAACTACATCCGGATCCTCACTGGCGACAAGGTCAAGGTCGAAATGACCCCGTATGACCTGAGCAAGGGTCGAATCACCTATCGCATGAAGTAACTTCACATGAAGTAAATTTACATGAAGTAACTGCGATAACTGATTGAAAAGGCGGCCATTGGCCGCCTTTTTTTGTGGCTAGACGATCGCCGGCAGCAACTTCTCCGGCTCGGGTTCGGCGGCAACCGTGAGCTCGCCGTCCCTCACATCAATGCTGACCCGGCCTCCGCCCAGCAACTTGCCGAACAGCAACTCGTCGGCCAGCGGCCGTTTGACCTTGTCCTGGATCACCCGCGCCATGGGACGAGCGCCCATCAACGGGTCGAAGCCATGCTGGGCGAGCCATTCACGCGCCGCAGGGGTGGCCGACAGGCTGACGTTCTTCTCGTGCAACTGCGCTTCCAGCTCGATCAGGAACTTGTCGACCACGCGCAGGATGTGCTCCATGCCCAAGGCCTGGAACTGGACCACCGCGTCCAGCCGGTTTCGGAACTCCGGGCTGAAGCCGCGACGGATCACTTCCATCGCGTCGGTGCTGTGGTCCTGCTTGGTGAAGCCGATCGAGCGCCGCGCCGCCTGAGCCGCCCCGGCATTCGTGGTCATCACCAGGATCACGTTCCTGAAGTTGGCCTCGCGCCCGTTGGTATCGGTCAGCACGCCGCGGTCCATGACCTGGAGCAGGATGTTGAAGATGTCCGGGTGGGCCTTCTCCACCTCGTCCAGCAACAGCACGCAGTGCGGGGTCTTGACCACCTTCTCGGTCAACAAGCCGCCCTGGTCGAAACCGACGTAGCCCGGAGGCGCACCGATCAGGCGCGAGACCGAATGCGCTTCCATGTATTCGCTCATGTCGAAGCGCACCAACTCGATCCCCAACTGCAGCGCCAACTGTCGGGTGACCTCGGTCTTGCCGACGCCGGTCGGGCCGGCAAACAGGAAGTTGCCGATCGGCTTTTCCGGATTGCCCAAGCCCGAGCGCGCCAGCTTGATGGCGCTGGTCAGGGTCTCGATCGCCGGATCCTGGCCGAAGATCACCATCTTGAGGTTGCGCTCCAGGTGGGCGAGCACGTCCTTGTCCGACGCACTGACCTGCTTGGCCGGAATCCGCGCCATCTTGGCCACGATCTTCTCGATTTCCTCGACGTCGATCAGGTGCTTGCGTGCATCCTCCGGCAGCAGCCGTTGGCGTGCGCCCGCCTCGTCGATCACATCAATCGCCTTGTCTGGCAACAGCCGGTCGCCGATGTGCTTGACCGAAAGATCCACCGCCGCCCGGATGGCATCGTCGGCATAGCTGACACCGTGGTGGGCTTCATACCTGGGTTTGAGGCCTTGCAGGATTTCCACGGTCTCGCCCACCGTCGGCTCGACGATGTCGATCTTCTGGAAGCGACGCGCCAGGGCACGGTCTTTTTCAAAGATCCCGCGGTATTCCTGGAACGTGGTCGAACCGATGCATCGCAGTTCGCCTGATGCCAACACCGGCTTGATCAGGTTGGAAGCATCCATGGTTCCGCCCGACGCGGAACCGGCGCCGATGATGGTGTGGATTTCGTCGATGAACAGGATCGCCCCGGGCACTTTCTTCAATGCAGCAAGCACCGCCTTGAGGCGCTTCTCGAAATCGCCGCGGTACTTGGTGCCGGCCACCAGCGCGCCCAGGTCGAGCGCGTAGATCACGGCATCGGCCAGCACTTCCGGCACCTCGCCATCGACGATGCGCTTGGCCAGGCCTTCAGCCAGGGCGGTTTTACCGACGCCAGCCTCGCCGACATACAGCGGGTTGTTCTTGCGCCTGCGGCACAGCACCTGGATGGTGCGTTCAACTTCTTCGACCCGACCCACCAAGGGATCGATCCGGCCTTCGCGCGCTGCCGCATTGAGGTCGCTGGCGAACTCGGCCAGCACGTCGCCCTTGGCCTCGCGCTCGCCGCCTTCGGCCTGCGGGCTCTCCTCGTGCGCATTCGGTTCTTCCCCGCCCTGCTTGGCAATGCCGTGGGACAGGTAATTGACCGCATCCAGCCGGGTCACGTCCTGCTGGTTGAGGAAGTACACCGCGTGCGAGTCTTTTTCGCCAAAGATCGCCACCAGCACATTGGCGCCGGTGACTTCCTGCTTGCCCGAGGATTGCACGTGGTAGACCGCGCGCTGGAGCACGCGCTGGAAACCCAGGGTCGGCTGGGTATCGCGGCCATCTTCCTGGTCAAGCTTGACCACCGATTTTTCGATCGCCTGCTCAAGTTCGGCGCGCAGGCGCTTGAAGTCGGCGCCGGCGGCTTTGAGCACAACTTCGGCTGAAGGGTTGTCCAGCAGCGACAACAACAGGTGTTCGACCGTCATGTACTCATGGCGCGCCTCGCGGGCACGCTTGTAGCACTGGCCGATGGTGTACTCGAGGTCCTTGCTGAACATGTGGCGCAAACTCCGGATAGCGGGTGGACCGGATCCGGCCCCTACCGCTGATGTGGGGCGACCGCACGGCATCCTCAAGTCCTTCTACGCCTTCTCCATCGTGCAGAGCAACGGATGCTGGTTAAGCCTTGCGTATTCGTTCACCTGGGCAACTTTGGACTCGGCCACCTCACGGGTGAACACCCCGCAAACGCCGCGGCCGCGGGTGTGCACGTGGAGCATGACCTGGGTGGCCTTTTCCAGGTTCATGGCGAAAAAGCTCGCAAGCACCTCGACCACGAAGTCCATCGGAGTGTAGTCGTCGTTCAGCAGCATCACCGAATACAGCGGTGGTCGCGCCACTTCGGGCTTGCTGGGTGCCACCAGCACGCCATGGTCGCGTTCGTGGCCCGGTTCGTTGGTCATGCGCCGATTATAGAATGGGCGGCATGAGCTATCGCGAAGGACGTTTCTGGCAGCCGGATGTGACCGTGGCCACGGTGGTGGTGCGCGACGGCCGGGTGCTGTGCGTGGAAGAGCATTCCAATGGGGGTGCCGCCAACGGTCCAGGCCTGGTCATCAACCAGCCCGCCGGCCACCTGGAGCCGGACGAAAGCCTGAGCGACGCCGCCTTGCGCGAAGCCCTGGAAGAGACTGCGTGGGAGGTACGCCTGACTGCGTTCATCGGCGCGTACCAGTGGAAGGCGCCCGCGCCTGCCGATGGAAGCAGCCAACGCCATTACCTGCGCTTCGCGTTCATGGCCGAACCGGTGCGCCACTTCCCGGAACGCAGGCTCGACACCGGCATCGTCCGCGCCCTGTGGATGACGCCGGCCGAGTTGCTGGACGCACGCGACCGCCACCGCAGCCCACTGGTGTGGCAGGTGGTGGCCGATTGCCTGGCCGGACGTCGGCAGCCATTGTCCGTTTTGCAGCAGATCTTATGAACGCAGCGGCCGCTGTGGCCACAGCCGAGACCATCGTCGGCATGTCGGGCGGCGTGGATTCATCGGTGGCTGCACTCCTGCTGCAGCGCGCCGGTGAATCGATCGCCGGGCTGTTCATGGACAACTGGGCCGACGACGGCAGTGGCCAATGCCGCTCGGCCGACGACCGCCGGGATGCCGTGGCGGTGTCTGGCCGCCTGGGAATTCCCCTGCACTTCCGCGATTTCTCGCGCGAGTACTGGGATGGCGTGTTCCAGCATTTCATCGCCGAGTACGCGGCCGGGCGCACGCCGAACCCGGACGTGCTGTGCAACCGCGAGATCAAGTTCAAGCACTTCCTCGACGCCGCACGTGACCTCGGCGCTGCGCGGATTGCCACCGGCCATTACGCCAGGATTGGGCAATCCGGCGGGCGCTGGCAGCTGCTGCGCGCGCGCGACCTCGACAAGGACCAGAGCTACTTCCTGCACCTGCTTGGCCAGGCGCAACTGGCGGCAACCCGTTTTCCACTGGGCGAGCTGCGCAAGGACGAGGTACGCCGAATGGCTGTCGCAGCCGGTTTGCCGACTGCCGCCAAGAAGGACTCAACCGGGATCTGCTTCATCGGCGAACGCGATTTCCGCGAATTCCTTTCTGGCTACATCCCGGCGAAAGCCGGCGTGATCCGTGATCATCGAGGGCACGCGTTGGGCGAACATCCTGGCGTCTGTTTCTTTACCCTTGGACAGCGTGGCGGTCTGCACCTGGGGGGGGTGCGCGGGCGCGACCAGGCGCCGTGGTTTGTGGTCGGCAAGGACGTGGCGCAGAACGTGCTGTACGTCGACCAGGGACACGACAGTCCGTGGCTGCAATCGCGGACGTTGTGGAGCGAGGCAGCCCATTGGGTCGACGGCGAACCGCCTGCAAGCCACCTTGAATGCGAGGCACAGGTACGCTATCGACAGTCCGCCCAGCCGTGCTCGGTGGAAGTGGGTGCCGACGGCAGCCTCTGTGTGCGGTTTGGCAGCGCACAACGTGCCGTCACCCCCGGCCAATCGCTGGTGTTGTACCAGGGCGACCGGTGCCTGGGCGGCGCCGTGATCGCCTCGACCGATGCTCCGCTGCCACAGGACCACGCTGCATGACTTCCATTGACAACCGCGTGCTCGCCCTCGCCGGCCTGGCCCAGGCGCTGGCACAAGTGCGCCGGATCGCAGATACCGGCCAGGCGGAGGCGTCGGTACTTGATACCGCGCTCGACAGCGTGTTCCGGATCGATGCGGCCTCGCCGGCCGCGGTCTACGGCGACACCGCGGCACTGCGACCGGGCCTGCAATTGTTGGCCGGTTACTTCCGCAACCAGTCCGATGACGCGTTGTTGCCACGCCTGGGCTTGGCCGTGCTGCAACTGGAGCGCCAGTTTGTCCAGGACCCGGCAGCCGAGCGTGTCCATGCCGGCATCCTTGCGCTGGTGGACAACGCAACGCGCCAGGGCAGCACCCACCCTGACGTGCTGGCGGCGCTGGGCACGCTGTACGCGGACACGGTCAGCCAGTTGCGGCCACGGGTCATGGTCCAGGGCAATCCGCATTACCTGGGCCAGCCCCCCGTGGTCGCGGAAATCCGTGCCGTGTTGTTGGCCGCGTTGCGCTCGGCCGTGCTTTGGCGCCAGATGGGTGGCAGCTATTGGGATTTCCTGCTGCGGCGGCGGCAGATGCTGGCGGCCATCGAAGCGACGTTGTAGTTGCTTCGCGCCCAGGGCCTCAAGCGGCGGGCACCAGCAATTTCAGTCCCTTGAAATAATCGCGATAGAAATCGGCGTCGCGGGTGATCAAGCCATTGCACTGCATCAGTGCATGCGCCCCGACGAGGAAGTCGGCAACGACGTGTTCACTGCGCTTGCCGCCGCGCGACCGGTAGCGTTTGTTCATGTGCCCCGCGCGCATCGCGGCCGACTCACCCATGGGCTCGAAGCGGATCCCGACCGACGCCAGGATGTCCATCAGGTCCTGGTTGGTGTCGAGCATGGCTTGCACCTGCGCCACCACGGCGGCGCACACTACCACTTCGTCGCGTGCCAGCGCATCACTGACGCAGGCTTCCGATGCCTCTGCAAAACGCGCATCGCCAATCAGGATGTCGAACAGCACCGACGAGTCGACCGCAATCATCGTCCGGGCTACTCCAGCGGGTCGCCGGGCGCGCGACCGCGGATCGCACGCATCGCGCCGTCGGTGGTCGTGTGGCCCTCGGCCAACCTGAAACGCCCGCGCACCTTGCGCAGCGCCTCGCTGACGTCCTTGCGCAGGATGATGCGGCCGCCTTCCAGCTCCACCTTGAGGGTGGTGCCCTTGGTCAGCCCCAGGGCATCCCGAACCGCCTTGGGGAGCGTAATCTGGCCGCGTTCGGCCACTGTGGCTTCCATGGCGCGCCTCCGCATGGAGAAAGTAGGCACGGACAATACATACTTTTTTTGCCATATTCAATCTGGCATACTGTGGGCCAGCTTCAGGAGCCTCCCATGACCGATTCGTTTGCTACCCGCACCCGCCTGGACGTCAACGGCAAGTCCTACATCTTTAACAGCCTGGCCAAGCTGGGCGAGCGTTTCGACCTGTCGAGGCTGCCCTACTCGATGAAGATCCTGCTCGAGAACCTGTTGCGCCACGAGGATGGCGTCAGCGTATTGCCCGCGCACATCGAGGCGGTGGCGAAATGGGATCCGAAGGATGAGCCGGAGACCGAAATCGCCTTCATGCCGGCACGGGTGCTGCTGCAGGACTTCACCGGCGTGCCCTGCGTGGTGGACCTGGCGGCAATGCGCGACGCGGTTGCCAAGCTTGGTGGCAAGCCCAGCCAGATCAATCCGCTGATTCCCTCCGAGTTGGTGATCGACCATTCGGTGCAGGTGGATGTGTTCGGTCGTGCCGATGCGCTCGACATCAACGGCGAGATCGAATTCCAGCGCAACCAGGAGCGCTACAGCTTCCTGCGCTGGTGCCAGACCGCGCTGGAAGACTTCAAGGTCGTGCCGCCCAACACCGGGATCGTCCACCAGGTCAACCTCGAGCACCTGGCGCGAGTGGTGATGGAACGCGAGGCCGATGGTGAACTGCTGGCGTTCCCCGACACCGTATTCGGGACCGACTCGCACACCACCATGGTCAATGGCCTCGGCGTGCTGGGTTGGGGGGTTGGCGGAATCGAGGCCGAGGCCGCGATGCTTGGCCAGCCGTCCTCGATGCTGATTCCGCAAGTCGTGGGATTCCGCTTGACCGGCAAGATGCCCGAAGGCGCCACCGGTACCGACCTGGTGCTCACCGTGACCCAGATGCTGCGTGCGCTGGGCGTGGTTGGCAAGTTCGTCGAGTTCTATGGCGACGGCCTGCAACATTTGCCGTTGGCTGATCGCGCCACCATCGCCAACATGTCACCCGAGTATGGCGCCACCTGCGGCATCTTCCCGATCGACGCAGAAGCGGTGCGCTACCTGCGCCTGTCCGGGCGCAGCGAGGCCCAGATTGCATTGGTGGAGGCTTACGCGAAGGCGCAAGGCATGTGGCATACACCGGATTCCCCGCATGCGCAGTACAGCGCCACGCTTGAACTCGACCTGGCCGAAGTCAAGCCATCACTGGCAGGCCCCAGGCGTCCGCAGGATCGGGTGTTGCTGGAAAAGATGGGCGACAACTTCCGCTCCAACCTCGAAGGCCTGATCGCCAATCGCGCGCCGAAAAACGGCGAGATCAAGCGCATGGATGACGAAGGCGGCGACCAGCCTCAGGCATCGCGCCTGGCGGCCAAGCCAACCTCGACCATCCGCATCCACGACCAGGACCACGAACTCGCCGACGGCTCGGTGGTGATTGCCGCCATCACCTCCTGCACCAATACCTCCAACCCGGCGGTGATGCTGGCGGCCGGCCTGCTCGCGCGCAATGCCGCGGCCAAGGGCCTGAAAGCGGCGCCATGGGTCAAGACTTCGCTGGGTCCGGGCTCGCTGGTGGTCACCGATTACCTGCAGAAGGCCGGGCTCATGGCGGAGCTTGAAAAGCTCGGCTTCTTCCTGGTTGGTTACGGCTGCACGACCTGCATCGGCAATTCCGGTCCATTGCCACAGGAAGTTTCGCGCGGCATCGCCGAGAACGACCTCGCGGTCGCCGCGGTGCTTTCGGGCAACCGCAACTTCGAAGGCCGGATCCATGCCGAAGTCAAGATGAACTACCTTGCTTCGCCGCCATTGGTGGTCGCCTTCGCAATTGCAGGCACCGTCGATATCGACATGACAACCCAGCCGCTGGGCAAGGGCAGCGACGGCCAGGACGTGTACCTGCGTGACATCTGGCCAAGCAACAAGGAAATCGGCGACCTGATCGTGGCCACCGTCGGTCCGGAAATGTTCGCCAAGAATTACGCCGATGTCTTCAAGGGTGATTCACGATGGGCCAAGATCCAGTCACCGGTGGGCGAAAGCTACGCCTGGGACGCGGAGTCCACCTACATCAAGAATCCACCCTACTTCGATGGCATGACCATGCAGGTCGGCTCGATCGACGATCTCCACGGTGCGCGCGTGCTCGGCCTGTTTGGCGACTCCATCACCACCGATCACATCTCGCCAGCCGGCAATATCAAGAAGGATTCACCGGCGGGCCGATTCCTGCAGTCACGGGGCGTGGAGCCGGCGAACTTCAACAGCTACGGTTCGCGCCGCGGCAACGACGACGTGATGGTGCGCGGCACCTTTGCCAACATCCGGATCAAGAACCTGATGCTGGCTGGCGAAGAAGGCGGCAACACCGTCTTCCATGGCACCGGCACCGACCATGGCAGCAAGTTGTCGATCTACGACGCCGCCATGCAGTACAAGACCCAAGGCACGCCGTTGGTGGTGTTTGCCGGCAAGGAATATGGCACCGGTTCCTCGCGCGATTGGGCGGCCAAGGGCACGATCCTGTTGGGCGTCAAGGCGGTCGTGGCGGAAAGTTTCGAGCGCATCCACCGCTCCAACCTGGTGGGCATGGGCGTGTTGCCGCTGCAATTCAAGCAAGGCGAGAATGCACGCGTGCTGGGCCTGGACGGCAGCGAGACCATCGATATCGTGGGCTTGCAGGATGGTGCGGCCAAAACCGCCACGGTCGTCGCCCGCAAGGCTGACGGCAGCGAAAAACGCTTCGAGGCCAAGGTGCTGCTGCTGACGCCAAAGGAAGTGGAGTACTTCCGCAACGGCGGCATCCTGCACTACGTGTTGCGCCAGCTCGCGGCAAAAAAGGCCGCCTGAGCGCCAAAACGGGGCTGCCTTGCCAGCCCCATGGGCCTATGCTCCAATCGGGTTCGGCAAATTGCGCCAGTGAATTCGCCGGTAAATCCGGCCCGGGAGTGGATCGCGATGAGTTCCGAGCGGCCTTGGCTGGCGCAATACCCGGTGGGCGTGCCGGCAGAAATCAATCCCGACGAGTATCCGTCGATTGTCGCGGTGCTCGACACCGCCATCGCCAGCTTCCGCGATCGTCCTGCCTTCACCAACTTCGGCAAGGTCCTGACCTACGCCGACATCGATCGCCTCAGTGCCCAGTTCGCGGCATACCTGCGGGTTGACCTCGGGCTCAAGCGCGGCGACCGGGTCGCGATCATGATGCCAAACTGCCTGCAGTATCCGATCGCGTCATTCGGCATCCTGCGCGCCGGCTTGACCGTGGTGAACGTCAATCCGCTGTACACACCGCGCGAGTTGAAGCACCAGCTGGTCGACTCAGGCGCAGCGGCGATTGTCGTGCTCGACAACTTCGGCCACACCGTGCAAAAAGTGATCGCCGAGACCCAGTTGCGCCAGGTCATTACCACCGGCCTGGGCGACATGATCGGTGGCGCCAAGGGCGCGATCATGAACCTCGTGCTCAAGTACGTGAAGAAAATGGTGCCGAGCTACCAGTTGCCTGGCGCGATCCGTTTCCGCGATGCCCTGGAACGCGGCAGTTCGCACCCGCCAGTGACAACCGAGATCAGTTCCGACGACATCGCCTTCCTGCAATACACCGGCGGCACTACCGGTGTCGCCAAGGGCGCGATGCTGACCCATCGCAACATGGTTGCAAACATGGAGCAGGCCGCAGCCTGGGTCGGCCCCAACCTGCGCCCGGGCGAAGAAATCATCATCACCGCCTTGCCGCTGTACCACATCTTTTCGCTGACGGCGAACGGATTGGTGTTCACCAAGTTCGGTGGCCTCAACCACCTGATCACAAACCCGCGCGACATGCCTGGTTTCGTCAAGGAACTGGCAAACGCCAAGTTCACCGCGATCACCGGCGTCAACACCTTGTTCAATGGCCTGCTCAATACCGCCGGGTTTGACCAGGTGGACTTTTCGCACCTGCGCTTGACCCTGGGTGGCGGCATGGCGGTGCAACGCTCAGTCGCCGAGCGCTGGAAGAAAACCACCGGTTGCACCTTGATCGAAGCTTACGGTTTGACCGAGACCTCCCCTGCCGCGTGCATCAACCCGATCACCCTGGCTGCCTACAACGGTTCGATCGGCTTGCCGATTCCATCCACCGATGCCTGCGTCAAGGACGAGGACGGACGCGAGCTGGGTGTCGGCGAAGTCGGCGAACTGTGCCTGAAAGGCCCGCAGGTGATGAAAGGCTACTGGAACCGGCCCGATGAGACTGCCGCCACAATTGATGCCGCAGGCTGGTTGCACACCGGCGACATGGCGCGGATGGACGACAAGGGCTTCTTCTTCATCGTCGACCGCAAGAAGGACATGATCCTGGTCTCCGGCTTCAACGTGTATCCCAATGAGATCGAGGACGTCCTGTCCGGCATGCCTGGCGTACTCGAGGTCGCGGCTGTTGGCGTCCCGGACGAACATTCGGGCGAAGTGGTCAAGGTCGTGATCGTGAAGAAGGATCCGGCCCTGACCGCCGAAGCGGTCAAGGCGTACGCGCGCGAATACCTCACCGGCTACAAGCGTCCACACGTGGTCGAGTTCCGCAAGGAACTGCCCAAGACCAACGTCGGCAAGATCCTGCGCCGGGAACTGCGCGACGAAGCAGCGGGCTAGCCGCCCTGCCCGTCGCGTTGCGCCCGCAGGCTGCGCTCGACCAGATCGACAATGGCGTCCAGGTCGGGGTTCGGCGGCAGATCCATTGACTCGAAGGTGAAGTCCAGCTCGGTTTCGACATCGAGCATCATGTCTACCAACAGTAGCGAATCGATCCCGATTTCGTTCTGGGTGGTGCTGCCCGAAAGAGTCGTCGGATCGACCCCGAAGCGCTCATGGATCAACGCCTTGAGGCGGTCGAGAATCTCCTGCCGATGCATCTGGTGTCCCTTCTGTTAGCCATACCTGAAGATCCGGGGCCTCGTTGCGGACGCCGGTTCGGGGTACCCTGCCGCCATCGGCACGGGATGATCCGACATCCTACTGCAAAGCGGAGATTTCCAGATTGGACGCCTTGGCATCCCCGGAATTGATCCAGAGCGTGCGTGCGCAGGCGAGCCTGCGCCTGCAGATCGGGCTTGCGGTGCTGGCACTGATGTTGGCTGCACTATCGTTCTGGGGCCCGACCCACCCGGAGACCCGATTTTGGGAAGTCGGCGTCGTTGCCAGCATTTACATCCTCTATAGCCTGGCGACCTTCTATGCCTCGCGTCGCGAAGACCTGGTGGCACCCCGCGACCTGGTGATCGTCACCGCAGTAATCGATCCGTTGATCCTGTCGGTGTGGTTGCTGATCGCAGGCCAATCTTCCCTGCTCATCGTCGGCTTCTATCTTTTCACCATTCTCGGCTTCGGCTTCCGGATCGGAACCACGTCGATGCATGTGTGCCAAGCGGTGTCGTTCCTCGGGCTTGGGGTGGTGGCGATGGTCTCGCCGATCTGGCAGGCCAATCCGTTCTTCGCGCTGTCGCACCTGGTGCTGCTGCTGGTCGTGCCGCTTTATGCAGGACTGCTGATCAAGAAGTTAAAGGCAGCACGTGCTGCCGCGGAGCGCGCCAGCCTGGCCAAGTCGCAATTGTTGGCCAAGGTCAGCCACGAACTGCGCACGCCATTGACCGGCATCGTGTCCACCGCTTCGCTGATCGAGGCGATGTCGACCGACACCGAGAGTGTCTCGCGCGCGCATTCGATCATCGACCTCGCCATGGGCCTGGACCTGGAGATCAAGCAGCTTCTAGACCTGTCCAGGATCGAGTCTGGACGCGACGAACAACAGAACATCCAGTTCAACATGTCCCGGGTTGCCGAACACATTTCCCGCACCCTGGCGCCGGTGGCTGCCGCCAAGCAGTTGGACCTCCAGGTCCTGGTCGATCCGCAGATCCCGGACTCCGTGTTGGGTGACGCCTACGCATTGAACAGCGTGCTGATGAACCTGGCGGGAAACGCGGTGAAGTTCACCGGAACCGGCTCGGTGTCACTCAAGGTGGAGCTGCTTGCCGAGGACAACGAGGCCTGCAGCATCCGCTTCAGCGTCAGCGATACCGGCATCGGCATCCCCAGCGAACTGCAACAGAAGGTTTTCGAGCCATTCTTCCAGGTCGAAACTGGCCCGGTCCGCAAATATGGCGGCACCGGGCTGGGCACTTCGATTGCGTTGGCGCATGTCCGACGCATGGGTGGCGAACTGCAACTGGAAAGCACACCGGGCACTGGCAGCAGGTTCTGGTTCGACCTGCGCCTGGCCAGGGCAAAACCCGCTGCCTTTGTGGGCACGGTTGCTGCTGCACCCAAGATCGTGCGCGGCAAGCGCATCCTGGTGGCCGACGACAACCGTACCAACCTGGTCCTGATCAGGGAGATGCTCGAGCGCGATGGCCACCAGGTACTGGCGGTCGATTCCGGGCAGACGGCATTGGAGGCGCTGGCCACCGAAGACTTCGAACTCGTGTTCCTGGACTTCAACATGCATGACGTCGACGGCGCCAACGTCTATGAGACCTATCGGTTCGGGCGCCTGGACATCGCACCGACCTACTTTGTCACCGCCGACACCACCAGCGCGACCAACACCCGGCTCGAGTCGCTGGGTGCTGCCGGCGTAATCCACAAACCGGTGACCTTCGAGAAACTGCGCACGGCAGTCGCCCGGCACTTCCCGCAGGAGGCCGTCGCCGCCCCGGTTTCGGCCCAGCGACCGACACCGCACCTGCGGCCGGTTCCGGTGGAATACCTGGATCCCGCCGCGATCGAGACCCTGCGCGAGGTGCGTGACTCGCCTGAATTCCTGTGCAAGATGATTGCCGATGGGGTCAGCGACATCGAGGGGATCGACAGCCGACTGTCCGCGGCCTTGCTGGATCGCGACCTGGTGTCGGTGCACCGCCACGCTCACGCCTTGCGTGGCGTGAGCCTGAGCGTTGGGGCGGTGCGCCTGGGATCGTTGGCTGACCGGTTCATGTCGATCAGCCAGCGCGACCTGGACAGCAGCGCAACCGGCCTCCACGCTGACCTGCGCCGGGCCCTGGACCTGAGCCTGGCGGCACTGGACGCGCTGCGCCAATCGCTGGCGTCACAAGACGCCGCGCGCGCAGGTTGACCTGCGCGCCCAGCGGCGGCATGCATTACGCTGCGGCTTGGCGGGCGCCAGTCGACGACGCTTCGCGTGACTGCATCATGATCAGCATGTCCAGCGCTCGCAGCTCCTCGGCAGACAGGCGCATCGCCGTTTCCACCCAGTCATCGACAATCCTCACGCCTTCAACGCGGTCCAGCGGCTCATGCCGGCAACGGCTCTGCTGCACTTTCAGCCGCGCCTTGAGCCGCGACGAATGGTTGCCGATGAAGCGCTCGACCGCCAGCTCGCCTTCGCCCGTGGCGCAGATCTCGTCAACCAGCCCCAGGTCGTACAACTCGGTGGCTGAATAGATCTTCTTGTTGGTCATCATTTTCTCGGCCTTCCGCGGCCCGATCCGGGCCGACAACAGTCCCATCGCGCCAGTGCACGGGAACAGCCCGAACATGATCTCGGGGAAACCAAAGCTGCTGTGTTCCTCGGCAATCAGGTAATCCATGCCCAGGGCCATCTCGAACCCGCCGCCAAGGGCACGGCCCTGGACCAGGGCGATCGAGGTGGTCGTGTCCTTGATCCTGCCGTTCCATGACAGCAACAAATCCAGGCATTGCATTGAATAGTGGCGCAGCAAGGCCGCGTCACCGCGCTGGATGCATTCGCGGAAGAAGCGCAGGTCGCCGCCCATGCTGAAGTAGCCAGGGTGCGACGATTGCACCACCGCGTAGGGCAAGGGGCGTTGATCCGGACGTCGCGCCTGCAGGTCCTCGATCAGCTCGCGCAACTCCTGCAGCAGGTCGGGGGTGACGTTCTGCAGGCCGGTCGCGGGATCCTTGTCGAGTTGGATCCACAGCGCATCGGCCTGGAGTCGTCGAACCTGGGTCGCCAGGCGTGGGCGAGGACGTAAGGACGCCAGGTGCGGATGGTTCAGGACGATTGCGTTCATGCTTGACTCCGTTGGGATCGACTGTGTGGCTGGGGCGGGTTGCGGGAAACGACGAGTGCGACATTGGTGCCACCGAATCCGCACGAGAAGGAAACGGCGTGGTTGATTTCACGGCCTGGAAGCGGACGCGGGCCGACGTGGTTGAGTTGGCAACGCGGGTCTGGATCCTCAAGCCAGGCGCTGGCAGGAAGCAGTGATTCGGTCATTGCAATGATGGTAATCAGCAGTTCCAGTGCGCTGGTACCCCCAAGCAGGTGCCCGTGCACCGATTTGGTGGAAGAGATTGCAGCATCACCAGGGCCGCCGCCGAAGACCTCGCGCAGGGCTGCGGCTTCGATCACGTCGCCGCCGGCAGTGGCGGTGGCGTGGGCATTGACGTAATCGACCTGGCCGGGTTCCAGGGCCGCATCGGCCAGGGCGGCACGCAAGGCACGCACCTGCCCTTCCGTGGCAGGCATGCCGATGTGGTTGGCATCGCTGGAAATGCCGTAGCCCGACAGGTAAGCGTAAATGTGCGCGCCCCGTCCACGTGCGCGCTCGACCGATTCAAGGATCAGGAACGCGGAACCTTCGCCCATCACCAGGCCCGAACGGCGATTGTCGAACGGCTTGCAACTGTGGCCGACATCATCCGGATCCGGCGCGGCCATCGCCCGGGTGCCCTGGAATATCCCCACAAACATCGACACCAGCGGCGCCTCGGCGCCACCGGCAATCGCCACATCCAGGTATCCGTCGGCAATCGCGCGCGCCGCCTCGCCGATGGCGACCCCGGACGACCCGCATGCGGTGTTGTTGCAAATCACCGGGCCCAGCACCTGGTGCCGGATGGCGACCTGGGCAGCCCCGGCATTGCCCATCGCCGCCATTGCGGTGAATGGCCGCGAGGCCTGGCGTCCCTCAAGCAGCAATTGCTCGATCCACGCCTGACCGGCGCCGCAACCGCCGTTGACGTTGCCGTAATACACCCCCGCCCGTTGGCCGAATGCAGCGAACGAATCGTCGAGGCCCGCGTCCTGAACGGCCTGGCGCGCAGCCAGTACCGCCAATTGCTGGCAGCGATCAAGGAACGGCAACTCGATTTTGGTGAATGCCTGGTCGAAGTTGGCCTCCACCGTGCCCGCGGCAAACTCGCGACGCAGCGGTGGCGCCTGGATCAGGCGGATGCCAGAACGCGCTTCGCGCAGCGAATCGGTGACGCCTTTGACGTCAAGCCCGAGCGGGCAAATCACACCCAGCCCGGTGATGGCAACCTGGTGACGCATGCAACCCCCAGGGCGGCCGCCGTGCCCCTGCCGTGCGCGGCCGCATCCTTTGGTGGAACCCCGACGCACCGACTGATTGGGTTGCGGGCGCGGGCGCGAGGAAACCGCCCCACATTATCACCGTTTTATGGCAGCGGGCACCGCAGCGGGCACCGAGGTCTGGGCGCAGATCTCGCGCAGGCGGGCTTCCTCACGCACCAGCACGTCGATGCAGTCCGGGTCAAACAACACCCCGCGCTGGACCACCATGTATTCCAATGCGGTCTCGATACTCCACGCCGGCTTGTAGGGTCGCGGTGAAATCAGGGCATCAAAGACATCAGCTACCGTGGTGATCCGGGCTTCCAGCGGGATCTCGTCGCCCACCAGCCCGTCGGGGTAACCGCTGCCGTCATAGCGTTCGTGGTGTCTCAAGGCGATCACGGCGCTGGCCTGGATGAATCGGTTATGGCTGTTGGATAACAGCTCATGGCCGATCCCGGGATGGCGTCGCATCTGCTCAAGCTCGTCGGGATCCAGCGGACCAGGCTTGAGCAGGATCGCGTCGGGAATCGCGATCTTGCCGATGTCGTGCAACGGCGCGGCAAGCTCGATCGTGCGGACCTCGTCCTCGGACAAACCCAAGCCGTCGGCGATCATGCCTGCGATGCGGGCCATGCGCTCGAGGTAGGCACTGGTGCCGGCGTCCCGGTATTCAATGGCGCGCGCCAATCGGGAAAGCGTCTCGCGTTCCCGTTCTTCGATCTCGTGCATGCTCGACAGCAATCGCTGCTCCAGCGACAGCGCCCGTTGCTTGACCGACTCGCTTTGCTGGCGCAATTGCAACAAGTTGCGGCAACGCGCACGCAATTCGCGCGGGCGGATCGGCTTGACCATGAAATCGATCACACCTGCATCCAAAGCCTCCTGCCGCACCGGCTCATCACCGACCACCGTGACCAGCACGATCGGGACGTCGCGGTGGATCAGCGGCACGCGAAAGCGACGCGCGAATTCCAGGCCATCCAGCCCCGGCATCCGATAGTCGAGCAGCAGCAGGTCCGGGCGGTTGTCACTGCACCAGGCGAGCGCGTCGATCGGGTCACCGAAATCGCGGACCTCAAGCTCTGGGCCGATATCTTCAAGGATATGCCGGAGCATGGTCCTCGCGGAGCTCTGGTCATCGACAATGACGATGTTCAAGGCGTTGTTCCCCATGGTGGATGCCTGCCATCCCTACCCGGCCTCCGCAGCATACTCGCCGTCCCGACCCCTCCGGGCCCGACCCCTCCGGGCAAGCTCCTCGCCAGCACCAGTCAGCTCCCAATTTCCGGACGCATGTACGGAAACAGCAGCACATCCCGGATCGAGGCCGAATCCGTGACCAGCATCACCAGCCGGTCGATGCCAACGCCGAGCCCGCCCGTGGGTGGCAAGCCGACCTCGAGCGCACGGATGTAGTCGGCGTCGTACTGCATCGCCTCGTCGTCGCCTCCGGCCTTGGCCTCGACCTGGGCGCGGAAGCGCGCGGCCTGGTCTTCGGGATCGTTGAGTTCTGAAAAGCCGTTGGCAAGCTCCTTGCCACCAACGAACAATTCAAAGCGATCGGTGATCCCCGGCTCGGTGTCGGATTCGCGCGCGAGCGGCGAGACTTCCACCGGGTAATGGGTGATGAAAGTTGGCTGCACGAGCCCTCCTTCCACTGTCTTCTCGAAGATCTCGAGTAGCAGCTTGCCCCAGCCGTAACCTGGCTTCACGTGCACACCCAGGCGCGCGCAATGGCCTGCCAGCGCCTCGCGATCACGGCAATGCTCGACCTTGATTGCAGGGTTGAGTTCGCGCACCGCTTCTTCCAGCTTCCAGCGCCGGAAGCGCGGGGCCAGGTCGATGGCCTCGCCTTCCCATTGCAGCGCCGCAGTGCCGACAACTTCGACCGCAACATCCCGGATCATGGTTTCGGTCAGGTCCATGATTTCGTCGTAGCTGGCATAAGCCTCGTACAACTCGAGCATGGTGAACTCGGGATTGTGGCGGGTACTGACGCCTTCGTTGCGGAAGTTGCGGTTGATCTCGTAGACACGCTCGAAACCACCCACGACCAGGCGCTTGAGGTACAGCTCTGGCGCCACCCGCAGGAACAGGTCCAGGTCGAGTGCGTTGTGGTGGGTGGTAAATGGCTTGGCGGTGGCGCCTCCGGCGAGGTAATGCATCATCGGCGTCTCGACCTCGAGGAAGCGTCGCGCATCCAGCCAGCGCCGGATCGCGGCAACGATCCGCGAACGCTGGACGAACACTTCGCGCGCCTCAGGCGACACGATCAAGTCGACATAGCGCTGGCGATAGCGCTGCTCGACGTCGCTCAAGCCATGCCATTTGTCCGGCAACGGCCGCAGTGACTTCACCAGCAACCGCAGCGAATCGAGCTTGACCGACAGCTCACCGGTGCGGGTGCGCATCAAGGTGCCGGTGGCGGCGACGATGTCGCCCACGTCCCAACCCTTGAACGCCTCGTAGCTGTCGCCCAATGCCGTCGACTGCAGGAACAACTGGATCCCGCCCGTCACATCCTGGAGCTGGGCGAATGCGGCCTTGCCCATCACCCGCTTGGCCAGCATGCGACCCGCCAATGCGACCCGCCGCCCCTCGCCTTCCAGCGCCTCGCTGGTCCATTGACCGGCGTCGGCGTACTCGGCCTGGAGGTCACCGGCAAGATCGGTGCGGCGGAAGTCATTCGGGAACGCAATGCCCTGGGCGCGCAGCGCGGCGAGCTTGGCCCGGCGTTCGGCGATCAGGTGGTTCTCGTCAATGGGCTGGAGTTCGTCGGTCATGTCGGTCTGGGTGTGGGAGCGGCGGTAGCCGCGAACGATGGATCGCGGCTGCCGCCGCTCCTACAGGATGTCATGCATCCACTCGCTTGGCGCCGGCTTCGAGGCCGGACTTGAGGCTGGCCTCGACGAACTCGTCGAGGTCGCCGTCGAGCACGTTCTGGGTGTCGCTCCGTTCAATCCCGGTGCGCAGGTCCTTGATCCTTGACTGGTCCAGCACGTAGTTGCGGATCTGGCTGCCCCAGCCAATGTCGGACTTGGTCGCTTCCAGCGCGTCGCGCTCGACGTTGCGCTTCTGCACTTCCAGTTCGTAGAGCTTGGCCGCCAGCATTTTCATCGCGGTATCGCGGTTCTGGTGCTGGCTGCGGCCGGTCTGGCAAGCAGCGACGGTATTGGTCGGGATGTGGGTAATGCGGACCGCGGATTCAGTCTTGTTGACGTGCTGGCCGCCAGCGCCGGAGGAACGGTACACGTCCGTGCGCAGGTCGGCCGGGTTGATGTCGATCTCGATGTCATCGTCGACTTCCGGCGACACGAACACCGAGGTGAACGAGGTATGCCGACGGTTGTCGGAATCGAACGGCGACTTGCGCACCAACCGGTGCACGCCGATTTCGGTCTTGAGCCAGCCGTAGGCATGGTCGCCTTCGACCCGGAAGGTCGCCGACTTGATCCCGGCAACGTCGCCACCACTGACCTCCATCAACTCGGTTTTCCAACCACGCGACTCGGCCCAGCGCAGGTACATGCGCAGCAGCATCTCGGCCCAGTCCTGTGCTTCGGTTCCGCCAGCACCGGCCTGGATATCAACGAACGCTGCATTGGCGTCCATCTTGCCGGAGAACATGCGCAGGAATTCAAGCTGGTCGACGCCTTTGGCGTAACGCTCGACATCGGCAGCAATTGCATTGGCAGTTTCCTGGTCATCCTCGGCAGCGACCAGGTCCAGCAATTCATCGGCGCCCGCCAGTCCTTCGCCCAACTCGCGGATGCCGGTGACGTTCTTGTCCAGCGCCGAACGCTCGCGACCCAGTGCCTGTGCGCGCTCGGAGTCATTCCAGATGTCCGGGTTTTCCAGCTCGCGATTGACTTCCTCGAGCCGCTCTACCTTGGCGTCGTAGTCAAAGATACCCCCTGAGTGCATCCAGCCGGCCACGAAGGTCGGCGATACGCTGGCGCACGGGATTGAGCTCGATCATGTCGGGACGGACGCCCAGGGGCGCATGGTGAAAGGCCGTCAATTCTAACAGGCGGCCCGCCCGCGCAAGGCCAGTAGTGGCCGAGCCGATGATTCAGGCCGGTGGCACCGATTCGCGGTAGGCCACCACCAGCTGGATGGCATCGCCACCGCGGTAACTGTCTGGCTCGAGGCGGTAGGCGATGGAGATTCGGTCGGGTGGTTCTGCACCAGTCCAGCCACCGAACTCGATCGCGTTGAGAACGCTGTGGGCGTGCGCGAGTTCGTATTTGAGATGGCGTTCGCCGACCACGCGCCAACTCAGGACCTTGAACTCGCCATCGAACATTGGCTCCGGGTATGCCTGTCCCCAGGGACCCCCATCGCGCAACTCACGGGCGTGGGAGATGTCGAGCTCGTGGGCCTGAAGGCCGCCGTCAGTGACGATTTCGGCGCCCAATACATCGGAATCCAGCAGGCGTTCGGCCTGCAGTTGCAATGCTCGGTCAAACTCCGGCAACGCGGCCAAGGACAGGCTCAATCCGGCCGCCATCGCATGGCCGCCAAAACGTTGGATCAACCCCGGATGCGTCGCATCGACAGCTGCGAGCAAATCGCGGATGTGCAGCCCCGGAATCGATCGCGCCGAACCGCGCAGCTGGTCACTACCAGGCTCGACGGGTGCGAACGCGAACACCGGTCGGTGCAAGCGCTCCTTGATCCGCGACGCGACCAGGCCAACCACGCCGGCGTGCCAATGCGGGTCGAACAGGCACGGTGCAGCCGGCAGGTCGCCGTCGAGTGACAACTGCGAAACCGCGGCTTCGGCCTCGGCCACCATCTGCTGTTGCACGCCTTGGCGCTGGGCATTGATGGCGTGCAGCGCTGCGGCCAGAGTGCGGGCGTGAGCCGGATCGTCGGTCAACAGGCATTCGATCCCCACCGCCATGTCGTCGAGTCGTCCCGCGGCGTTGATCCGTGGTGCGAGTGCAAATCCAATGTCGCTGGCGGTCAGCGTCGACTCATCGCGTCCGGCCACTTCGATCAACGCGCGCAGCCCGGCGCATCCATGTCCGGCTCGCAAGCGGCGCAAGCCTGCGGCCACCAGCGAACGGTTGTTGGCGTCCAACGGCACCAGGTCGGCGACGGTACCCACGGCCACCAGGTCGAGCAGCGTGCCCAGGTCTGCAGTTGTCGCGGGCCCATCGCCCAACGTACGCAACTTCGCGCGCAAAGCCAGCAGCAGGTAGAACATCACGCCGACGCCGGCGATGGCCTTGCTGGCAAAACCATCGCCATGCTGGTTCGGGTTGACGATCGCATCGGCCGGCGGCAAGGTCGCGCCCGGCAAGTGGTGGTCGGTAACCAATACCTGCCAGCCGCGCAACTTGGCTGCGGCGATGCCGGCGTGGCAGGCAATCCCATGATCGACCGTGACCAGCAACTGCGGCTGCATCTGCGCCAGGTCCGCCACCAAGCCCGGCGACAGGCCATAACCGTGCACCTGGCGATTGGGCACCGCATGCGATACCCGGGTGGCACCGAGCATGCGTAATCCACGCACGCCCAGGGCGCAGGCGGTGGCGCCATCGCAATCAAAATCGCCAACCACCACGATATGGCGACTGCTTGCGATCGCTTCGAGCAACAAATCGACCGCCGCATCGATCCCGAGCAAAGCGCCTGGTGCCAACAGGCTGGCGAGCCGGGGCTGCGCATCGTCGATACTCCGGGCGCCACGCGCGGCGTGCAGGCGCCGCAACAGCGGCGACATCGCACCCCAGTCGTTACCTTGCTCGGGCGCCGGCGGCCGACGACGCAGCGTGCGTTGCAAGCTCACGCGTCGAGGTCGCTGTCGCTGAATTCGTCGCGTCGCAGGGGCGCCAGCTGCAACGCTGGTCGGCGCCAGAAACGCCAGCGCTGCGAAGGCGCCAATTGGTAGCGGCTGCCTTCGGCGCAGTCCAGGGTTAGCTGTCGCAAGCGGCCACGCCGCAACGCATCCAGTGCCGGTTGTAGCCAATCTTGTTGCAATTGCGCCAGGTCGCGAGCGTCCCGCAGGTCAAACAGAGCGGAAGCCGGCGCCGCCTCGAAAGCTTGCCCTCGCGCCAGCGGCACCACGCCGGCTGCTGCTGCCAGTGACTGCAACAACACGTCGTTCGAATGGATCTGCGCATGTGCGGTCGACACCCGATCGGGCATCACCCCCGCACCCCAGAACCACAACGAGTTCACGGGTGGCTTGCCGGCAGCTGCGCGACGCGCGTTCCATGGATGGTTGTGTAGCAGTACCTGGGCTTCATTGAGCAGGCTCCGCCAGCGCCGCACGTCGGCGTCGGTCACCACGTCAACGCCGACCAGGTCATCGAACAGATCGGTGCCCAGCGCATCCTCCGGGCCCGGGAATCGCGGCGGCTTGGTTGCCACCGGCATGCGCAGGTACCAGCGCGAGGGTGTTGGCGCGTCGATCGGAAACCCCGCATCGCCAAACAGGGTGCGCAAGGCCGGCAGGAGCCCGTCGGCGTCATCCTGCGACAGGTGCAAACCATCACCGCAGGCAAACAGGCGCGCACCGTTGATGTCGGGGCGAACCCAGGCTGGATCAGCGCGCATCCATTGCGCGGATGCAACATCGCCAGCGTCCCTGCTGCGGGTCAACGCGGCTACCGGCCAGCCCGCGGGCAACAGTTCGAAATGGCGCAACAATTGCGCGCGCTCCCCTGCTTCGCCAACCACAGTGACGTCAGCGCGTCCGAGCGCGTGCGACAAAACCGGCGACAGGGATTGCCCGGCCAACCGGTCGCGCGCGGGTAGCAACAAGGTTGCGCTGGCCATGCGCGCGGTACCGTCAGCCTTCGTAGCGGACCGAGAGGATCTCGTATTCGCGCTGGCCGCCGGGGGCGTCGATGGTAATCACATCGCCTTCGAACTTGCCGATCATCGCCCG
>JBDSOZ010000002.1:0-17500 GCA_039914555.1 Luteimonas sp.
GCGTGTAGCCCAAAACCGGCTGCCACGTTCGCTGAGCGCGCAGCGCAAGCCCAGGCACTCGAGAATACGCCTGTCGGCATGGCGTACATCACAGACGTCCTGAAGGAGCACGGCGAAAGCATCAATCGCTTCGCCGGAGAATGTTACGCGGGGTCACCCCTGAAGAAAGACACCTTCACGCTAGTTGCAGACATCGATCCCCAAGGCAACTTTGAGAACGTGGACGTACAACCCGACTCAGCACCAACACGGTGCTATGCCCTGAAGATTGACAAGCTTCAGGTCAAGGCCAACAGGCCAGTTGGCTACTCCGACAAGCCATTCCCTCTAGTCTTCAACTTCAATTACAACAAGTAGCCTGCGGGCTGAACCCGAATCGCTGCTTCGTTCAAATGTATGGCTGCGACGTTCCGGCAATGGGCGAAAGACTTGAGGCAGCAGACCCTGGTGGTCTATTTTGCTGCCCGGGATCCCCGAACGCCCTGGTTCGTTCGGGTCATCGCCCTCCTCGTCGCCGCTTATGCCCTCAGTCCAATTGATCTGATCCCGGACTTCATTCCAGTACTGGGGTTTGTGGATGACTTAATCCTGGTCCCGCTTGGGTTGGTGCTTGTTGTCCGACTGACACCGGCCGAGGTGATGTTGTCGGCGCGGCGACAAGCGCAAACTGCTGCTGACCTCCCGGTCAGCCGCGGCATGGCCGTAGTCGTTGTCCTCATCTGGCTTGGTGTCCTAGGCTGGCTGGGCGGGTGGGCAGTGCGCAGGCTGCACACTTAACCATTCATTCGAGCCGAACCCGATGCGCGGCACGTCTCAATCCAGGCACCAGGCACTGATGCGAATCGTCCTGCTCCTCTTGGGTGTCGGCGTTGGAGGCTGCATTGCGGCACCGTCCAGGACGGATGTGCCCAGCGCGAGCACCGTGGCACACCTGGCGGTCGGCGCTCGCGTGAACTATCGCTTTGTCCCAGGCAGGCACGGGGTCTTGTCAGTCGATGGTCGAGCTGTGCCGGGTGGCCCCGTCAGGGAGCTCCGGGTCATGCCAGGTCAGCGCACAATCGGCTACGCCTGCCCGGGCTGGATCACGGTCGATGGACCTGCCAGGCTCTCGCGGACGTTCGCTGCGGGCGGCCGGTATGAGCTCACGTGCGAAGATCCGCCAGCGATCACGCAAATCCCCGGCGGGGCCAGACACCGCGTGCAAACCGAGATCATTCCGCTCCCCCAACCATGACCGCATCTGCAGAAATAGAGATCCCGCTTCTCGAGCAAGAGTGGATGGCCGCGTGGGTCAAGCAAGATCATGCCGCCTGTGAGCGCATCCTGGCGGATGATTTCTTGCTCACCAGCGCGCGCGGTGTCTTGATGTCAAAGGGCGAGTGGCTTTCCGCCTTGAACGTTTTTAATTGCACCTTCTTTTGCTGGGAGGAGCTCGTGGTTCGGTCGTTCGGCGAAACAGCGATTGTTCACGGGCGCGCCAACCAGGAAGCCGCAGTAGCAGGGCAAGACTGGAGTGGCATATTCCTGATTACGGACGTATGGGCAAAGCGCAACAAGCAATGGCAGGTCGTCTCCCGCCACGGCACCGGACCACTCCAGCGATGAGGTCCAACCATTCACTGAAGCCGCAACCGCTTCGGGGCCGGGTTTAACTCGGGCCCCAGAGCCCTATCTGGAGATCAACTTGGGCTGGTTAATTAGCAAGTACATGCTCACCGCAGCAATCGTGGTGATCGTCTCGGAAGCTGCGAAACGCAGTGACAAGCTCGGCGGCTTGATCGCCGCGCTACCGTTAGTCACCTTCCTTGCGCTTGTCTGGCTCTACCTAGAGAAGCAGCCGCAGGCCAAGATCGCCAACCACGCCTGGTACACCTTCTGGTACGTGGTCCCGACCTTGCCCATGTTCCTTGCGTTTCCCCTTTTGCTGCCCCGCCTGGGATTCTGGTTGACGCTACTGGCAAGTATTGGGATCACCGTGCTTTGCTTTGGCGTGTTTGCCCTGTTCGTCCGTCAATTCGGGATCGATCTGCTGCCGTGACGGGCGAGCCGGCCGTCATCCAGGCCTGTCGGAACCCCGTCGAAACGGCGCTGGCGCGGCATGCCTTGGTGGCCGGCAGGGGCAGCTTCGGGTGTCGCCGGGGACTGCGGCCTGGAGGCTGTACGAGCGCCTTGGGTTCAATGCACAATCGGCCGTCGCCGGCTAACCAAGGAGTCTGCCATGACCATTGATCGGAAGTACCTGCTCGCCGCCATGGCGTATGCAATTTTGGGAATGTTGCTGGGCATCTACATGGCGATCTCCCAGAATCATGCCGAACATCCAGCGCACGCCCATATCCTGCTCGTCGGCTTTGTGGTTTCGATGATTTACGCAATCATCTACAAACTTTGGTTACCGACGCAGTCGAGCAGCAAACTCGCCCTGCTCCAGTTTGTTGTCCATCAGTTGGGGGCTGCAATCTTTGCAATTGGCCTGTTCCTCCTGTTCCGCGGAACTTCACAGGCAGCATTGGCACCGGTACTGGGCAGTGGTTCACTTTTCGTATTGGCCGCCGCACTGATGATGTTGGTGCAGATCGTCAAGAGCTGTCTGCAGACCGCTCCCACCCCGCAGGCTTGACCGTTGTCCCCAGCCTGATCCAGGAGAAACCCATGCAAACTGGAAGCTGCCATTGCGGTGCCGTGGAGTTCAGCGCCGAAGGCGGGATTGACCAGGCAATCGAATGCAATTGTTCACATTGCAGCCGTAAAGGATTGCTGCTCTGGTTTGTTCCGCGTGGGTCGTTCGCGGTTACCGCCGGTGAGGACAAGCTCACGACATACACCTTCAACAAGCATGTGATCAAACATCAATTCTGCTCTGTCTGCGGGACTCAGCCCTTTGCCCTTGGCATCAAGCCCGACGGAAGCAAGATGGCGGCAATCAATATCCGTTGCGTTGACGGTGTTGATCTGGACAGGATCAAGCGGGTGCCGGTCAATGGCAAAGAATTCTAGCCAGGGATCAACGACGGTGGCAGTTTGGATGAAGCGCAAATACTGGTGGCTATTCATTGTGGTTCTCGCCGCCAGCGCGATGGTGGCCCCGCTCTTCGCTGCCCGGAAGTCGCCGGAGTTCACACCTGCGAACGGGTTCGCGGGTGTGAGCGAGGGCCAAGGCACGCTGAAACTGTTGCTCGGAAAACCACGAGCCTTCAAGGTCACGAGCCACGGAAGTGCGCAGCCTGACGGGACGTTCCGACTGGACCAAACCGTCACTTTCGAGGGAGAGGCGCCGCGGGAACGCTTTTGGATCCTCACCTCCACCAGCGAAAATCACTACTCTGCCTCGCTCAGTGACGCCGCGGGCCCCGTGGAAGGCGTTACTGCAGGGCCTCACCTGTCGTTGCGTTACAGGGTCAAAGGGCCTCTGTTCATGCACCAGGAACTTGAACTGTCGGCGGACGCCAGCACGATCGACAATATTGGCGTCATCACGTTTCTTGGGATCCCGATCGGTCGCCTGCAGGAAACGATTGCGCGCAAGCCAAATGGCATGGCTGCAGGAGAGAAACAATGAGAGCAATTTTCATCCCAGGCATGATGGTGCTGGCCTTGGCTGCGCATTCGGCGCTGGCGCAGGATCAGAAGCCGCCCGAGCGATCCTTCGTGGTTGAACAAACGTATTGGGTCAAGCCAGGCAATGAAAAGCAGTTCCTGCTGCTGTATCGAAAGACCGACCTGGCCCGGTTGCAACGCGAACAGCAGGCAGGTGGAATCCTGTGGATCCGCATCAGCGAGCCGCTGCTCTCTTCCGGCAACGAGGCATGGGACCTGCGTGTCACCGTGGCCTGGAAGTCACCCGAAGCTGCGCTGGCGTTTGCCCAAGGCAGCCCGAACGACGACATGCCGGCCGAGAGTCGGCGCGGCAGCATCGAAGAGACACTCCGGCGCTCATTGATCGAGAACCGCACTGAGACGGTTGTCATCGAGCACCTCCAATAACCTGGTTCCTGGCACTTGGCCTGACACGGAGAAACAACAATGCGATCCAACTCACTCACTGGTGCCTATGTCCTGATCGCGCTGGGCACGTATTTCCTGCTGCGCAAGCAGGGTTGGCTGCCAGACCTGGGGCCACTCGTCACGGACTGGTGGCCAGTCATCCTGATCCTCATCGGAGTCACGATGATCATCCGCCGCCAGCCACGCAGCTGATCGCATGCTTGATGGTCCCTGTTTGTCACGCGATGCCTGGGGATCCCAACAAGCTGCCACGCCTGTCCAGCAATCGAAGTCCAGACTTCCGGCGCAAGGCAACTTCCAAGGCCGGTAAGTGACCACGTCGATACTACTGCTGGGTGTGCTATTCAGTTCAATCGGCCTGGGTTACTTCATTTACGGCAAGAAGCAGCGCACCCTCGGCCCATTGCTCTGCGGCTTGGGTCTCATGCTGGTTCCGTACGTCGTTTCCAGCGCCACGCTCCTGTTCGTTGTGGGCACCGGCCTATCCGCCATCCCGTGGATCTTCCGCCCAAGGTGAACGTCAATCTGAAGCGTGCTTAAGAACTTCCCGCCAAGGCAGCGATTGACCTCTGGCTCAAGGAGCTGGCGTGGCAAGCAAACAGCACCCTGGTGTACGCGGCCAGGGATCAGTCGCACAATGAGGCGGTGGTCCTCAAGCAGATCCTGGATCGCAGCACCCACGAGGCCTGATAACCATGGCATCGCTAGACCTGAAGGTTCCACCGCCAGTGATCGTTGGTCTGTGCGCGGGCTTGGCATGGGTGCTGGCGCGTTCCACGCCTGGCTTCACCGACCTTCTGCCCGCCCGACTAGCCATTGCCGCGGCCTTGGTCCTGGCGGGAGTGTTGCTAGCCTTGTCCGGGTTGCTGGCCTTCCGCAAGATCGGGACGACAGCCAATCCGCATACTCCTGGAAAGTCGAATGCAATCGTTCGCAGCGGCCCATACCGGTTCACTCGAAATCCGATGTACCTGGGGCTGACGCTCGCACTGCTCGGCTGGTGTGCTTATCTTGCAAATCCGTTAACGCTGGTTGCCGTTGTCATGTTTGTCACCTACATCACCCGCTTGCAGATCATGCCGGAAGAAAGACTGCTGCTGGAAAAATTTGGCGAGCCTTACGCGCAGTACATCAAATCCGTCAGGCGCTGGATATGAGCTCCTCGACCTGGGACACCCCATGAGACACAGCGAACGTCACCGCACGCATCGAACAGGCTGGCTCCGCGCAGCCGTCCTGGGGGCGAATGATGGGATCGTTTCCACCGCGAGCCTGGTGTTGGGCGTGGCCGCCGCTGGCGCAGGAACCCAGACGATCCTCGTTGCAGGGGTGGCCGGTCTCGTGGCAGGGTCGATGTCAATGGCTGCGGGCGAGTATGTCTCCGTCAGTTCACAAGCCGATACCGAGCGCGCGGACCTGGCGCGCGAGAGGATCGAGTTGGACACCAATCCAATCCAGGAACACGAAGAGCTGACCCAGATCTATGTGCACCGGGGCCTGGACCGGACGTTAGCCTCCAGTGTCGCGACCCAACTCATGCAGCATGATGCGTTGGGCGCACACGGCAGGGACGAACTTGGCATCTCCGATACCTTGACTGCGCGGCCGGTTCAAGCGGCCCTCGCGTCCGCTGGCACGTTCGCTGCAGGTGCTGCACTTCCGCTGCTTGTGGTGGTACTGATTCCGGGTGCTGCGCTCATGTGGGGCCTGGCCGCCAGTTCGCTGTCATTCCTTGCGCTGCTGGGCCTGCTGGCTGCACGCACGGGCGGCGCGCCTGTGCTCGCATCGGTCCTGCGGGTTTCGTTCTGGGGCGCATTGGCCATGGGTTTGACCACCGCAGTGGGCACCCTGTTTGGTGCGTCCGCATGACAATGCCGAGCGGTTGGCTGTTGTGGGCGTTGCTGTCGGCGTGTTTTGCCGCGCTGACGGCGATCTTTGCCAAAGTTGGCATTCGCGGGGTCGACTCGGACCTGGCGACCTTGATCCGCACCGTCATGATCTTTGCGGTACTTGGTCCGTTCGTGTGGTTCACCGGCAAGTGGAGCAATCCGCTTTCGCTGTCGTCCAAGACCTTGCTGTTCCTGGCGTTGTCCGCACTGGCAACGGGGGCGTCCTGGGTCTGCTACTTCCGGGCGCTGCAGATGGGGCAGGCCTCCCAGGTTGCGCCGGTTGACAAGTTAAGCGTGCTGTTGGTTGCGGTATTTGCCTATGTGCTACTCGGCGAGCGTCCATCGGCGCAGGAGTGGATCGGCATTTCGCTGGTCGCCGGAGGTGTGCTTTTGATCGCACTGCACAAGTCCCCCGCCGCTGGCTAGCCGCCCTACAATCGGCTCATGGACTATCAACTCGTGATCAAGTTCTGGCGCAACTCGCTGGACGACCCGAACTTCCTTGCGACGATCCAGGATGAGCTGAAAGAAGCGCTCGGCGACACGGCGGCCCTGGATGGCTATGACGTCAACGCCAAGGAGATCAACCTGTTCGTGATCACGCCAGACCCGAAGCGCGCGTTCCGGCGCATCCGCACGGTGCTGGATGCCCGCGGCATCGTGCGCGGTGTCTCGGCCGGATCGCGATTGGTCGGTGGCGCCCAGTTCACGTCCCACTGGCCGCTGCGTTCCACCCGGAAGTTCAAACTGCCCTAGCGGCTGGAAGCCCCTGCATGCGGACCCATGGCACGTTGACCCAATGGAACGAAGACCGCGGATTCGGTTTCATTGCGCCAGCCCAAGGCCATGCCGAGCTCTTCGTCCACATCTCTGCGTTCCCGCGGGATGGCAAACGCCCGCAAGTTGGCGAACTCGTTTCCTTCGAAACCGAGGCGGGCGCTGAAGGCAAGTCGCGGGCGGTCAGGGTCATGCGCCCGGGCGGCCAGGCTAGGTCCCGTGCGCCCCGCCCACCCGCCTATCCCCGACAGCGGCGGCACCACAGCCGCTGGCGCGACAGCTTGGTCGCGGTGCTGGTTGTGGCTGCCATCGGCAGCTACACCTACGTCAGGGAGCACCGAGGTGCCGCGTTGCCGCTCACCACAGCACAAGTCGACCCAGCTGCGGAGCTCCCGGCCGAGCCTGACCAGTCGTTTCATTGCGACGGCCGGACGATGTGCTCACAGATGACCTCCTGCGCGGAGGCGACATACTTCCTGCAGCATTGTCCGAGCACGAAAATGGACGGTAACAACGATGGCGAACCATGCGAGCAACAGTGGTGCAACTGATGGCCACCCAGCGGTGCAAGTTGCCATATGATCCGGAGTTATCGACCGAACCAGGGGAATGACCATGGACCTACCCGCGACGAGTGAGTTCTTTGTTGGCTGGGGCACTCTCTCCCTGATCAATGCCGGGCTGGCACAAGGCAAACAACGCAGCGCCCTGGGATGGTGGCTGCTGTCGCTGCTGATCGGGCCGCTGGCGACGCTGCTCATCGTCATGCTGCCCCGCGGCCACAACGCCCCCTGACGGCGAGCACGATCATTGGGTGAGCGCCATGAAACGTGTGACTGGAATCGGTGGAATCTTCTTCAAGTCGAAAGACCCCAAGGCCTTGAACGCGTGGTATCGCGACCACCTCGGGCTGGAGGTCTCCGAATGGGGCGGTGCCGCATTCCAGTGGGGTGGCGCTGATGGTGCGCCGGGGATGACGCTGTGGACGCCATTTTCCGAAGACACAAACAAGATGGCGCCCGGCTCGGCGTCGTTCATGGTCAACTTCCGGGTCGACGATCTGCTTGCGCTGCTGGCGGCACTGCAGGCCGAAGGTTGCAACGTGGTCGGCGAGCCGGACATTTCGGAGTACGGAAAATTCGGCTGGGTGCTCGATCCTGAAGGCAACAAAGTCGAACTTTGGGAGCCACCTGCAGGTCAATGAACCAACGGAGTCACACCCATGGCAGACGTCGCAACAGGCAGTTTTGAGGTTTCAATCAAACCCCTGGTGTTCGAGGGCGCCGCAGACCAGGCGAAGACCGGACGAATGTCGATCGACAAGACAATTTCCGGTGACCTGACGGCAACGACCCAAGGACAGATGCTGACCGCAATGACGGAAACGCCAGGCTCGGCGGGCTATGTCGCGATCGAGCACGTCACCGGAACGCTCGCTGGCCATGATGGATCGTTCACCCTGCAGCACAGCGCGACCATGAACCGTGGGGTTCCGAGCATGAGCATCTCCGTGGTTCCCGATTCGGGTACTGGCGCGTTGAAGGGCCTGACCGGTGACTTCAAGATCAACATCGTCGATGGCAAGCATCTGTACGCCTTCAATTATCGCCTTGGCGACAACTAGTGCGACGCCAATAACGCCTGGACCAGGCGCGAGACACCTGCGGTCGCAGTCGCGACGTTCGCCAAAACCTGATCCAGGGTGATCACTTCGTCGGGGTCCGGACCGGCACCGGCCGCCCAGTTGGCGACGATGGCGAGGCAGGCGTAGTCCAGGCCCAGTTCGCGGGCCAAACCAGCCTCGGGCATGCCGGTCATGCCGACCAGGTCGCAACCGTCACGATGCATGCGCGCGATCTCGGCCTTGGTCTCCAGTCGCGGGCCCTGGGTGGCGCCGTAGCAACCGCCGTCGACGACAGATACCCCGGCGCGGTGTGCCGCGGCGAGCACTTCAGCGCGTAGCCCACGCGTATACGGTTCGCCGAAGTCAACGTGCAAGACCTCACTGTCCGGGCTCGCGTTTGCATCCGCGTCGCACACGCTGGAGACGCGGCCCCAGGTGTAGTCGATCAGTTGGTCCGGGCAGCCGAGCACGCCGGGGCCGTATTGGGTGGTGATGCCACCAACGGTGTTGAGTGCGAGTACCCGGCGTGCGCCTGCCTGCTGCAACGCGGCCAGGTTGGCGCGGTAATTGATGCGATGTGGTGGCACGCCATGGCCTTCGCCGTGGCGGGCCAGGAAGGCAACGCGCTTGCCGGCAAGGGTGCCGATCCGGATCGGGCCGGAGGGCTGGCCGTAGCGGGTGTGTGCATGTACGGTCTCGACCTCAGTCAGTTCGGCCAGGGCGTAAACGCCGGTGCCGCCGATGATGGCGAGATCCAGGGAGGGGTGGTCGGTCATGGCATCGGTATCGCGCGCAAGGCGCGCTCCTACGGGAGGGCGTAAATGGCGGGCAGGTTACGGGCTTGTTCCTGGTAGTCCATGCCGTAACCGAACACGTAGCGATCGGGCACGTCGAGGCCGGCATAGTTGGCGCACAAGCCGTCCACGCAACGGCCATGGCGCTTGACCACCATCGCGGCGATGCGCACTTCACTTGCGCCTTGCGCCAGGCACCAGGCGCGCACTTCGGACAAGGTGTGGCCTTCGTCGATGATGTCGTCAACCAGCAACACCCGACGACCCTGCAACGGCGTGGCCGGTCGATGCTTCCACTCCAGCGAGCCACCGGTGGTGGCGCCGCGATAGCGGGTTGCGTGCAGGTAATCGAATTCCAGGTCGACGCCGCGCGCGCCAATCGCCAGCGCCAGTTGCGCGGCAAACGGCAGCGCGCCGTGCATCACGGTGAGGAACACCGGACGCGCGCCTTCGGCGTAATCGGCGGCGATGCGCGCGCCCATGGCGTCAATCGTGGACTCGATGGTGGCACGGTCGTGGATGATTTGCGCCGAAGCCAGGGCGGTGGCCAGGTCGGGCATGTTGTCGGGAATGGTCATGCGAGGCCACCGTCCAGCCGCGCGCGGGTGGCCGGATAACGCGCGTCGGCGAGCAGGCCGTCCCAGGCCATCGGGCCGCGGCCAATCAAGCCGAGCAGCGCGGCGGTGTTGAGTGCCCTGCCCTGCACGGCCGCCAGCGATTCGGGAACGAGTTCGGGATGGCAGACCAGGACCACGTCGCAACCGGCGTCCAGGTGCGCATCGATCCGCGAGCGGATGCCGCCTGCAGAGAACGCGGCGGCCATGCCGATGTCGTCGGAGAACACCACGCCACGGAAGCCCATCTGCTGGCGCAGGATGCCTTCGATCCAGCGTTTGGAGTAACCCGCCGGATCGGTATCGACCTGCGGGTACACCACGTGCGCCATCATCACGGCGTCGGCACCGGCATCGATGCCGGCAACAAACGGAACCAGATCGAGGGCAAGGATCGCAGCGAGCGGGCGGTCATCGACGGCGTTGTCGACGTGGGTGTCTTCCAGTACCGAGCCGTGGCCGGGGAAATGCTTGAGGGTGGCGGCCATGCCGGCGTCGTGCATCCCGCGCACGTAGGCGCGGGTGAATTCGGCAACTACATGCGGATCGGCGGAAAACGCACGGTCACCAATCGCGCGATTGCCGCGGCCTAGGTCGACCACCGGTGCGAAGCTGAGGTCGACGCCGCTGGCGCGCACTTCGCTGGCCATCAGCCAGGCGTGTTCGCGCGCGAGTTCGAGGGCAGCAGCAGGATCCGACGCATAGGCCCTGTCGAAACCCTGCAACGATGGCAACGCACTGTAGCCATCACGAAAGCGCTGGACGCGGCCACCTTCCTGGTCGACGCAGATCAGTTGCGGGCGTGGCGCAGCTTCGCGGATGGCCTGCGACAACTCCGCGACCTGGGCCTTCGACGCAAAGTTGCGGGTGAACAGGATCACGCCGGCGCAGGCGTCGTGCTGCAGCCAGTCGCATTCCTGGGAAGTGAGTTGGTGTCCGGCGATGCCGATGACTAGCATGGTTTGGGCTGATCGCGCGCAAGGCGCGCTCCTACGTTGGAGGGGTGAACAATGCGATCGATTCTACGTGGGCAGTGTGCGGGAACATGTCCATGACCCCGGCGGCCTGCAGTTTCCAGCCGCGTTCGTTGACCAGGTAACCGGCGTCGCGGGCCAGTGAACCGGGATGGCAACTGACGTAGACGATGCGCTGCAGGCCTTCCAGCGGCAGCTGCTTGAGCACCGCATCGGCGCCCGAGCGCGGCGGGTCGAGCAGCAGGCGGTCGAAGGCCGGTGCCTTGCCCGCGCGCTGCATCCACGGCTGGGTGCGCAGGTCCTGGGCGAGGTCGGCGGCATGGAAGCTGGCATTGGCCAGGCCATTGCGCGCGGCGTTGTCGCGGGCGCGCTGGACCAGGCCGAGGTCGCCTTCCACGCCAACCACCGCGCCCGCCACCCGCGCCAATGGCAGGGTGAAGTTGCCGAGCCCGCAGAACAGGTCAAGTACCCGATCTCCCGGTTGCGGGTCGAGCCATTCGAGGGTGCGCGCGATCATCTTCTGGTTCAGGCCGGCGTTGACCTGGATGAAATCGAGCGGACGGAATTGCAGTTCCAGATCCCAGGCTGGAAGCCGGAACGCAAGTCGTGGCTCTGACGGCCACAGCGGATGCACAGAGTCGATCCCGCCGGGCTGCAGGAAAATCGCAAATCCATGTTGCTGCGCGAACTCGACCAGGGCGGCGCGATCTTCTTCGGACAAGGCCTGCAGGTGCCTGAACACCAACGCAACGCCGCTGAATTCCGGGGTCGGATCACCGGCGATGAATTCAATTTGCGGAATGTCACGACGGCCGTCCATGGCGTCGACCAGCGCAGCCAGCGCTTCGATCTTGAAGCCGATTTCCGGAATGACCGTATGGCACTCCGATAGATCGGCGACAAAGCGCGGATCCAGTTCGCGGAAGCCGACCAGGGTTTTGACTTTTTTCTCGACCCGGCGCACCGAAAAGCGGCCCTTGCGGCGATAACCCCAGGCCGAATCGACCAGCGGCGGCGCAACCGTCGCCGGAGAGACGTGGCCGATGCGTTCGAGGTTGTCCAGCAACACCCGCTGCTTGGCATGGATCTGGCGGTCTTCGGCCAGGTGCTGCAAGGCGCAGCCGGCGCAGGTTCCGAAGTGCGGGCAACGCGGCACGACGCGGTCTGGCGAGGCCTGCAGCACTTCGAGGGTGCGGGCTTCGTCGAAGCTGCGCTGGCGCGCGGTCTGCTGTACGCGCACGCGCTCGCCGGGGAGTGCACCTGCCACGAACACGGCCTTGCCGGCGGTGTCACCGACACTGGCGCGGCGGGCGACGCCGCGACCGTCGTGGCTGAGGTCGAGGATCTCTAGCTCGAAAGGGGTCTGGTCGATCTTGGCCAACGGGCGTCACGGCACGGCAAATGGCCGCCTATTGTCGCAGACGGGCGGAAGCCGCGATCGCGGCTGCCGCTACTTCCTGCGGGAGGCCGCTATTTCTGGTGCCAGGCGCCGCCGTCCTGGTACCACCAGCCGCTACGGGCACTGGCGATCCACTGGCGGGCAAACACGGAGCGGATCTGCGATTCCCACTCCGGGTGGCCATTGGCAACCGCGACTTCACGGTAGACGGCCTTGCGGTCGCGGTTGTCGTCCGAAACGGCCTGGTTGATGGCGACCCGGTCCTTGAGGGCGAGCTTGCCGGCGTCGCGAACAACGACCATGCCGTCACTGGTGAATCCGAGCGCGCCGGCGTCAAAACCTGCGCGCAGGCTGTCGTTGAAGCGCGCTTCCATCCGCGCCTGGATCGACTGGATGGCAGGGGTCTTGATGGTGATGTCCGGCGCGCCCTGGGCGTAGGCCGGTGCGATCCCGATCAGCATCAACGGATCAAAGCGCAGCGTGGGCGTCACCTGGGCCATGCCACCACTGTTGTCTTGAGGCGTCGCCGGGGTTGCGTCTTCGCCAATGACTTTTTCGACAAACTGGCGCGCGGCTTCCTTGGCTTCGGCAGCCGGGAAGTACACGTTGATGGTGACGCAGGCCGTCAGCACCAGCGCGGCGAAGGGCATTCCAATCCAGCGATTCATCTCTCGTCTCCTTGGCCGCAACTGCGGAAGATCATGCCACGTAAGATCATGCCACGACTTATTGCACGACCGGCTTCACGTCACCCTTGCTGGCCGCGACCAGGCGTTCCAGCAAGGTGGGCCAGTCGACCATGCGGTTGTAACCAACCACCGTCAGCCTGGGCAGGCCGGACCCTTCGACAATGGTAAAGCCTGGGCCTGAACCGGGACTGGTGGCTGGCGCAGCCTTCAAACCGCCCATATCGCAGACCTCGTTGAGCAGCCGGCAGGAGATGCCGATGCGGTGATAGCCGAAATCGTCGAACAGGCCGATCAGCCGGCCCTGCAGGCTGCTCACGAACGAAGAATCACCGACGCTGGAAATGTTCTGGACGGCGCGCTGGCTGATCCGCTGGCGCACATGATCGCGGCGCGCGGCGGCACGATCCGTATGCAACTCGGCATCGAATGCGGTGGCGCTCCAGTCGACCAGGCGCAAGCCGGTGATACGGCCGTCGAGCTTGCCGCTGATGCTGCCGAAGTCAAACACCTTGGTCAGCGCGAGCATGTCGAGGTTGTCAAGCACGAGGTCGGCCGTCAGCGAAGGTGCCACCCCGAACGGGCGTTCGAGCGACAAGGCCGAGAGCTGCACGGTGCCGCCGAACAACTGGACCGCTAGGCCCCCATCGAATTGCAGGCGCTCGTCCTGGTAACGGGCGGTCGGGATGCGCCCGCTCAACTCGCCCTGGAATTCGGGTAGGCCCAACGATTTTGCCAAGCCACCGATGTCGAGTTTGTCCACGCTCAGGCCGAACTGCAGGCGCATGCTTTCGCCGGCTGATGGCGGCCGCAGGACAAGGTCATCGAAACGCAGGCTGCCGCCAAACGCACGCACGGAAACGGGTTGGCGCAGGCGCAGCTCGCCGGCGGCGCTGCGCAACGGCAAGGTCGCGGCATCGAAATCCAGTCCGTACAACTGGCCACCACGCCAGTGCAGGGAGCTGTCTACGGATTTGCCTGCAGAGAATTGCGGCGCGCCTTCAAGACCTTCAAACCGGAAGCGGCCATTGCCATCGACGAGGTCGATGCCGTGCAGCAGCGCCTGGGCCTGCTGCAGCTGGCCGTTGGCAACCGTCAATTGCAGATCAAGCGCGCCGCGCATGTCGAGGCCGGACAAACCGGCCAGGCCGAGCCAGCCCGACAGGTAGCGATCGCGCAGGGGTGCGATGTCGGCGCTGTGCATGCGGACCGCCAGCGTGCGCAGTTTGGCGTCAGTGTCGAATGCCGCATTGCCGTCGGCCACGAGCGCAGTGCCGTCGCGCCATTGGAATGCGGGGAATGTCCAACCGCCCTCGCCTTGCTTGCGTCCCTGCAATTGCAGTTGTACCGGTGTTGCCGGCAATGACACATAGGCACTGCCGGCCAGCAGTTCACCACCGTGCAGGCTGCCGGTGAGCGCAAGCGTCGACAGACTCGGCGTGGTCCGATAGTCGATATTGAAACTGCCGCCCAGGCCCTGGCCGGCGATGGTGGCGTCGGGGGTGTCAAAGTCGACACCGGCCAATGCAAGCGTTCCGTTGACCCGCAACGGTTGCCGGGACGGGGTGTGCACTTGCAGTTGCCCGTCCAGGGTGCCGCCCTGCCACTGGCCGCTCGACCAGGCCTTTGCCAACAAGGCTTGCGCCCACGCCACCGGGACGCGGGTGAGGGTCACCGCGATGTCGTCGGGGGTGTCGGTGCGCCGCTTGACCCGCAACGATGCGCGGCCCTGCGACAGCGCTGCATCGAGGCCAGCGTCGTCAAGTTCGACCGCCAGTTGCAGCGGCTTGCCCTTGCCGCTGCGCAAGGGACCATCGCAACGCCAGGCGCCGTGGTCGCCACGCTGCAAGGGACAGTGCCAGTGCAGATCGCGGTAGCGGTAACCAAGGCCCGGGGCTTCGACCCGACCTGCCTGCAAGGACAGCTCTCCGGTTGCCGCGTCCGCGCCCCAGGACAGGCGTACGTGCACATCGTGGAGGATGGCGGCCGCGGTGGTGATGCGGGCAATCCGGGCCTCGGCCACCCGCGGAGCGTCGGCTGCCTGCACACCGGTAGCCCCGAGACAGGCCACGAGCAGCAACAGGATTAAGATGGGCCGGGGCATGGATCAAAGCATACCGACCAGGGACGGCCGGACGATGAAATCACGCACACCACGAATCCTGCTGGTCGAAGATGATGCAGTCAGCCGTGCCTTCCTGGCGCAGGCGCTGGAGGTCTTGCCGGCGCGCGTGGATGCCACCGCCAGTGCCGGACAGGCACGCGCCTGCGCCGACGCCGGCATCGATCACGACCTGTGGCTGATCGATGCGCACCTGCCCGATGGTGGAGGCCCGGCCTTGCTGGCAGCGCTGCGCGCACGGACATCCTGGACCCCGGCCATTGCCCACACCGCAGGCGCCGACCCTGCAACCGCGGCGAGCTTGCGCGCGGCTGGATTCGTCGAGGTGCTGCGCAAGCCAATTACCTGCGTGGCGTTGCGGTCGGTGGTGCGGTGTGTATTGGGCCACCCGGTCGCCGTCGCGGATGCGATCAACCAGCAACCCGTTTGGGATGACGCGATGGCAATGGCCGCGTTGCACACCGACCACGGCCAGGTCCAGGCATTGCGGTGGTTGTTCCTGGACGAGCTTGCGGCGCAGCGCCATGCGATCGTGCAGGCATTGACGTCTGGTGATCGCGCCGCCGCGGTCCCGGTGTTGCACCGGCTGCGTGCCAGTTGCGGATTTGTCGGCGCGGTGCGGCTGGAAGCCGCGGTGTCGTCGCTGCAGCGTGAGCCGGCATCAAGCGACGCATTGCAAACGTTCGTGGCGGCAGCCGAGGCACTGCTGGGGTAGGCGCGCGCCTTGTGCGCGCAAGACGCGCTCCTACAGGGGGCGGCCCACACGACCGAGCTGGCTGAGCAGATCCCAGGATTTGAGTGGACGGCCGTTGAGGTGGTGCAGCAGGACCGGGCGCAGGGCGCGCCGCAGGCTGGCGAGGTCGTCGTTGCCAGGCATTGCGTCATCCGCCGCCAAGGCCAACAGGGCACGACCGGTGGCGGCGGCACTGCGATCGTCGTGGCCGCGGTCGCTGAGCAGGCGACGCGCGCCCTGCTCGGGGTCGAGCCGGTAACGGGCAGCCGGATCGATCGCGACACCCTCGGCGTCGTTGCGGAAGTCCAGGCCAAACCCGATCGCATCGATCAGGTCGCGTTCAAACCGGCGCAGGGTCCAGCCCAGGGATTCACCCAGGCCCAGGCGGCCACGCATGCGGCCATAGGCATCGAACAATTCGGGTTGCGGGTCTCCGCGCTGGGCCAGGCGCAATACCAGTTCGTTGACGTAAAACGCGGCAAGCGTGGCTTCGCCCGCGGGCATCGGGGCCGCGTCGAGCGCTTCGGCGGCGCGCAGTTGTGCCAGTTCCCCGCGTTGCACGGCGTCGATGCGGATGAACTGGAGCGGTTGCAACGCGGCACGCAACAGCTGCCGTTTGGGTCCCTGCACGCCGCGCGCGAGCAGACCCATGCGGCCATGGTTGGCGCTCAGTGCCTCGACCAGCAGGCTGGTCTCGCGCCAGGGGCGGGTGTGGAGGACGAAGACGGGTTCGTTGGTGATTCGCATCGCGGCTTCCGCCGCTCCCACGGTCAGTCGTGGTAGCCGAGGGTGCGCAGGGCGGCTTCGTCGTCGGACCAGCCGGCACGCACGCGCACCCAGGTCTCGAGGAACACCTTGGTGCCGAACAGTCGCTCCATGCCTTCGCGGGCGCGGGTGCCGATCTCGCGCAGGCGCACGCCGCCCTTGCCGATCACGATCGCCTTCTGGCCATCGCGCTCGACCCAGATCACCGCGCCAATACGCATCAAGGTGCCGTGGCGCGCGGGTTCTTCGCTGAAGCTTTCGATCTCGACCGTGGTCGCATAGGGCAATTCGTCGCCAAGTTGGCGCATCAGTTGTTCGCGCACCAGTTCGCCGGCCATGAAGCGCTGGCTCTTGTCGGTGATTTCGTCTTCGCCATACAGCGGCGGTTGCTCGGGCATCAGCGCCAGCAGGGTTTCGACCAGCGGTTCGAGACCCTGGCGCTTGAGCGCGGACACCGGGTGCACCGCGGCAAATTCGCGACCTTCATTGGCCTTGCCCAGGAACGGCAACAGCACCGCCTTGTCCTTGAATTTGTCGACCTGGTTGACCGCCAGTACCACCGGCACGCCGGCTTCGCGCAAGGCGTCGTAGGCAAGGCCGTCTTCCTCGTCCCAGCGGCCGGCTTCGATTACCAGCACGGCGGCGTCGACGCCTTCCAGCGCGCCGCGGGCGGCGCGGTTCATCCAGCGGTGCATGGCAGAAGCCGAGGTCTTGCCCTGGTCGCGATGGATGCCGGGGGTGTCGACCAGCAGCAGTTGGCCATTGGCAAACGTGGCGATGCCGAGGAGTCGGTGGCGGGTGGTCTGGGGGCGGTTGGAGACGATGCTGACCTTGGCGCCGACGAGGGCGTTGACCAGGGTTGACTTGCCGACGTTGGGGCGGCCGATGACGGCGACGTGGCCGGCGTGGTGGGGGGTGTCGTTCATCGTGGGGATTGTACGGGGGCTGCCGTGACCCGGCGGCTACCACTGAGTGGCCGCCGGGTTGGTTTCGATTGAGTTGTGGCCGGGCATGGCCCGCGCAGGGGGAAAAGGGGCCCGCTTGCTCTGCGGCTTCGGCTCCAGTGCGTGGCTTGCGTTGCAAGTGGACGAGCGGCGCCGGATGAAGGGCTTCGGGGT
>JBDSOZ010000010.1:0-9183 GCA_039914555.1 Luteimonas sp.
AACGACAGCGTGGTCGGGGCTCCGCTGGCCGTCCAGGCGATCGCATCGTTGACAACGATGTCGCCGTTTCCATTCCCGCTCTGCGACGTGGTGAAGTTCACGCTGGTGGTAACCAGCTGGGCCGACAGGGTGGCGCCCGAGATCGTGCCGCCAGGGCCGATGATGATGTCCTGCGGGTCAATCACGAACAGGCCGGTCTTGCCCATCGGTGCCGCTGTGGTCACGAACGAACCGTCGGCGATCCTGACGTTGCCACCAGAGGTTTCGATGAAGCCGCCATCGCCGCCATCGGGCGCGCTGGCATCCAGGGTCCCGCCCGAATTGACCGAGCCGCCCTGCATGCCTGCCAGCAACTCGATCGTGCCGTTGCGCTGGCCGATGGTCTGCGCCCGGATCACCCCGGTGTTGTTTACTGCGGTTTGCAGCAGGCCCGCCGCCGATTGGGTGGTCAGCAACACGTTGCCGCCGTCGGCCTGGATCATGCCGCTGTTCTGCACCAATGCATTGGCTGCGTCGGCGTTGACAGCCACGGAGAGCAGGCCATCGCCGGCAACATCCATCGTCAGCGCATTGCCCGCGGCCAGGACCACGCTCCCCAGCCTCGCCGTGATAACCCCCTGGTTGCTGACATTCGCGCCCAGCAGGGCCACGTAGCCACCGTCAGCCGCGTGGATCGAACCCGCGTTGAGGACGGCGCCAGCGCCTTCGCCGGAGAAAACGTAGTGTCCTGTCCCGAAGTTGCTTTTGCCGATATCAAGGTCGCGGGTGGAGGCCACCAGGCCACCGACATTGACGGAGGCACCTTTGCCGAACATGACCCCATTGGGATTGACCAGGAACACCTGGCCGTTGGCGCTCAGGGTGCCGAGGATGCTCGAGGGATCCGAACCCAGGACCCGGTTGAGCGCGACCGAGCTGCTGTTGGGTTGGTTGAAGACGACACTCTGGCCGACGCCGATGTTGAAGCTGTCCCAGTTGATGGCCACCAACTGGCTGGACTGCTGGATGGTGGTGGTGTTCGTGGTGTTGCCGATGTTGGCATTGCCGGCAACGACGACGCCGCCCATGGGCGTGTCAGCTGCGAATGCGTTCGCGGCCAACAACAGCCCGATGCAAGCTGCCAGTGGCTTCACTGCAAACGACCTGGGACGGGTGCTTGTTCCGCGCCGGCGCAGGTTGATTGCACGGCTGCTGGATGAATGATGGATGTGGTTCATGGCGATCTCCTAAATGCTTCAGTGGTTTGCACGGTCCGCAATGGGTACCGGCAACCTGGATCAGAAATATTTCACGGCCTGGATCCAGAACCGCCCCGACTTGTCCGGGCTCGAAAGAGCCACCTCGCTCCCCAGCTTCCAGGCGTAATACGCCCGTACCGAGAAGTTGTTGTAGTCATCCCAGGTCGCCCCCACGCCTGCGCCGCTGAGGTTGCGGTGGTTGTCGGCGTTGTCCCAGGGATCGGCATTCACGGTCACGCTGCCTGCATCCACGAAGCCGATCAGGTGCACCTGCCCGGGCATGCGATCCGAGAGCCCTGCTGCCAGCCACCTTGCTTCCACGTTCAGGACGACGCCCTCGTCCGCATAGGCCTCGCCTTCGGGATAGGCGCGCACGGCATACATGCCGCCCAGTTCCATCTTCTCCGACACATCCAGGTTCTTGCTGGCGAATTGCCCCTTGACCGCCGCGAACAGCGACCATGAATCGGACAATCGCTGCAAGCGCATGGCATTGAACGCCAACTTGCCGTAATGGCCGTTGCTGCGCGCGGTCAGTTGATCCACGAACAAGGCCGCTGGCGTGTTGATGTCGAGGTTTCCGGACGTTGCGGTCAGCCCATAGGCGCTGTACCCGCCACCACCGAAGTCGTCGCGATGATCGCCCTGGATGCCCAGCATCACCGCGTCGATGGACTTGTTGGTCCGGGAATTGGTGACACCCTCGATGTCCTCGAATTTCCTGTGGTCATAGCCCGCCGTGGCGTTGAGATTGCTTTTCCGGGACCGGACCAACGGATAACTGCCGAACAGACTCGCGATCTGCGCATTGCCGTGGGCATCCAGGGCCTTGAATTGCTTGCCCAGGTGGTATTGGAGCGCGGAATAGGCAACGCCGACGGTCGCTTTGCCGATCGGCACCCGGTAAGCAAGCTGTCCATATTTCAGGCCATCGCCGGAGGTCAGCACGCGCAGGCTGGCCACGTCCGCATTTCCGGTGAGGTTGTTGACGTAAACCGACGCCCCGACCCGAATCTCGCCGGTGTACGGATTGCCCGCGTTGTCAGCCTCGATGCTTCCGCCCACCTTTTTGCCGGGTCGGACGTCGACGATCAAGTCGGAGGTCCCGGGCGTGGCGCTGGCCACAAGGGTCGAATTGACGATGACACCAGGCAGGTCCGACATCAGCAACAGGCGATGCTCGAGCGGCGCGATGGTGACCGGGTCGCCACCGTCAAGCCCATGCAGGAACCCGTTGAGTCGTGCATCCGACAGGCTGCTGCTGTTGCGCAGGGTGATGGTGCCGTAGTGGCCTTCCATCACCACGAGATTCACTGCCCCGTTGGTGATCGTTTGCGGAGGCAGGTACGCCTGCGCCAGGAAGTAGCCGTGGGCGTGGTAATAGTCGGCCACTTTCGACGCCATCACTTCCAGCTCGGCCAGGCTCAGTTGGGTTGCCGGCCTGAATCCGGTCAGCGCGAGCAGTTCGGCTTCGCCATAGACCGTCGCCCCGGTGATCCGCAGGCTGTTGACCGTGATCTTGGCGTTGTCCGTCGCGGCGGTGTCGGAGGCAACACCGCGCTCGATCCGGATCTCCGGCGCGGCTTGCTGCGGGGTCGGGGTCGGTGGTATCTGCTGGAATTGCCCAATCCCGACGGGGGCCTGTTGTTGCGCCAGGGCGCCCTGGCTCAGCACCAACAGGATTGCAGACATCAAAGTCAGTTTCGTGTTCACAATCGATTTCCTGTGTTCGTTCCACCACGCGGACGCGTGGCGACGTCCGTCACCGGCCGCCACCCCGGAGGGTTTCGGCCGTGCAGTGAAGAACAGCAGGGATACAACGTTCGGGAAGCGTTGCTTGGGACCGTGCGATGCGGGGGTAGGACTAGCCCCGTACTTGTGACGGCGGCGTGAGTCGGAAACTATTGTGATCCTGCGGTTCAGGCTCACGCCCGGAATCTCACCAGAATCCCCGAGGTACGAACAATACGGCTTTACACATATCTCACTGGAAATTATCATCAATCCGCGCACCCTAGTCAGGTCGCACCTCGCGACCCACCTGGGAGCGCTCCAATGACCATGTCAATGAAACCCCTCGGCCTTGCCGTTGCGCTGGCGCTTGCCGGCTGCAACCAGGCCGCACCACCTGCTGATACCGCCGCCGCGCCGGATGCCATGGCGACTGCGCCAGCCACGACCGATGCCGTTGCCCCGGCCGCCGAAGCGCCGGTCGTTGCCGCCCCGCAATTGCAGGCCGCGATGCGCGACCTCTGGCACGGCCACATCGTCCACGCCCGTGAGTACGCCATTGCCATGCACGCAGGCGACAAGCCTGGCGCCAAGACAGCAGCAGACGCGGTCGTCGCCAATGCCAAGCAGATCGCCGACGCGGTTGGCGGTTTTTACGGCAAGGCGGGCGGTGACCAGATGATGACCCTGCTGGCCGGACACTGGGGTGCCGTCAAAGCCCTGACCGACACCCGCATGTCGGGTGATGAAGCCGGTGCGACCAAAGCCATGTCCGACCTCACCGCCAATGCCGGCGAGATCGCGAAGTTCCTCTCGGGGGCCAACCCGAACCTGCCGCAAGACGCGGTGCTTGGCCTGATGCTGGCCCATGGTGCGCACCATTCCTCGCAGATCAACCTGATCCTGAAGAACGACACCGCCGGCGAAGCCAGCGAGTGGACCGCGATGCAGGCACACATGGACATGATCGCCGACGCCCTCGCCGGCGCAATTGCCAAGCAGTTCCCCGACAAGGCGAGCTGAGGGACCGATGGCGCACGGGCTCGCCCAATTCGGTGACACCCAGCAGCGGCTGCTTCGGCAGCTGCTGCAGGGGCCCAATGGCATCGGCGTCGAAGACTTGTGCGAACGCCTGCACGTGAGCCACAACGCGGTCCGCCAGCACGTCACCGCGCTGACGGTGCGCGGGCTGGTGGAGCGGGTGCAACCGGTGGCCACGGGCGGCCGGCCGCAAGCGCGCTATGGTCTGACCGCCGAGGGGCGCGAGTTGTTTCCACGCAATTACGGCGCCATTGCCGCTGCACTCATCTCGCAATTGCATGCGCGCATGGGTGAGGCCGAAGTAGGCACGATGCTGCAGGAACTGGGCGCTACCGTTGCGGCGACCCAATCGTCGCTGCAGGCCGATAGCGGCGAAGCACTCGCGCGTGCACTGGCGCAGCGCCTGGACGCGCTGGGTTACGAAGCGGTACCGGCGCGGCATGGCGACGATTGGCAGGTTGAGGCCTTCAACTGTGTGTTCCATGGGTTGGCGCGCCAGCATCCGCAGGTGTGCCAGTTCGACCTGGCCTACATGGAAGCCACCACTGGCCGACGAGTCCACCACATGGAATGCATCATCCGTGGCGGCCAGGTGTGCCGATTCAAGCTGGGGCCGGAGCCTTCGCGGGGTTGATCGCAAGCTGACCTACAATGCGGGCATGGATGCCATTCCGCTGCTGCAAACCGTTGAACACGAAACCGGGCCGTCGCCGCAATGGACGGTGCTTTGGTTGCATGGCCTGGGTGCCGACGGCAATGACTTCGCGCCGATCGTGCCGGAATTGCTCCAGCGCGACGGCCGGCCCCGTGATTGGCCGCCACTGCGCTTCGTGTTTCCGCATGCGCCGCTGCGCGCGGTCACCATCAACAACGGCATGCGCATGCGTGCCTGGTATGACATCCGCAACTTCAGTGCCGATGAGCTGGCCGGTGGCGAGCGTGCCGACAGTGAAGGCGTGTTCGAGTCCATTGCCCAGGTCGACGCACTGATTGCGCGCGAAGGCGAGCGCGGGGTGCCCTCGCAACGCATTGTTCTGGTGGGCTTCTCCCAGGGTGGGGCAATTACCCTGGCCGCTGGGCTGCGACGTGCGACGCCATTGGCCGGATTGGTGGCGTTGTCCACTTATCTGCCGATGGCGCCGCAAGCGCGCGACGATCTGGGTGCGCGCGCCACGGAGCAACCGCTGTTCATGGCCCACGGCAGCCAGGACCCGGTGGTGCCGTTTGTCGCCGGCCAGCGCAGTGCGGAGGTCATGCGTGGCTTGGGATTCAGTATGCAGTGGCACCACTACCCGATGGGGCATGCGGTGTGCGCAGAGGAGATCCGCGATCTGGGTGATTGGCTAGGGCAGCGCTTCACCAGCCGTTGAACATGCACAGCCCGGCTGCCGACGTTGCAAGTCGTACCGAGGAGCCCTGGTTCCCGGACTTGTGCCGGTTGCCGCGGTTGGCGACGATGTTTGGCGTTGCCGAATTGGTGGTGCTGGTACTGGCGCTAGCACCAGCCGGCGGGACCCACTGGAGCGCGGAGCGCTTCGCTTCGGCCAGCGGCTTCAGCTTGTGGCTGGCGTTGACAATTTCTGTGTTGCTGTGTGCCACGCGACGGCCCTTGTCGCGATTGCCGGTGTTGCTGGGGTCGGTTGCCGCGGTCGCCGGCGCCTTGTGGGTGGCGATGCTGGGCGCGGCGATGTTGTACCAGCTCGACCGCAGCCTGGGCTATGGAATTGTTCCGGCCGAGGTGCCGATGTCGATGTTTGCATTTGGCAGCGCGGCGATTGCCGCGTTGATGACCGCAGTGGTGCTGCGTTATCTCTATGTGCTGGACGGATGGCAAGCCCAGGTGCGCGCCAGCGCACGCGCCCAGTCCGATGCCTTGCAGGCGCGGATCCGGCCGCACTTCCTGTTCAACAGCCTCAACGCGATTGTCGGCCTGGTGCGTCGCGATCCGGTGGTTGCCGAGCAGGCCTTGCTTGATCTCTCCGACTTGTTCCGCGCCGCGCTGGGTGCGGGCGAATCCGGTTCCAGCCTGCGCGAGGAAGTCGAACTGGCCGAGCGCTACCTTGCGATCGAATCCTTGCGCCTGGGCGAACGCCTGGTGGTTGCATGGGACAAGCAGGAACCCTTGCCTTGGGATACATCGTTGCCACGCCTGGTGCTGCAACCATTGGTGGAAAACGCGGTGTTGCATGGGGTGTCGCGATTGCCGCAAGGCGGCACGGTCGAAATCACCTTGGCGGTTGATGACGGGTTGCTGCGCATTACCGTGCGCAACCCAACGCCGCACTTGCCCGACAGCCGTGCCAACAGTGGTGGCGCACAGCACGCGCAAGGCAATATCGGCCATCGCCTCGGTTACGCCTTCGGTTCGCGGGCAGGCATGACCTCCAGCCACGACGCCGGCTACTATCAATGCGAACTCCGGATTCCCCTGGAGCCAACGCCCCCGTAGTAGCGCGCCATGCGCGCGATCCAAGATACTGAACCCACCACCCCATCATGAAAGTCATCCTCGCCGACGACGAACCCCTGGCCCGCGATCGCCTCCGGCAATTGCTCGCTGCGGTCGCGGGCGTAGAGATCGTGGCCGAAGCCGGTGACGGTCTTGCCGCGTTGCGCGCGTGTGCCGAGCACAACCCGGACCTGGTGCTGCTGGACATCGCCATGCCCGGCATCGATGGTCTCGAGGTGGCGCGCCATCTTGCTGCGTTCGAGCCGCGACCGGCCGTGGTGTTCTGTACCGCGTTTGATGCGCACGCCTTGTCGGCGTTCGATGCCCAGGCCATCGATTACCTGGTCAAGCCGGTCCGGGCCGAGCGCCTGGCCGCGGCGCTCGAACGCGTGCGTGCGTTTGCGGCCGGACGCTCGCAAGCCGGCGTCACCGGCGGGGTCGTGCGGACCCACCTATGCGCACGCCTCGGCGGGGCCCTGCGCCTGATCCCGGTCGAGGACGTGCACTACCTCCAGGCCGAGGAAAAATACGTGGTGGTCCACCACGCCCGTGGTCGCGACCTGATCGAGGAGTCGCTGAAGTCGCTGGAGGAAGAATTCAGTGAACGCTTCCTGCGCATCCATCGCAATTGCCTGGTCGCGCGCCATGAGTTGCTGGAGTTGCGCCGCAATGGCGAAGGCCACGTCCACGCAGTGCTGCGCCATGCTGGGCAGCGGCTGGAAGTCAGCCGTCGCTGCTTGCCACAGCTTCGCAACCAGGTCCGCATCCTGTAGGGGATAATGGGCGCATGCCCACGATCCGTATTGCTACCCGCAAGAGTCCACTCGCCCTGTGGCAGAGCGAACACGTCGCTGATCGCCTGCGTGCAGCGCATCCGGGCCTGATCGTCACCTTGGTGCCGATGAGCACGCGCGGCGACCAGGTGCTGGACCGTTCGCTGGCCGCCATTGGCGGCAAGGGCTTGTTCCTGAAGGAGCTGGAATTGGCGATGCAGCGCGGCGAAGCCGATTGCGCGGTGCATTCACTCAAGGACGTGCCGATGGAGCTGGAGCCGGGGTTTACCCTGCCCGCGATCCTGGTGCGCGCCGACCATGCCGATGCCTTCGTCAGCAACCAGTACCCCGACATCGATGCGCTGCCGCAGGGCGCACGCGTCGGCACCTCGTCGCTACGACGCCAAGCCCAGTTGCGCGCGCGCCGTCCCGACCTGTTGTTGCTGGACCTGCGCGGCAACGTCAACACCCGCGTGGCGCGACTGGATGCCGGCGAGTACGACGCGATCGTGCTCGCGTGCGCGGGCCTGCAACGCCTGGGCTTCGATGCGCGCATCCGCGCACGCCTCGACGCGCCTGCCTGGTTGCCGGCACCGGCCCAGGGTGCGATTGCAATCGAGGGCCGCGAGGGCGACAGCGCGGTGCACGCATTGTGTGCGGTGCTCGACGACGCCTCGACCCGGTCCTGCGTTGAAGCCGAGCGCGCCATGAATCGTGCGCTGCACGGCAGTTGCCATGTGCCAGTGGCCGGTTATGCCCAGCTCGAAGGCGCGATGTTGCGCCTGCAGGGCTTGGTCGGTTCGGCCGACGACGGCCGCCTGGTCCGGGGCGAAGCCAGCGGCGACCCGGGCAATCCCGAAACAATCGGCGCCGAAGTCGCCAAACGATTGCTGGCCGCCGGTGCGGCAGCATTCCTGCCGCCGCGGGACAGCTTGTAGTACCTGGTAATCCGTACCTGGTAATCCTTACCTAGTAATCCTTATCTAGTAATACAGGGTGACCAGGTGGCGCGCCTGGGCGAAGAACAGCCAGCGTTCGACGAACGCGCCCGCTAGCGCAGAAACCGCCGCCAACCACAACCAGGTCACCGCGGCGACGCTGTCGATCCTGCCAATGGCGAACAGGCAAAGGATCGGCACTACCGCAAACAACAGCAGCGACAGTCCACGCAGGCGATGGGCGTGCTTGCGCGCCACCACGAATGCCATCTCGGTGGTGAGGTAGTTGGACTCGGTGTGCGGGCGCTCGAATACATCCACCTTGCGACCCGGCAAGCCCACCGCGTCGCCACGGGTTGACGCCAGCGGCTTGGCATCAATGCCGCGCCAGTAACGCAGTTTCAGCGCGCCCAGTAGCGCTGCCAGGACGATGCCGGCCTTGGCGACAATCGCAGGCGGCGCCAAACCGGTATTGGTCGCTTCGATTGCTGCAAGCAACAAGCCGCCGCACAGCAGCGCGAACCCGAGATAGCCAGGCAACACCAACGGATGGCCCCAGGCCGGGATCGGCTTGAGCGACGCGTAAATCATCGCGGTGCACGCAACCGTCGCCAGCGCGCTCAGGGTGAGCGCGATCGCAACGGCAACGCCGCTGGCGTTGAAACTGGCGACGCTGGCCTGCGCAGCAGGGTCCAGCATCGCCGGCAGCAGGATGGCCGCAAACAACAGCGCCGGGACGTAGGTCAGCACCGCTGCCACGCCTTCGCGCGAGAGCCATGACGTGCGCCATTGCGAAAACGCACGCCACGCCCGCAACGGCTTGCCCAGGTGCCAGAACGAGGCCAGCAAGCCGACGCTCGCCAACACCAGTGCCAGCAGTGTCGAAACCAGCAGCGCACGCGCAGACGTGCCGCCACCCAGGGCCGCCAATGCGGCCCACGCCAGCAAGCCATAACCGGCGCCGGACAAGGTGGTGAACAGGATCACGGAGAGCGCAGGATGCATAAAAGTCC
>JBDSOZ010000033.1:0-4035 GCA_039914555.1 Luteimonas sp.
GCGCGCGATTCGACCGCAATCCGATCGCCAATCGCGCGCAAGGCGCGCTCCTACGTTAGGCTTGGCGAATGACCATGGCCGAGACACCAAGTGACACCGCCGCCCCGGCCTTCCGGCGCATGGCCGAACGCTTCCGCGGCTACCTGCCGGTGGTGGTCGATGTTGAAACCGGGGGCTTCGACTGGAACCGGCACGCGTTGCTGGAACTGGCGGCGATTCCGCTGGAGATCAACGACAACGGCCAACTGGTGCCGGGCGAGGTCGCCTGCGCGCACCTCGAACCAGCGCCGGGTACCGAGATCGATCCCAAGTCACTGGAAGTCACCGGCATCGTCCTCGACCATCCGTTCCGCATGGCCAAGCCCGAACGCGAAGCGCTGGACCATGTGTTTGCCGCGGTGCGCGCCGCGGTACGTCGGCATGAATGCCAGCGCGCGATCCTGGTCGGGCACAACGCCCACTTTGATCTCAATTTCCTCAACGCCGCGGTGGCGCGGGTGCAGCACAAGCGCAATCCCTTCCATCCGTTCAGCGTGTTTGACACGGTGTCGCTGGCGGGTGTCGCTTACGGGCAGACCGTGCTGGCACGCGCGGTGCAGGCCGCTGGCTACACCTGGAACAGCGAGGAGGCGCACTCGGCGGTGTACGACGCCGAGCGCACCGCGGAAGTCTTCTGCAAGATTGCCAACGCCTGGCAGCGGCCCTAACTACGCTGGCGCACGGCCTCGAACAGGGCCACGCCGGTGGCCACCGACACGTTGAGGCTTTCAATGGTGCCGGGCATCGGAATTTTGGCCAGGCTGTCGCAATGTTCGCGGGTCAGCCGGCGCAGGCCATCGCCCTCGCCGCCCAACACCAGCGCAACGTTGCCGGTGAGGTCCAGCGAGTACAACGACGTCGGTACGTCACCGGCCAGGCCATGGATCCACACGCCCATCTGTTGCAAGTCGCGCAGGCAGCGCGAAAGATTGGTGCAACGGACCACCGGAATGCTGTCGGCCGCCCCGGCCGAAGTCTTGCGCACGGTCGCGTTGACCTGCACCGCCTTGTCGCGAGGGATCACCACCGCAGTGACACCGGCTGCAGCCGCGCTGCGCAGGCACGCGCCCAGGTTGTGCGGATCCTGCACACCATCCAGCACCAGCACCAGTGCGCGGCCAGCGGCGGCTTCCACCAATGCGGGCAGTTCGCTCTCGTCCCAGGTCTTGGCCGCGGCATAACGCGCAACCGCGCCCTGGTGGCGCAGGCCACCGGCCACACCGTCCAGCGCCTGTTGCGCAACCCGGCGTACCTCGATGCCCATGCGCCGGGCATTGCCTTCGATCTCGACGATGCGCGGGTTCCTGCCGCCGGCTTCGAGCAACACCTCGCGCACGTTGCCAGGGTCATGCTCGATGGCCGACGCCACTGCGTTGATCCCGGCGATCCACTGCGAATCCTTGCTCATTCCGGCTTGCCCATCTCAATACTTCTTCTTGGTCCGCTTGGCCGGTTGGCCGCGGACGGGCGCCGGCGGCACTACCGTTCCACCCTCTCCGACCAGGCGGAAATCGATCTTGCGCTCCTCCAGGCTGGCCTTGAGCACCACGATCCGGACTCGGTCGCCGAGCCGGTATTGGTGGCCGCGGCGGTCGCCGGTCAAGGTCTTGCGAATCGGATCGAACTGGTAATAGTCGCTCGGCAACTGGGTCACATGGACCAGGCCATTGACCTTGGAATCGTCCAGCTCGATGAACAAGCCGAAATTGGTGACCCCGCTGATGGTGCCGTCGAACTCGCTGCCGACGTGTTGCTCCATCCATGCGGCGCGATAGCGATCATCGACTTCGCGCTGGGCTTCATCGGCGCGACGCGATCGCTCGGAGCATTGCAACGACAACGTCACCATCGCATGCGGCGTGTAGGTGTACTGGTCGGGACGCGCGCCGGTGAGTGCATGCTTGATCGCGCGGTGCACCAGCAGGTCGGCATAACGCCGGATCGGCGAGGTGAAATGCGCATAGGCCGCCAGCGCGAGGCCGAAATGACCGATGTTCTCGGGTGCATACACCGCCAATGACTGGCTGCGCAGGATCACCGATTCCAACAGCGCCGCATCCGGCCGCTCGCGAATCTTTTCCAACAATGCGCGGAAATCCCTGGGCAGCAACTTGCCCCAAGGCGGCAACCGCAGCTTGAATTCCTTGAGGAACTCCTGCAGGTCGGCGAACTTGGCTTCCGGCGGCTTGTCGTGGTCGCGATACGGCGCCGGCACGCGCGCCTGCAGCAGGAATTCCGCGGCCTGCACGTTGGCCGCGATCATGCATTCCTCGATCAGCTTGTGCGCGTCGTTGCGCTGGATCATCCCGGCTTGGGTCACTTCGCCCTGCGGCCCGAGCACAAAACGCACCTCGGATGTCTCGAATTCGATCGCGCCACGTTTCGCGCGCGCCTTGTCCAGGATCCGGTACAGCTGGTGCAGGCGTTGCACCTGTGGCAGCGAGGCGCCGACCTTGGCCAGGGCCGCGTCGCGATCTTGTTCGGGAATGCCATCGCCGACTGCATTCCAGACCTGGGTATAGGTCAGTCGTGCATGCGAATTCATCACCGCTTCGTAGAATTTCGCTTCGGTCACCACGCCGTCGCGCCCAACCTGCATGTCACAGGCAAAGCACAGCCGATCTACCTTTGGCATCAACGAGCAGATGCCGTTGGACAAGGTCTCCGGCAGCATCGGCACCACGAAACCGGGGAAGTACACCGAGGTCGCGCGTTTTTGTGCTTCGTCGTCGAGCGGGGTACCGGGGCGAACGTAATGCGACACGTCGGCGATCGCGACAATCAGGCGGAAGCCGTCGCGGTTGGGCTCGCACCAGACCGCATCGTCGAAATCCTTCGCGTCTTCGCCGTCGATGGTCACCAGCGGCACCTGGCGCAGGTCCACGCGCGCGGCAGCGGTTGCTGGATCCACTTGCAACGGAACCGCGGTGGCCTCGGCCAACGCTTCGGGCGGGAATTCGTGCGGGATCTCGTGGCCGTGGATCGCGGCCTCGACCGCCAGCGACGCGGTGAGCTTGTCGCCCAGCACCGCCAGCACCCGACCGATCGGCGGGCGCCGGGCATCGGGTGCGTGCACGATTTCGGCGACCACCAATTGCCCTGGCTTGGCGTCCAGGTGCGCGTCGGCGGGGATCAATACGTTGCGCTGGATACGGCGATCGTCCGGCTCGACATAACTGATGCCGGCTTCGACGATGAAGCGACCAATCAGGCGCGTGAGCCGGTGCTCGAGCACCTCCACGATCGCACCTTCGCGACGGCCGCGGCGGTCCACGCCGGTAACGCTGGCCAACACCCGGTCACCATGCAGGACCTTGCGCATTTCGTTGGGTGACAGGAACAGGTCGTCACCCTCGCCGCTCTCCGGGCGCAGGAAACCGAATCCGTCCGGGTTGGCGATCACGGTGCCGGCAATCAGGTTGGCGCGTTCGGCGGGAACAAAACCGCCGCGGCGGTTCTGCAACAATTGGCCGTCGCGCAACATCGCAGCCAGCCGCTTGCCGAGCGCGTCGAATCGTTCCGGTTCGGTCAGCCCCAGCTTCTGTGCCAGCGCCTGGGCGTCCATCGGGCCTTCATTCGCCGCCAGCACCTGCAGGATCATCTCGCGGCTGGCGATGGGCTGTTCGTAGCGCTGGGCCTCGCGCACGCCTTCAGGATCGGCGCTGGGGGCCGTTGGCGGCGCGGCCTGTCGGGCTCTGCCGGCAGCAGGTCCGCGATTGCCACCCATGGCACGAGCCAAGCCCTGGTCGGGCAGCCAGGCGGGCAGTTTCCTGGCGCCGTCGTGCGCTGGCTTCTTCGCGCCCGGTTGTGCCTTCGCCGATTTGTCGCTGGTGCCGGCTGGCTTGCGGGCCTTGCCACCACGGCTGCTGCCGCGCTTGCTTGGAGGTTTATTCATCGCGACGATTTTACACGCCAAGCGTTGGCACCCCGTGGCGACGTCACCCAACAAAAAACCCCGCCGTAGCGGGGTTCCTTGTCATCGTGTCCGATGGTGCC
>JBDSOZ010000080.1:0-7580 GCA_039914555.1 Luteimonas sp.
AGCTGCGCAGTCGCCATGCCCGCCACCGTCGCCCGATGCACGAAGCGCTCGCCCTTGGCGTCTCTGGTGCGCTCGAGCGCACTCCAGTCCACGCCGGCTTTCGCGGCAAAGCCCTGCAATGCGCGGGTCGGTTGGCCGTCGGCATCCAAGGCCATGTTGAGATAGGGGCCGAGCACTTCCGAATGCTGCTGCGGCTGCTGGACGGCGACGCCGGGCAACAGCACCGCAAGCCGGCGCGGCGTGTACAGCGGCTTGGCGCCGTCGCGCGTGAACGCGATGCCGCGCTTGGCCAGCCCGTCGACAACACCATCGAACAAGGCCTGGGCAAGACCCGGCAAGGCGGCCACTGGCAATTCTTCGGTGCCGATTTCAACCAGCAGCGGCTGCAGGCTCATGCCGCGGTCTCCCGCGCTGCATCGTCCAGCCCGAGGGCCTTGCGTTGGGCCGGGTCAGTGACGCCCGGGAAGCCCAGCTTCGCCCGCGATGCCAACGCGGCTTCGGCCACCGCCTGCGACAACTTGCGCACGCGCAGGATGTAGCGCTGGCGCTCGGTGACGCTGATCGCGCGGCGCGCATCCAGCAGGTTGAAACTGTGCGACGCCTTCATCACCTGCTCGTACGCCGGCAACGGCAAGCCGAGTTCGACCAACTGCAGTGCTTCGCGTTCACAGGCGTCGAAACGATGCAGGAGCTCCGCGACGTCGGCATGCTCGAAGTTGTACGCGCTCTGCTCAACCTCGTTCTGGTGATAAACGTCGCGGTAAGTCACCGGCGTGACCCGGCCGTCGGAATCCGGCGGGCCGTAAGTCCACACCAGGTCGAACACGTCGTCGACGTTCTGCAGGTACATGCACAGGCGCTCGAGGCCGTAGGTGATCTCGCCGAGCACCGGCTTGCATTCCAGGCCGCCGGCTTGCTGGAAGTAGGTGAACTGGGTCACCTCCATGCCGTTGAGCCAGACTTCCCAGCCCAGGCCCCATGCACCCAGTGTCGGTGACTCCCAGTTGTCTTCGACAAAGCGCAGGTCATGCACCCTGGGGTCGATGCCCAAGGCCACCAGCGATTCCAGGTACAGGTCCTGGATGTTGTCGGGGTTGGGCTTCATCACCACCTGGTACTGGTAGTAACGCTGCAGGCGGTTTGGATTGTTGCCGTAGCGGCCGTCGGTGGGGCGGCGGCAAGGCTGCACGTAGGCCGCTGCCCACGGCTCCGGCCCAATTGAACGCAGGAACGTCGCCGGATGGAATGTTCCGGCACCGACTTCCATGTCCAGCGGCTGGATCAGCACGCAACCTTGTGCCGCCCAATAGGCGTTCAGGCGCTGGATCAGCTGCTGGAAAGTTGGGCCGTTCATGGCGCTAGTATAAGGGCGTGAATGCGCCCTTCCTGATCCTCGAGGCCGGACAACCGGTCGCATCGATGCGTCGCCACCGCGGCTTCCCGCACTGGATCCGGGTTGCCGCAGGCCTCGCGCCGGATGCCGCCGTGGTCATCAACGTGGAGCGGGGCGACCCGTTGCCCGAACGCGCGGGATTCGCCGGCACCATCGTCACTGGCTCGGCGGCGATGGTCACCGACCACCACGACTGGAGCGAGCGCAGCGCGCAGTGGTTGCGCGAGTCCGCGCAGGCCGGCATGCCGCTGCTGGGGATCTGTTACGGCCATCAGTTGCTGGCACACGCGCTGGGTGGCGAGGTTGGCGACAACCCGGCTGGACGCGAGATGGGCACGGTCGCGCTGGAGCTGGAGCCCGGTGCCGCCGACGACATCCTGTTCGGCGACTTGCCGACGTGCTTCCAGGCCCAGGCCACCCACCTGCAAAGCGTGCTGCGCCTGCCCGACGGCGCCGTGCCGCTGGCACGCTCCGCGCTCGATGCCTGCCATGCATTCCGCTGGGGCGACGCTGCCTGGGGGTTGCAGTTCCATCCCGAGTTCAGCACCACCCATATGCGCGGCTACGTCAATGCACGCCGCGATGCCCTGCTGCGCGAGGGTCGTGATCCCGAGCGCCTGGCGGCCGAGGTTGCCGCCGCCCCGCAAGCGCGCCGGGTGTTGCGCCGTTTCGTCCGCCATGCCCGTAAACTGGCCGCGGGAACCCATGCCGGGTAGTCGGGGAAGGTCAATGAACGACGTCAACAAAGTGCCAGCTTCGGCTGGCGCGCAATGGCTGCTCGACGGATTTGCAACGCTGCGCAAGGCGCCACTGGGCCTGGGCCTGCTGGGCGTGATCTATGGCGGGTTGTCCTTGCTGGTGGGCTTCACCATCGACAATCACGGCGTGTTCCTGGCGTTGCAGCTGGTGATGTTGCTGATCGGGCCATTGTTGATGGGCGGTTTCATGTTCGCCGTGCACAACGTGGATGCAGGTGGCCCGGCCATGCCCGCGCACCTGCTCGAAGGATTCCGGGGCGGGCGCGCAGGACGCCTGCTTGCCACGTTGTTGCCGAACATCATCGCCGCGCTGGTGTGCGTGTTGTTGTTGTTCGTGCTGGTCGGGCCGCAGGCCGTTAGCGAGATGGTGGAGGCGATGGAGCAGGCCAGCGCACAGACCGCGCCGGATCCGGCGATGCTGGCTTCATGGCCGATCGGGCGGCTGATGCTGTGGCTGGTGTTGTCGTTCGTGGTTGCATTGACGGCCAGCTTCTTCACCTTCATCGCGATCCCGCAGATCATGTTCGGGGAGCGCGGCGCATTCGCGGCGATGGGGCGCAGCTTCCGCGCCACTGTGCGCAACCTGTCGGCGCTGATCGTGTTCCTGGTGTTGGCCTTGATTGCGATGTTCGCAATCTACATGGCGGTGGTCATCGTCGGCTTCGCGGTGAAGTTGGTTGCGGGGCTGGTGGCCATGCAGGTCGTGACCCAACTGCTGTCGATGGCAGTGATGATGCCGGTACTGGTGGGTTCAATCCATGCCGCCTGGAAACAGTTGCTGATTGCCGGTGTCGTGGCCCCCATCAGTGCCGGGATCGAAGCCTAGCGACGGACCACGCGCGCGCCGGCGATGTAATCGTGCAGCGCGCGTTTTTGTGGCGGCAGCAAGGCCAACGCATGGCCCAGGTTGAGGCTCAGCCACGACAACACGCCGGCCACGTGGCGCAGCAGTGCGCGCGCCAACGACAGGCGTCGACCCTGCAGATCGGTAACCTGCAATCCCAGCGCGTGCTTGCCCGGCGATGCCTGCCATGGCGACCGTTCACCAATGACATGCCACGCCAATGCCAACAAGGCGTAGCCAAGCAGCAACGGCATGCCCATGTCCCACAAGCCGGATTGCAGCGTGCGTGCCGGCGCCAGCAATAACGGATCGTGCAGCAGCGACCGCACCAGTTGCGGTAGCTGGGTACCGCCCAGCAAGCCATCGACCAAGGCCTGCGTCGTGCGTTCCGACAGCAGCTTTGCGGCGGCGTGGGCCGTGGGCCAGCCTGCATGGATCGCTGGCCAGGCCATCACGGTGGCGATCGCGCCCACTGCGCTGGCATCCAGCAACCAGGCCGCCGTGCGACGCCAGCAACCGGCCGCAAGCAACGCCTTGGCAGGATGCGGGGTCATTTCCGCTTGACGGTACTCGCGGCAAGGATCCCGATTTCGTACAACGCCACCATGGGCAATGCCAGCAATAACTGCGAAACCACGTCGGGTGGTGTGATCACGGCCGCGACGATGAAGATGCCGACCACCGCATAGCCGCGCCACTCGCGCAGCTGGGCGGGTGTCACCCAGCCCAGCAGCACCAGGATCACCAGCGCCACCGGCAGCTCGAAGCTCGCTCCGAACGCGAGGAAAATGACCAGCACGAAATCGAGGTAGGCGTTGATGTCGGTCATCATCGCCACGCCATCTGGCGTCACCTTGTGCAGGAAGGTAAACACCGCCGGCAGCACGATGAAGTAGGCAAATGCGCAACCCGAATAGAACAGGCCCAGCGCAGAACCCAGCAGCGGCAGCGCCAATCGACGCTCGCGCTTGTACAGGCCGGGTGCGACGAACGCCCACAGCTGGTACAGCAGCCATGGCATCGCCACCACCACGGCAACGAAGAACGCGAGCTTGAGTGGTGCGAAGAACGGCGAGGCGACTTCGACCGCGATCAGCTGGCCACCCTTGGGCAGCTTGTCGAGCAGCGGCTGCGCCAGGATCGCGTACAGCCGATTGGCAAACGGCAGCAGTGCCACCAGCACCAGCACGAGTCCGGTAATTGCCCGCAGCAAGCGGGCGCGCAATTCGACCAGGTGGTCGAACACGGTTGGTGCCGCGGGGTCAGTGCGGGTCATCTTCAGTATCGGCGGGCGGTGCCAACGGGGCTGGCGGCGATGGCCCGCGCATCAAGTCTTGGCCGGCCTCGCGCAGCGATGCCTGCGCCTCGCGCATGCTCGCGCCGGCATCGCGCAGGCTGCGCTGCAGGTCTTCGGTGGCGAGGTCGCGTTCGAGTTCCGCACGCACGGAATGCCATTGCGCGCGCGCGCGTCGCACCCACAAGCCGGCAAAGCGTGCGGCCTTGGGAAGGCGTTCAGGGCCGAGCACCAGCAGCGCAACCACCGCGATCATCAGCAGTTCGGAGAAGCCGACGTCAAACATGTCGTGTCCCGAGCCAAGCGCGGTGGCGCGAACGCCGGCGCTGGGTCAGCGTGCGGCCGGCGGTTGGTGGTCGTCTTCGTCGGCGCGCGTGGACGCGGTCGGGGTGACCGCGGCATCGCCTGGCGCAGATGCCGACGCGTCACCAGGCTTGGCGGCGTCTTCGCCGTCCATGCCCTTCTTGAAACCGCGTACGGCCTCGCCCAGATCCTGGCCGACGTTTTTCAGGCGCTTGGTGCCGAACACCAGCACAACGATGACCAGCACGATGAGCCAGTGCCAAAGGCTGAAACCACCCATGTCGATGTGCCTTTATGAAGGGGGGTCAGGATACCGCAGCGGCTACGGCGTCGTCGGCAGCGGTTCGGTGGTCGCGGGGTTGTCTTCGACCGGCTGGAAACCGCCGGATTGCGCTGCCGGCGAGCTGCTGGCGGGCTGGGTGGAGGCAGGCATGGGCGCCGGCGCAGGACTGACGGCCGCTGCCGGCCGTGAGGCCGCATTGTCCGTGCTGCGGGCAACACGGGCCGCCGCCGTGGCTTCTTCCAGGGCATCGCGGAAGCCGACGACAGCGCTGGAAGGACGCTGCGCATTGCGGCCCTCGAAAATCATTCGCGGGGTGGTGTCACGGCCATAGACCGCTTCGTTGCCGGCATCGTCCATGGACAGCACGGCGCCATCGATGGCAACACCCGCGAACAGTCCACGGGCCCGCGACCAAGACCAGATTTCCGCTTTCAACTGACCGTCGGTGGCGGCTGACGCATTGCGCCCGACCGGGCCGGCGGCGACCCCGGCATCGGCGCCCAGGGTGAACTTGCCATTGACGATCGAATCCAGCCCGCGCTCGCTGCGGAATACCAGCACGATGTCGGCCGACTGCACGCCGGCCTGGAAGCCGATGCTGCCGCCGGTGAGGGTGACGAAACCGGGATTGGACCAGGTGCCATCGGCACGCTTGATCGACAGCAGACCGTGACCGCGACGCGCGCCAAACACAAACCCGGCCTTGATGCTGTCCGGGATGACGACGATGGCGTGTGCTTCGTCGAACAATTTGTCCGGGATCGCCGCCTCGGGAATGGCCTGGATGTCGCTGATGACCCGCACCGCATTGCGCGCGCGCGCGTCCTCGGTGGTGCCGGCAAAAACACTGGCCGAGGCGAGCAGCAGCGCCAGGATTGGCAGGCAGGACAGTCGGGAAGTGCGGCGCGACAGGGACATGGTGGACTCCGGGGAAATCGGCATCGACGGGGGTACTGGCGTTCAGGCTAGGGCCGGCGCGATGAACGCCAAGGGAATCGCGGTCCACAGTCTGCCATCCTAGGGCGATGACCGATGCCGTGTTGCTGGTGAACCTGGGCACGCCCGAAGCACCGACCGTGCCGGCGGTGCGACGCTTCCTGGATGAGTTCCTGTCTGATCCAAGGGTGGTCGCACTCCCGCGCTGGCTATGGTTGCCGCTGCTGCGGTGGGTGATCCTGCCGCGTCGCTGTGGCCCGGTGGCACGCAAGTACGAGGCGATCTGGATGTCGGGCGGTTCTCCGCTGGCCGTGCATACCCGCGACCTGGCGCTCGCCGTGCAACAGCGACTGCCGGGGGTCCGGGTCGAAGCGGCCATGCGCTACGGCGAGCCGGCGTTGGCTGCGGCGCTCGCGCGCCTGCACGCCGAAGGCTGCGAGCGCGTACTGGTGCTGCCGCTGTACCCGCAGTACTCGACTACCACCACCTTGACCGTGGTCGATGTGGTTGAGCGTGCAGCCGACATCCGCACACGGGTGGTGCCGGATTACCACCTGGATCCGCAATGGGTTGCCGCGGTTGCCGGATCCATCCGTGGCCACTGGACCAGCCAAGGCCGGGGCGAGCACCTGCTGCTTTCCTTCCATGGCTTGCCACAACGCGTGGTTGCTGCCGGTGATCCCTACCAGCAGCAATGCGAAGCCAGTGCGCAGGCGATCGCCGCGCAACTGGGGCTCGACGCCAACGCATGGTCGCTCGCCTACCAGTCGCGCTTCGGTGCGGAAAAGTGGTTGCAGCCCGCGACCGTCGACACCCTGGATGCACTGGCGGCGCGCGGCGTGGTCACGGTTGACGTCGCCTGCCCCGGCTTCTCGGCTGACTGCCTGGAAACACTGGAGTAAATCGCGATCATGCTCGCCAAACGTTTCGCCGAGCATGGGGGACGATTGCGCGCGATTGCCTGCCTCAATGGCTCGGCCGAACATGCCGACGCGATCGCCGCATTGGCGAGCCGCGAGTTGGCGGCCTGGACATGAGCCTGGCCTTGCGTGAATTCAGCCTCGAGATAGCGTCCGGACGCATTGCCGGCCTGCGTGGCGGCACGCCCGGGGCACCCCGGGTCATGGCCTTGCATGGCTGGCTCGACAACGCTGCCAGCTTCGTGCCGCTGGCCGCGCACCTGCCCAACCTCGAGCTGGTCGCCCCGGATCTTCCGGGCCACGGCCGCAGCGCACACCTGACGCCGGGCGCCGACTATTCGTTCGCAGCCGCAGTCAACACCGTGCTCGACATTGCCGATGCACTGGGATGGGAGAAGTTTTCGGTGCTCGGCCATTCCATGGGCGCGGGCATTGGCAGCCTGCTGGCAGCGGCCTGCCCGGCGCGGATCGAACGCTTGGTCGCGATTGAAGCGCTGGGCGCACTGGCTGAATGGTCGGATCGGACCACCCAGCGCCTGCGCGAAGCAATCAACGCAACGCGCGCGCTGCCGGGCAAACGTCTGCGCCTGTTTGCCGACGTCGCAACCGCGGTGCGCGCGCGCATGCAAGGTGTGACCGGCAGTGCGCTGGACGCAGCCGCGGCGCGACTGCTGGTCGAACGCGGGCTGGTTCGGGTGCAGGCCAGCGATGGCAGCAGCGGCCACGCCTGGAGCAGTGATCAGCGCCTGACATTGCCGACCCTGGTGCGCATGACCGAACCGCAGGTGCGTGACCTGGTGGGTGGGATCGAGTGCCCGACCCGGGTGATCTATGCGGATCCGCCGCAGC
>JBDSOZ010000089.1:0-3898 GCA_039914555.1 Luteimonas sp.
TGGCGCCAGCTGCCGCCTGGTGGATGCTGCGCACTACGACCGGCTGCGCGACATCGGTCGCGATCCGGCGGTTCCCTACATCCAGGATCTCGTGCCGCTGGGGCCCTATGTCTCGCTGGTGGTGCCGTATCGTCCGGGCGACGATGACGCCGCGTTACAGCAACATTGTCCCCAAGTACTTGCTGCAAGTGCGGGTGGAGCGAGCACCGATCACGCCACTGCGGTGATCGATTGCCTGCAGCGGCTGCATGGCGTGCGCCTGGATGGCAAGCCATTGTCCTCACTGCGTTTCGATGCGGGAAGTGATGCGCGCACCGACCGGCCGGCGTTGATGGCGATGATCGACGTGCGCACCCTGGCGCCTGGGCGACACGAATTGCGGATCGCGCGCACAGATCCAAATCCAGACAAGCCCGCGGATGGCGACTACGTGATTCCATTCTGGCGGTGACCACGCGCAAGATCATCCACGTGGACATGGACGCCTTCTATGCGTCGGTGGAGCAACGCGATGATCCTTCACTGCGCGGTCGCCCGGTGGTCGTGGCGTGGCGTGGCAGTCGATCGGTGGTCTGTGCCGCCTCGTACGAGGCGCGCAAGTTCGGGGTGCGCTCGGCGATGCCCGCGATCCGGGCCGAACGACTGTGCCCGCAGGCCGTGTTCGTGCCGCCTGACTTCATCCGCTACAAGGCCGCGTCGCGACAGGTGCGCGAGATTTTCGCCCGCCACACCGACCTCATTGAACCGCTTTCGCTGGACGAGGCCTACCTGGATGTCAGCGCCAACTCCAGTGGTCTGCCATCGGCAACCGCCACGGCACAGGCAATCCGCGAGGCGATCCGGGACACCACCCAATTGACCGCTTCCGCCGGGGTCGCCCCGAACAAGTTCGTCGCCAAGATCGCGTCGGACTTCCGCAAGCCGGATGGTTTGTTCGTGGTCAGGCCGCACCAGGTCGAAACCTTCCTCGCGCCGATGCCGGTCGGGCGGCTGCCCGGCGTCGGCCAGGTGATGGAACGCAGGTTGGCCGAACTCGGGCTGCACGTGGTCACCGACCTACGCGCCCACCCGGTCGGCGACCTCGAACGCCGGTTCGGCCGCTGGGGCAGGCGCCTGCACGAGCTGGCCTTCGGCATCGACGAGCGTCCGGTGGTCAGCGAGCGGCCCACCCTGCAGGTCTCGGCGGAAGACACATTCGAGCACGACCTGCTGTTGCAGGATCTCGAGCCGCAGATTCGACAGATGGCGGCAAAGGCCTGGGAGGGTTATGGACGCGAGCGCCAACGCCACCCCGCGCGCATCGCACGCACCGTGGTGCTGAAGCTCAAGACCAGTGACTTCCAGATCCTGACCCGCAGCCTGACCCCGCCGCAGCCGCCCGCGTCACTGCAGGAACTTGCCGACATTGCCTGCGCGTTGCGCGAGCGGGTCGAGTTGCCTTCGCGCACCCGCTACCGGCTGGTGGGCGTCGGCATCGGCGGGTTTTCCGAGCAGGACGATCTGGCCACCCAACCCGAACTATTCGCGCAGGCCTAGCCCTTCTCGACGCGGCGTCGCAGCCCCCTGCGCTATCCTCGCGGCATGTCAACCACGCGAAGATTGCGCGCCAGCCCACCGGCTTCGCCGGCGCTGGAACCCGGGGTCCAGCGCATCCGGGAAGAGATGCGATTGCCCTCCGCGTTCCCACCGGAGGTGGAGGCCGCGGCTGCAAGCGCTGCGGCCAGTCCGCGCCTGCCGGCGCTGGACCGCAGCGACATCCAACTTGTGACCATCGATCCAGCGGGCGCCATGGACTTGGACCAGGCCTTGCATGTCGAGCGCAGTAGCGACGGCTACGTCGTGCACTACGCCATTGCCGATGTCGCTGCGTTCGTCAGTGCCGGCGATCCGGTGGACCTGGAAGCCAACCGCCGCGGTGAAACCCTGTACGGCGGCAACGACAAGATTCCATTGCATCCCAAGGTGCTGTCGGAAGGTGCCGCATCGCTGCTGCCGGGCCAACTGCGTCCCGCCCTGTTGTGGACCATCGAACTGGATCGCACCGGTGAAGGCACCCAGGTGGACGTGCGTCGTGCGCTGGTCAGGAGCCGCGAACGCCTGGACTACGCAGGGGTACAGCCACTGATCGATGCAGGCCAGGCCAACCCGATGTGGGCGGTCTTGCGCAGCATCGGTGAATTGCGGATCCAGCGCGAACAACGGCGCGGTGGCATCAGCCTGCCGCTGCCCGACCAGGAAATCGAGGTGGATGGCTCAGGCTGGCGACTCGAGTTTCGCGCCCGCCAGCCGGTTGAGGACTGGAACGAGCAGATCTCGTTGTTGACCGGCATGGCTGCTGCACATCTGATGACCCACCACCACGTGGGCTTGCTGCGCACCCTGCCCGAGCCCTATCCGAGTGCAATCCGTCGCCTGCACCGCAGCGCGCACGCGCTCGGGATTCCATGGCCGGCGCAACGCAACTATCCGGACTTCATCCGTTCGCTGGACCCGCACGACCCACGCCACATCGCGATGATGGTCGCGTGCACCAGCGTGCTGCGCGGGGCGGGCTACGCGGCATTCAACGGGGCGCTACCTGCGCAGTCCATGCATTCGGCGCTCGCCTCGACCTACACCCATGTCACTGCGCCGTTGCGCCGCCTCGTCGATCGCTATACCGGTGAAACATGCGTGGCACTGTGCACGGGCGAACCGGTTCCGGATTGGGTGTTGCAGGCGCTCCCGGGTTTGCCCGCGACCATGGCAGCCGCCGACCAGCGCGCCAGCCGCTACGAACGCGCGGTCATCGACCTGGCCGAAGCCCTGATGCTGGCCCCGCGCATCGGTGAGTCGTTCGAAGGCACCATCGTCGACGTGGATGAGCGCGACCCGCATCGCGGCACGGTCATGCTGCACGCACTCGCGATCGAGGCGCCGGTGTCCAGTGCTGAGCCGTTGCCCTTGGGCGACGTCGTGTCGGTGCACCTGGACCAGGCGGATCCAGGGCGACGCTTGATTGCGTTCGGCCTGCGTCCCTGAGCTTCTTGCGGGCATAAAAAAGCGGGCCGAAGCCCGCTTTTTCGTTGTTGCAACAATGTCCGTCGTCGGCCTTACTCGGCCGACACGCCCTCGCCTTCGGCCACGGCCTTCATCGACAGGCGGATGCGGCCCTGCTTGTCGACTTCGAGCACCTTGACCTTGACGATGTCGCCTTCCTTCAAGACGTCGCTGACTTTCTCGACGCGGTCGTTGGAAATCTGCGACACGTGCACCAGGCCGTCCTTTCCGGGGGAAATGGTGACGAACGCACCAAAGTCCATCAGTTTGGCGACCTTGCCTTCATAGATCCGGCCCGGCTCGACGTCCGAAGTGATCTGCTCGATGCGCGACTTGGCGGCCTGGCCGGCAGCCGCGTTCACCGAGGCGATGGTGATGGTGCCGTCGTCCTGGATGTCGATCTGGGTGCCGGTTTCCTTGGTGATGGCCTGGATCACCGAACCGCCCTTGCCGATCACTTCGCGGATCTTGTCGGGGTGGATCTTGATCGTGATCAGGCGCGGCGCGAACTCGCTGAGCTCGCCACGCGGCGCCGTCAGTGCGTTGGCCATCTCGCCAAGGATGTGCAGGCGTCCTTGCTTGGCCTGTGCCAGCGCGACCTTCATGATTTCCTCGGTGATGCCCTGGATCTTGATGTCCATCTGCAGCGCCGAGATGCCGTTGGCGGTGCCGGCGACCTTGAAGTCCATGTCGCCGAGGTGGTCTTCGTCGCCGAGGATGTCGGACAGCACGACGTAGTTGTCGCCTTCCTTGACCAGGCCCATCGCGATGCCCGCGACCGGCGCGGTGATCGGCACGCCTGCGTCCATCAGCGCCAACGAACTGCCGCAGACGGAGGCCATCGATGACGAGCCGTTCG
>JBDSOZ010000146.1:0-4127 GCA_039914555.1 Luteimonas sp.
GCGTTGACCCACTTTGTACCCGCTGACACCGGGGCCGAGCTCGGCGATGCGGCCGACGAATTCGTGGCCGATGACCAATCCCGGCTTGATCGTGCGCTGGCTCCATTCATCCCAGAGATAAATGTGCAGGTCTGTGCCGCAGATCGCGGTCTTCTCGACCTTGATCAGCACTTCATTTGCACCAGGAACAGGGACCGCGACATTTTCCAGCCAGATGCCCTTGCCCGGTTCGCGTTTCACCAGCGCCATCATCGTCTGGGACATGGAATCCTGCCGTTGCCGTCGTGGAAGCCCATTCTACCGACAGGGGATGGTTTAATCGGGGCAACCCATCACTGGAGTCGACCATGCAAGCCCACCATCGCCTGGCCCTCGGTGTCGCTGCTGCCTGCGCCACTGTTGGATCCCCTGTCGCCCACGCCGATGAAGGCATGTGGATGCCATCTCAATTGCCGGCGATCGCCGCGCAATTGAAGCAGGCCGGTTACCAGGGTGACCCCGCGGCATTGGCCGACCTCACTCGGCCGCCGCTGAACGCGGTGGTCTCGTTGGGTGGTTGCACCGCCAGCTTCGTCTCACCGCAAGGCCTGGTGGTGACCAACCACCATTGTGCGATGGGCGCGATCCAGCTCAATTCAACCCCGCAGGACAACCTGATTGCCAATGGCTTTGTTGCTGCCGACCAGGCCGGCGAGCGCTCGGCCGGGCCAGCCGCACGAGTGCTGGTGACGGTTGCCTTCGACCGCATCACCGATCGGATCCTCGGCGACGCGCGTGGCAAGACCGGCCGCGCCTATTTCGACGCGATTGACGCCGCGACCAAGGCGACTGTTTCCGAGTGCGAGCAGGACGCCGGCTATCGTTGCAGCGTTGCCAACATGTACTACGGCACCGATTTCTACCTGGTGAAGCAACTCGAACTCAAGGACATCCGCCTGGTCTATGCGCCGCCGGCGGCAATCGGCAACTACGGCGACGAGATCGACAATTTCATGTGGCCACGGCATGTCGGCGATTTCGCGTTCTATCGCGCCTATGTCGGCAAGGATGGCAAGCCGGCGGCGTTTTCGCCCGACAACGTGCCGTACCAGCCACCGGCGTGGCTGCCGGTCTCTACCGACCCGGTGAAGGAAGGCGACTTCATGATGCTGGCCGGGTATCCAGGCACGACCTATCGCCACCGGATGGCGATGGAATTCGCCGACCAGGTTGGCTCCGGCTTGCCGTTGCGGGTCTCGCTGTTTGGGGGATTGCTCGACACGATCCAGGCCGCAAGTGCCAACAGCGCGGACGCGCAGGTGCTTTATGCCTCGCAAGTAGCCAGCCTGAAAAACAATCTCAAGCGTGCCCAGGGTGAACTCGAAGGCTTGCAGCGCAGCGACGCGGTCCACGTGCGCCGGCAGGACGAGGCCAGGATGATGGGATGGCTCGCCAAGCAGCCAGGGGCTGCCGCGACACGCACGGAAATAGCGGCGGCACAGGCGCTGGTGGGGCAATCGCATGCCCATCGTGAGCGCGACCAGTTGTTTGGCTTGATGCTGTCGCAGACCCAGGCGTTGAAGAGTGCCATGCAGCTGCAGCGACTGGCGTTCGAGCGTGGAAAGCCGGATGCGGAGCGGGAACGCGGCTACCAGCAACGCGACGAAGCCCAGATCGAGGCATCATTGAAGCAGGTCCAGCGACGCTACGACCCGGTCGTCGAGCAGGCGATCCTGGCCGAACTGCTTGCGCGTTACCGCAAGCTGCCGGCTGACCAGCACATCGCCGAACTCGACGCGGTATTCGGGACCAATGCAGCGGCAACCAGCGCGGCGATCAAGAAGTTGTATTCCGGGACCAGGCTTGGCGATGCAGGCGAGCGCCTGCGGCTGCTGGCGGCCGCGCCTGCCGACGTGCTGGCGTCCACTGACCCGATGATGCAAGCGGCGGCACGCATGCTGCCCGCAATACAGCGCAACGACGATGCCGACAAGGCCCGCGAAGGCGACCTGTTGCGGCTGCGCCCGGCTTACATGCAGGCGTTGATTGGCTATCGCCAATCGCAGGGCACGGCGGTGTATCCCGATGCCAACTCGACCCTGCGGGTCAGCTATGGCAAGGTCAGCGCGCTGGAGCCACGTGATGCCGTGCACTACACGCCATTGACCACCGTCCAGGGCATCCTCGAGAAGCACACCGGCGCGGTGCCATTCGATGCACCAAAGCCATTGCGCGACGCGATTGCCAAGGGCGACTTCGGCAGCACCATCGATCCGGTGCTGAAGACCCAGACCGTCGACTTCATGACCAACCTCGACACCACGGGCGGCAATTCGGGTTCGCCGGTGCTGGATGCCAAGGGTCGCCTGGTTGGTCTCAACTTCGACAGCAACTGGGAGGCGGTGAGCGCGAGCTGGATGTACGACCCGCGCTACAAGCGCGCGATCCACGTCGACATGCGCTATGTGCGCTGGCTGTTGGCCAAGGTGTACCCGGCACCGAACCTGTTGCGGGAGATGAACCTGCCAGTCGAATGACCTGTTAGGCTGTTGCCATCGCGGATCCCCATGCCTGCCGGCCCCGTTTCCCGATTGCGTTTCGACCTGCTGCCTGCAACCAGGCAGCCCGGTCCAGTCAGCCGGTGGCATGCGTGTCCGTGGTGTCCATTCCCATAGGAGCATGCGATGAAAGTGCTGGCTTGCGACGGTATCCACGATGATGGCCTGGCCTTGTTCCGCGAGGCCGGCTGGGACGTGGTCGTGGCCCCTGAACCGATCAAGGACCCCAGCGCGCTTGCCGCCGCCCTGATCGATGTCGATGCGCTGCTGGTGCGCTCGGCGACGGCAGTGCACGCCGAGTCGCTGGTTGCAGGAAGTTGCCTGCGAGTGATCGGACGTGCCGGCGCCGGAGTCGACACGATTGACGTCGATGCTGCCACCGCGCGCGGCATCGCGGTGATGAATGCACCCGACGGCAATACCCTGGCTGCGGCCGAGCATGCGTTGTCGCTGTTGTTCGCGCTGGCGCGGCACGTGCCGCGTGCTGACGCGGGCATGAAGGCCGGGCATTGGCCCAAGGCCGGGCTGACGGGCTTCGAACTGGAAGGCAAGAAGCTGGGCGTGATTGGCCTGGGCCGCATTGGCAGCGCCGTGGCGCGCAAGGCGCGCGGAATCGGGATGGAAGTCGCGGCGCACGATCCGTTCCTGCCGTCGTCGGTGGCCGCACATGGCAGTGTTCCGCTGAAAACGCTGGAGGAATTGTTGGCGTGGGCGGACGTGGTCACGTTGCACATACCGCGAACCAAGGAGACCACCCGCCTGCTCAACGCGCAGACGCTGGGGTTGATGAAGCGCGGCGCCTACCTGGTGAACGCCGCGCGCGGGGGCCTGGTCGACGAAGACGCATTGCTGGTTGCACTGGATTCCGGACAGCTGGCCGGTGCGGCGCTCGACACCTTCACCACGGAGCCACTGCCTGCGGATTCCCCGTTGCGCGCGCACCCGAACCTGGTTCTGACACCGCACCTGGGCGCGTCCACCGGCGAAGCGCAACAGGCAGTCAGCACGATCCTCGCACGCGAGGTCCTGGATTATTTCGCCACGGGCGCGGTTGCTGGTTGCGTCAACCTGCCGCCATTGAGTGCCGAGGCTGCACGCGAAGTCGGCCCTTGGTTGCCGCTGATGTCGGCGCTGGGCCGGCTGGCGGCGCGGCTGGTGCCGGCGCCCGTACGCCTGCACCTGACGTACGCCGGCAACAGCGAGGCACTGGATCCGCGGCCACTGACGCGGCTGCTGGTGGCGTCGTTGCTGGGTGGCGCCTCGACCCGGGTGACGCCGGTGAATGCATTGCAGGAAGCGGCATTGCGCGGCCTGGTCGTGGCCGAGACCGTGGGCGGCGACAGCGACGGTTTTGATCGCCTGTTGCGGTTGCGGGTCGAAGACGAAGCCGGCAACGCCCGCGAACTGGAGGCGACCCTGCATCGCGGGCCACGCGTGGTGCGGATGGACGGGGTCGAAATTGAATTCGATCCGCAGGCGCACCTGCTGCTGATGCGCAACTCCGATCGTCCCGGCATCATCGGCCTGGTCGGCTCGCACCTGGGTGCGGCCGGGATCAACATCGTGAATTTCTCGCTCGGTGCCAAGGGC
>JBDSOZ010000032.1:0-4748 GCA_039914555.1 Luteimonas sp.
GCGCGCAATCCCCTATCGCCAATCGCGCGCAAGGCGCGCTCCTACGGGGGGGGGATCGCGCGCAAGGCGCGCTCCTACGGGGGGCGGGTCAAGAGGGGGACAGGCCGGAGATGCGCAGATACGCGCCCACCAGGTCCTGGCCCCAGAAGAACGTGATCCAGCCGGCAACGGCGAGGTACGGGCCGAACGGGATCGGAGTGGCGCGCGTGCGACCTTTCGCGGCCAGCCAGATCGAGCCGATGATCGCGCCCACCAGCGAAGACAACAGGATCGTCGGCAAGATGCCCTGCAGCCCGCACCACGCGCCAATGGCAGCCAGTAATTTGAAGTCGCCGTGGCCCATCCCTTCCTTCCCGGTGAGCTGCTTGAACAACCACCACACGGTCCACAGGCTCAGGTAACCAACGATCGCGCCGACCAGCGCAGGCTTGGCCGGCAGGTACAGTGAATCGATGCTCGCCACCAGTCCCAACCACATCAGCGGCAAGGTCAGCTGGTCCGGCAGCAGTTGCGTGCGCAGGTCGATGCCGGAGGCGGCGATCAGGAAACAGGTGAAAACTATCGCGCCAAAGCCCTTCCAGCCGAATCCAAACTGCCACACGCAGCACAGCACCAGCGCCATGGCGAGCAATTCCACCAGCGGGTATTGCACTGAAATGGGCGCCTGGCAATGTCGACATCGGCCGCGCAGCGCCAACCAGCTGACTACCGGAATGTTCTCGTACCACGACAGTGGGTGCTTGCATTGCGGACAATGCGATCGTTCGACCACGATGCCGGGTGGCGGGGGATCGTAGATCTCCGGCTCGCCCAGCATCTCCAGGCTGTCGCGTTTCCACTGCCATTCCAGGCGCCTGGGCAGGCGCAGGATGACGACGTTGAGGAAACTGCCGAGCACCAGGCCCAGCGCAGCGGCGAGTGGATAACCGACGCTTGGATTCTGGTCGAGAAACGCCATCCGCCCGGCCCCCGGTCAGATCGCGGCGGCGAGCTTGAAGATCGGCAGGTACATGCCGACCACCATCGCCCCAACGATGCCGCCGATGAAGATCATGATGATCGGCTCCAACAGGCTGGACAAGGCGTCAACCGAGTTGTTGACTTCCTGCTCGTAGAATTCGGCAACCTTGTACAACATCGCATCCAGTGCGCCGGCCTCTTCGCCGATCGCCACCATCTGGATCACCATGTGCGGGACCAGGTTGACCTGCTTCATCGCCAGGTTGACTTGATAGCCGACCGAGACGTCGCCACGCACACGATGCACGGCCTGCTCGTAAACCGAGTTGCCAGTGGCGCCGGCGACGATGTCCAATGCTTCAACCAAGGGCACGCCGGCCTGGAATGTCACCGCCAGGGTGCGCGAAAAGCGCGCGATCGCCGAGTTGTGCATGATCTGGCCGATTACCGGCAGCTTCAGGATTGCCCGGTCCAGGAAATGCTGGAAGGCCAGCGAGCGCTTTTTCACCGCGACAAATCCAAAGCCCGCACCAGCAAAAACCAGCAACACCAGCCACCAGTACGCAATCATGAAATTCGATGCGTTCACGATCATCATGGTGAACGCCGGCAGGTCGGCGCCGAAGCTGGCAAATACGTTCTGGAATTGCGGGACCACGAACACCAGCAACACCGCGCTTACCAGGATCGCCACCGCGATCACCGTGGCCGGATAGAACAACGCCTTCTTGATCTTGCCCTTCAGCGCTTCGATGTTTTCCTTGTAGCTGGCGATGGTGTCGAGCACCGTCTCCAGCACGCCCGCGGTCTCGCCGGCCTTGACCAGGTTGCGGTACAGCTCATCGAACTGCACCGGGTGCTGGCTCAGCGCTTCGTGCAGCGAGCTGCCGCCTTCGATGCTGCTGCGAACGGAGTTGTAAAGTGCCTTGGCCCTCGGGTTTTTCTGGCCACTGGCGATGATCTCCAAGCCACCGACAATCGGTACGCCAGACTTCATCATGGTCGCCAACTGGCGGCTGAAAATGGCGATGTCGCCGGGAGTTACGCGCTTGCCGCTACTCCCAAACAACGGCTTTGGCTTGGGTTTGACAACCGTCGGACTGATGCCCATGCGCCGCAGTTCGGCGCGCACCAGGTTGCTGCTCTTGGCCGGCTGCTCGCCCTTCATCTTGACACCGCGCTTGTCGGTGCCTTCCCAGACGAATATTTCCAGTGGAGCGCTGCGGCCTGCGGTCTTGGCGGCGGATCGGCTCAGTGCCATGCGGTCAATCCTTGGTCACGCGGTTGATTTCGGCGAGGCTGGTAACCCCGTTCATGGCCTTCAACAGCGCCGACTGGCGCAGGTCGCGCACGCCTGAGGCCTGCGCGGCCTCGGCAATCTGCTGCACGTTGCCGCCAGCCAGGACAATGCCCTGGATCTCGTCGGTCATTGGCATCACCTGGTAGATGCCGGTCCGGCCCTTGTAGCCCTCGGTGCAGTCGGCGCAGCCGACCGCCTCGAACAGGTGGATGCCTGCCGCAATGTCCTCCTCGGTAAAGCCTTCGGCCAGCAGGGCGGTGGCCGGCAACTCCTGCGGCTGCTTGCAGTCATGCAGGCGTCGCGCCAGGCGCTGCGCGATCACCAGGGTGACCGAGGAGGTGATGTTGAACGGCGCAATCCCCATGTTCATCAGGCGCGAGATGGTCTGCGGTGCATCGTTGGTATGCAGGGTCGACAGCACCATGTGGCCGGTCTGTGCCGCCTTGACCGCAATTTCAGCGGTCTCCAGGTCGCGGATTTCGCCGACCATGATCACGTCCGGATCCTGGCGCAGGAACGAGCGCAGCGCCGCCGCAAAGGTCATGCCGCGTTTGACATTCTGCTGCACCTGGTTGACGCCGGAGAGGCGGATTTCCACCGGGTCCTCGACGGTGCTGATGTTGCGGGTCTCGTCATTGAGGATGTTGAGTGCCGTGTACAGCGACACGGTCTTGCCCGAGCCGGTCGGACCGGTGACCAGCACCATCCCATAGGGTTTCTGCACGGCGTCCAGGAAAATCTTCTTCTGCGCGTCTTCGTAGCCCAGCTTCTCGATGCCGAGCTTGGCGGCACCGCCGTCAAGGATACGCAGCACGATCTTCTCGCCAAACAACGTCGGCAGGGTGCTGACACGGAAGTCGATCTGCTTTGACTTGCTCAGGTTGAGCTTGATCCGGCCGTCCTGCGGCACCCGCTTCTCGGCGATGTCCAGCTGCGACATCACCTTCAGGCGCGCAGCGATGCGCGGGCTCATTTTCACCGGAACCTTGGCGATCTGCTTGAGGATGCCGTCGATGCGCAGGCGCACCCGGTATTCGGTTTCGTAAGGCTCGAAGTGGATGTCCGAACCGCCGCGGCGGATGCTGTCGACCAGGACCTTGTTGATGAACTTGACTACGGGGGTGTCGTCGCCCTTGGCGTCAACACCTGTGTCGCCGCTGAGTTCGTCGTCGTCGCCGCCGCTGACATCGAGGTTTTCAAAGTTCTCATCCTCATCGCTACCGCCCATTGCCTCATCGAGGCTATTGGCGGACTCCAACCACTTGTCAATGGCCGCATTGATCCGGTCGTCATCGACCAGGATCGCCTCGACCACCAGGTTGGTCTGGAACTTGATTTCGTCCAGGGCGCGGGTATTGGTCGGGTCGGCGATGCCCACATACAGGCGGCCACCGCGCTTGAACATTGGCAGCACCCGATGCTTGCGCACCAATTCCTCGCTCACCAGCTTGATGGCAGAGTGCGCGGGGTCCATCGCCATGACGTCGAAGATCGGCATGCCAAATTCGACGGAGTTTGCCGCCGCCAACTGCACTGGCGCGATCAGCTTGTTCGCAATCAGGTACTGCGCCATCGGCTGGCGCGCCTGGGTGGCTGCGCCCATCGCTTCGCGCGCCGCGTCTTCGGCCAGTGCACCGTCCTGCACCAGGCGCCGGGCGATCCCGGTGATTCCAACCAGATTGGCGTGCGCAACATTCACCAGGCAGAAACCCTCGTTGTCCCCATTCCCGACTTTACCCCAAACCCCCCAACCCGCGAATGCCACCCCCGTCACACTCACGACCCGAAATCCCCGTAGAAGCGCCCCTCGGGCGCGATCCAAGTTACCCTTCCCCCAAAGGGAAACACCATGCACCTATCCATCATCCTGCCCGCCAAGAACGAAGCGTCCGGCCTGCGCCAGACCCTGCCGGGCCTGCGCGTCCTGTATCCGGACGCCGAAGTGATTGTCGTCGACGACGGTTCCATCGACGCCACCGCCGAGGTCGCGCGCGAGCACGGTGCAAGGGTACTTTCGTCTCCTTACTCGATGGGCAACGGTGACGCGATCAAGCGCGGCGCGCGCGTCGCCAGCGGCGAGATCCTGGTGTTCATGGATGCCGACGGCCAGCACGATCCCACCCTGATTCCACGATTGCTGGCGAAGCTGGACGAGGGCTACGACATGGTGGTTGGCTCGCGCAGCGGCAGCGGCCAGGCCAGCGCCAGTCGCGGCGTCGCCAACGCCTTCTACAACAAGTTGGCCAGCTGGATGACAGGGCACCGCATTGCCGACTTGACCTCGGGGTTCCGGGTCGCGCGCGCCGAGCGTTTCCGCCAGTTCCTGCACCTGTTGCCAAATGGCTTCAGCTATCCGACCACCAGCACCATGGCGTTTTTCCGCAGCGCCTACCCGGTGGCCTACGTGCCGATACCGGTGGCTGCGCGGATCGGCAAGAGCCACATCCGGCCGGTGCGCGATGGCTTGCGGTTCCTGCTGATTATTTTC
>JBDSOZ010000062.1:0-23135 GCA_039914555.1 Luteimonas sp.
TCGGCCTGCAACTCGTTGCGCCGGTAGCCTTCGCGCCACAACAGTCCCTGCAGCGCCTTGAGCGCAGTGTGCTTGCGGTCCTGGTCGATCCAGCCCTGCAGCGTCTCCACGATCATGCTGTCGTCGCACATCGCGCCATGCTCGATCGCCACTGCGTCCAGCCAGCGCCGGACTTCCGGCTCGTTGCCGTGTTCCTCCACGAATCCGGGCAGCTCCGCGCGCGCATACGGAAACAGCACGTCCTTGACGAAGGCGATGCTGCTGGTGGTGCCTTCGATGTCGGTCAGGATCGTTGTGGACATGGCGCTCATCTCAATCCAGCCGCGGGAAGCGCAGGGCGATGTCGGTGCCGGTAAAGTGGCCCACCCAGCCATCGGCCTCGGTAAAGAAGCGGATCGCGACGAAACTTGGCTCCGGCCCCATGTCGAACCAGTGCGGGGTCGAGTCAGGGACCGCGATCAGGTCGCCGCGGGTGCACAGGACTTCGTAGACCTTGGCGCCCACATGCAAGGTGAACAAGCCCGAGCCGGCAACAAAGAAACGCACCTCGTCTTCCTTGTGGAAGTGTTCGTCGAGGAATTTCGCGCGCATCGCATCGCGTTCCGGGTGGTCCGGGGCAATGCTGACCACGTCGACGCTGCGGAACCCGCGCGTGGCGACCAGGCGGTCAATGTCGGCGCGGTAGGCCTCCATCACCTCGTCCGCTGACGCGCCGGGTTCAACCGCGCGTGACGCCTGCCATTGTTCGTAACCGACGCCGATCAGCGCCAACTCGCGCGCCATGGTGGTCCGATCCGAGGTGGCCAACAGCGCTTCGTCCGGATGGTCATCGGCAAAGATCCGCAGCCGGCTTACTGCCTGCATTGCAGTTTCCTCATTTCCAGTTCGCAACCCAGCAGGAATTCGAAGGCTTCCAGGTGGCGTCGCGCTTCCGCCATGTCGTGCCCCCACGCATACAGCCCATGGCCATCGATCAGGTAGCCCCACAGGTTGCGTTGGTCGAGCAGTGCATCAACCTGGCCCGCCAGCGTTTGCATGTCCTGGGTGTTGGCGAACACCGGCAAGTCGATGGCCGCTTCGTGGGTGGTGTTGCCATGGAAGGCCTTGAGCAGTTCATAGCCTTCCAGGTGCACGTGGCCGGCGCCGGCGTACAACCGCGACGCGACCGTCTGCACCAATGAATGGGTGTGCAACACGCAACCGATTTCCGGGAAGCGCCGATACAACCGGGTGTGGAGCAGGGTTTCGGCCGAGGACTGATGGGTACTGCCAACGGCCTGCCCATCAAGGTCGACCACCATGATGTCGTTTTCAGTCAGGCGGCCCTTGTCGCGGCCGGACACCGTGATCGCGGCGTGCCTGGCATCCAGCCTGCGCGAGAAATTGCTGCTGGTTGCTGGCGTCCATCCGGCCACCGCCAGCTCACGCACGTTGGTGATGATTTCGCCGGCAAGATGGCGCAACTGTTGTGGGTCGTACGGCAGGGAAGGGCTCATCCCCCGATTTTAGCGCGCCCGTACGCTCCCCGTAGGCGCGGCGGAAGCCGCGATCCAATCCCACAAAAACGAACGGCGCCCAAAGGCGCCGTCCGATGTCATGCCCAAGCCAGACGTCAGGCTTGCGGACCCTCATGGAAGGGTGGTTCCGGCGGCAGCGTCGGGCCACCCTCGGCATCCGTGATCCCACGGCCCAGGTCGCTGTGCTTGTAGCCGTAGAAGCGGTACACGACCAGGCCGATCGCCGCCCAGATGAAGAACAGGCTGATGGTGTAAGCCGACAGGTTCATGAACAGCAGCAGGCAACCCGCGACCGCCAGCGGGCACACGACCCACACCATCGGCGTCCGGAACGGACGATGCCGGTTGGGTTGCTGCTTGCGCAGGATCATCACCCCGATCGAAACCATGATGAAGGCGAACAGGGTGCCGGAGTTGGAGATGTCGGCCAGGATGCCGACCGGGAACATCGCGCCGAACAGCGCCACGAACACGCCGGTAATCATCGTGATCACGTGCGGGGTGTGATACTTCGGATGCACCCGTGACAGCACTTCCGGCAGCAGGCCGTCGCGTGACATGGTGAAGAAGATGCGGGTCTGGCCGTAGATCATCATCAGCACCACCGATGGCAATGCCAGCGCTGCGGCCAGGCCGATCAGGTTGCCGACGCCGCCGAAGCCGATCATGCGCATCACGTGGGCCAACGGTTCCTTGCTGCAGACCAGCGCTTCGGCATGGTTGAGGCAGACCGCCGCCATTTCCGGGGTGCCTGGCTGCAGGACCACGCCATCAGCCCCGACCATCGGTGCCGAACCGGCAGCGCCCACCGCGCCGTATCCGACCAGCAGGTAAAAGATGGTGCACACGCCCAGTGAACCCAGCAGGCCGATCGGGATGTTGCGGTTCGGATTCTTGGTTTCTTCCGATGCGGTGGAGACCGCATCGAACCCGACATATGCAAAGAAGATCGAAGCCGCTGCCCCAAGCACGCCGATGCCGCCCATCGGGCTGCCCCAGCCGGTCGGGAAGAACGGTTCGAAGTTGGAGCTCTGCACCGCCGGCAGCGAGATTGCAATGAACGCGATCAGTGCGGCGACCTTGATCGACACCAGCACCGCATTGACCTTCGCGGACTTGGACGTGCCGATCACCAGCAGCCAGGTCACCGCAAGCGCGATGCCGCAGGCCAGGATGTTGAACACGCCGCCGTCATAGGGCCCGGTGCGCAACGCCAGTGGCAATGCCAATGCGCCTTTCTCGACCAGCCCGAACAGGTTGGTGTGCATCAGCAGTCCGTTCATGTATCCGGACCAGCCCACCGCCACGGCGCCGGCCGCGACTGCATATTCGAGTACCAGCGCCCAACCCACGACCCAGGCCAGGGCCTCGCCCAGCACGCCGTAGGTGTAGGTGTAGGCCGAACCCGCCACCGGAATCATTGACGCCAGTTCGGCGTAGGCCAGCGCCGCCAGTGCGCAGACCACCGCGGCGATCACGAACGCCAGCATCATTGCCGGGCCGGCTTTCTGCCCGGCTTCGGCGGTCAGTACGAAAATACCGGTGCCGATCACGGCGCCGATGCCAAGCATGGTCAGCTGGAATGCACCCAGTTGCCGGGTCAGCGCCTTCTTGCCGGCGGTTTCCAGAATCTTGTCGAGCGGCTTTACGCGCCAAAAGAGCATCGTGGTGTCCCCCAAGGACTGAAAACTGCAGTGGCCGACCTTACAGTTCGCGGGGGTCGTCGCACAAGCGCCGATCGCCACCTGAATGGAGCACCGGCCATAATCATCGTCCCCGGATGCCAGGGGGGCACCGTCCACGAGGATCCGCGAGTCAATGGAAAGCGAGCACCCGCCCCGCCTGGGGCAAGCCCTGGCCACATACCGGGATCGCTGGCCTGCGGAAGCCGGGGTCGTCGATCTGTTCCTGGACCTGTTGCAGCAAGGTGGCGATGTGTTCCGGCGCGAACGCCTGGCGGGTCATTTCACCGCTTCGGCCTGGCTGGTGGCCGCCGATGGCCGCCGCGTGCTGCTCACCCACCATCGCAAGCTCGGCTTGTGGCTGCAGTTGGGCGGCCATGCCGATGGCGATTCGGAGTTGGCGCGGGCGGCGCTGCGTGAGGCCGAAGAAGAATCCGGACTGGACGGCCTGCAGCTGCAGCAGGGGATCTTCGACCTCGACCGGCACTGGATCCCCGAGTACAAGGACGTACCCGCGCATTGGCACTACGACGTGCGCTATGTGGTTCGCGCCAGCGCCCACGAAGCCTTTGTCGTCAGCGACGAATCGCATGCACTGGCCTGGCGCGACGTCGTGGAATTGGCAAACGACGAAGGCGCAGACGCGTCTGTCCGCCGCATGGCCCGCAAATGGCTCTCCCACCCGTAGGAGCGCGCCTAGCGCGCGATCGCTAGTCGGCGCGGCCGCCGAATTCGCCGCTCGTGGTGTTCACCCACACCTTCTCGCCATTGGCGACGTATTCGGGCACCTGGATCTCGATCCCGGTCGACAGCTTGGCCGGTTTCGAGCGCTTGGTCGCGGTCCCTCCCTTGAGCTCAGGCGGCGTTTCCACCACTTCAATTGCCACGCTGGTCGGCAACTGCAATGCCACCGGCAGGTCGTCGATGATCTGCACGTAGCAGCCTCCCAACTCGTCGACGATGTAGCCGGCGCCATCGCCGATGACGTCTGCATCCAGGCTGTAGGGCGTGTAGTCCTCGTCGTCGAGGAACACGAAGGCATCGCCGTCGCGATAGGAGTAGGTCACCTGGCGGCGGCTCAGGTCGACGTCCTTGAGGTCATCGTCGCCGCCCAGGCTGAGGTCGAACTTGTTGCCGCCGGGCACCGAATACATGATGAAACGGAACTTGACGTTGCCGCCGCGCCCCTGCGGGGAACTGCGCTCGATGTCGCGCACCTGGTAGATGCTGCCGTTGTGCTCGACCACGTTGCCTTTCTTGATGTCGCAAGCTTTCATTGCTGTCCTTTCGCGCGCAAGCCGCGCACCTACTTGGGGGCCAGGCGGGTGGCGCCATCGAGGCGGATGGTTTCGCCGTTCAGGTAGGTGTTGCCGAGGATGTAAGCCACCAGGTCGGCAAATTCTTCTGCCTTGCCCAAGCGTGGGGGGAACGGAATGGTCGCGGCCAGTGACTGCTGCACCGACTCGGGCATCCCGTCCACCATTGGCGTCCAGAACACCCCCGGCGCCACGGTCATGACCCGGATGCCAAAGCGTGCGAGTTCGCGCGCCATCGGCAAGGTCATGGCGACCACCCCGCCCTTGGACGCTGAGTACGCAGCCTGGCCGATCTGGCCTTCGTAAGCCGCCACCGATGCGGTGTTGACGATCACGCCGCGTTCCCCATCGATCCCAGGCTCGTTGCCTTGCATGCGCGCTGCAGCGGCCTTGGCGACGTTGAAGCTACCCACCAGGTTCACCATCACCGTGGCCTGGAATTGCGACAGCGGCATCGGCCCTTCCTTGCCGAGCACGCGCCCGGCGCCGAGGATCCCGGCGCAGCTCACGGCAACATTGAGGCTGCCGAGGAACTCCGCCGCGGCGGCGACATGCGCCGACACGCTCGCCTCATCGCTGACATCGGTGCGGAAGTAGCGCGCATTGCCGGCACCCAGAGCTTCGACCGCGGCGACGCCCTTGTCATCGCTGAGGTCAAACAGGGCGACCTTGCCGCCGTGGGCGACCAGGTGGCTGGCGACTGCGAGGCCGAGGCCGGACACGCCGCCAGTGACGATGGCGCGGGTGGCGGAAAGCTGCATGGGCGGGTTCCCCGGTGACGGAAGCCGGCGATTTTACAGCTTGCGCAGGTAGAAGATATTGCAGCCGCCGTGACCGGTCGCGCCCATGGGCGCGTCGATGCGGCGGAAACCACTGCGCTCATACAAGCGCATCGCCGCGTCCATCCCGCCCAGGGTTTCCAGGTAGCAGCGGCTGAATCCAAAGTCACGGGCCGCATCCAGGCAGCGCGCCATCATCGCGTGGCCGGCACCGATCCCGCGCACTTCGGGGAGGAAGTACATCTTGCGCAATTCGCAGGTGTCGGCGTCGCCGCCGTCCAGTGGCGCCACCCCACCGCCACCGAGCACCCGGTCCTCGCGTCCTGCCACGAAATAAGCGCAGCGGGGCGCCGCATAGGCGCGACTCATCCAGTCGACTTCCGGGTCGCTGATGGCGAAACCTGCGCCGCCGGCGCCAAACTCGGGCATGACCGTGCGGATGATCGCTGCCATGCAGGGATCGTCTTGGGACTGGATCGGTCGGATCCACCATGGCGTTGCTTGCATCAAAGCCTCAATTTGCGCGGCGAACGTAGGCCGCGAATTCCGCCGGCAGCAGGCCCGGCGCAAACATGAAGCCCTGGCCAACGGCAACCCCGAGCTGCAACAGGAACTGGCGCTGCTCCTCATTTTCCAAACCTTCGGCAACCATGGCAAGCCCGAGGCTGCGGGCGATGCCACACACGGCCTGGCACACCGCGACGTCAGACTGGTTGCCAGGCACGCCCTGCACGAACAGCTGGCTCAGCTTGAGTCCGTGGATCGGCAAGCGCCGCAGGTAGTTGAGGGCGCTGTAGCCTTCGCCGAAATCGTCGATGATCAAGGACACGCCGAGGTCACGCAGCGCCTTGAAGGTGCGCTGGGTGTCCGGCGCATCTTCGATCAGGACCCGTTCGGTGAATTCAAGTTCCAGCGCGGAACCCGGCAAATCGAACTCGGTGAGCAGGTCGCGCACGCTGCCGGCAAGATCGTCGCCAAGGAATTGGCGGTAGGAAACATTGACCGCTACCCGCGGCACCGGGCAGTCTTCGTCGATCCACTTGCGCATCTGCTGGCAGGCCTCGCGCAAGACCCAACCGCCGATCCGGACAATGTCGCCAGTGGCTTCGGCGTGGGCAATGAAATGATCGGGCCGCATCTCCCCGAGTTGCTCGTTTTTCCAGCGGATCAGCCCTTCGCCCGCGACCACCCGACCACTGCCCAATTCGACCTGGGGCTGGTAAACCAGGTGGAACTCGTTGTTTTCGGCGGCATGCCGCAGGTGCGTCTCGAGCCGGTGCCGCTCCTGCTGCGATTGCGCCAGCGCCGGGTTGTACGCCTGCCAACCGTTACGAACCCGACGCTTGCTGTCGTACATCGCCGCATCCGCATTCTGGATCAGCGTCTGTACCGTGTCGCCGTCCGTCGGTGCGCGCGCAATGCCGATGCTGGCGGTGATCGCGAATTCCTCGTTGTCAAAGCGGAAGCTGTCGCCAAACGCGTCGAGGATGGCAGCAGCAACCCGTTCGGGGCGGCGGTTGTCGTCATGCACGGGACAGATCACCAGGAACTCGTCGCCACCGAAGCGTGCGATCAAACCCTCATTGGCGACGGCATGGACGATCCGCCTGGCGGCGGACTGCAGCAGCGCGTCGCCAGCGCCATGACCGAGGACATCATTGACGACCTTGAAACGGTCGAGGTCGATGTACATCACCGCGACCAGCGACGATGCCGGGCTGGATAGCCAGGACTGCAGTTCGCCGATGATCGCATCGCGGTTGAGCAGGCCGGTCAGTGGATCCGTCCGGGCCTGGATCCGTAGCGCCTCTTCGGCAATCTTGCGCTCGGTGATGTCCTGGACCGTGCCGTTGAGGTGCATCGACAGCGCGTTGCCGGTGACGGCCTCGCCGATCATGCGCGCCCAGAACACGGCGCCCCCGCGTCGGCCCTGGACCTCCAGGTCGAAGCTCTTGCTGGCCGAGAGTGCGCGCTTGATTGCATCCTTGAGCAGTCTGCGGTCGGCCTCGATGAGCACGGCTTGCGCCTCATTGAGATTTGCCGGCGGTTTGTCCACGCCCAGGATCCGAATGGCTTCATCGCTCAGGTACAGCTGGTCACGACCCGCGTCCCATTGCCAGCCGCCGATGTGGGCCAAAGCCTGCACCCGCTCGAACAATGCGCTGTCGCGCTTGAGCTCGGTGACATCGGTGAACAGCGACAACACCTGGTGGGGGGTATCGGCACCGGGGGCGAACTGCGGCACTGAGGTCACCGAGAACCAGGTGAGTTTGCGCAGGCGCAGGTTGTAGAAGCCCAGGACCGTGTTGTCCTCGACCCGCCCGTGGCGCAGGGCACGCATCGCGGGCAGGTCGTCCAGTTGTATTTCGCGCCCGTTTTCGTCGATCACCCGCCAGCGGTCCGGCTGCAATTCCTCGTCCAGGGTCAAGCCCGGCTCGACGTTCATCATGCGGATTGCAGCAGCGTTGGCATTGATGATGTGGCCGTCGCCAGCGCGCATCACGATGCCCTTGTCCATCACCGTCATCAGTTCGCGATAGCGCAGCTCTGCCTCGACCCGTCCGCTGAGATCGCGCGCGACCGCGACCAGGCACGGTTGGCCTTCGTATTCGAAATTCGCCGAATGCACTTCCACCGGAAAGCGGGTGCCGTCACTGCGCATGTTGGTGACTTCGACGACATGGGTGCCGCCGCGGTTGAGCGCATCATGCACCGGGCCCATATGGTCGCGCGGCAACTCCGGATTGAGCAGGTGGATGGGTTGGCCGATGATGTCTTCGCGCGGGCGGTGATAGGCCGCGATGCCGGCACGATTGAGGTCGAGCACGGTGCCATCCCAGGCGATCACGCTGACCGGATCGGGTACCGCATCGAACAGCGCCCGATAACGGTGGCGCTCGGCGATCGCCACCGCGTTGGCAACCTGCAAGGCATCACAGGCCTGCTGCAGCAGCTCGCGTCGCCCTGGATCAATTGACGGGTCGGCAAGTGCCCCGAGCAGCGCCGCCAGGGCATCATCCACGTCATTGTCCCGCTGCGACTCGACCGCAACCTGCCGGGGCGGGTCCTGGTTCACGCCGTTGCAATCGCCTGCGTGACCTTGCTGCCACTGGCGCGGCCGAGCAGGTCGGCCAACCAGCGCCCGGTGTCCATCAGGCGGCCGAGGTCGATGCCGGTCTCGATGCCCATCCCGTGCAGCATGTAGACCACGTCTTCGCTGGCGACATTGCCACTGGCGCCGCGTGCATAGGGACAGCCACCGGTGCCGGAAACGGAAGCGTCAACCACGGCGACGCCTTCCTCGAGGCAGGCGAACAGGTTGGACAACGCCTGGCCATAGGTGTCGTGGAAGTGCACGGCCAACGCGGACATCGGCACTTGTTCAGCGACTGCGCGCAGCATCGCCCGCGCCTTGTTGGGCGTGCCGATACCGATGGTGTCGCCCAGCGATACTTCGTAGCAGCCCATTGCATGCAAGGCACTGGCGACCCGGACCACGTCCGCCAGTGGCACGTCGCCCTGGTACGGGCAGCCGAGCGCCGTGGAGACGTACCCGCGGACGCTGACGCCATCCGCGCGTGCACGCTCCATTACCGGGGCGAAGCGTTGCAGTGATTCGTCGATGCCGGCGTTGGTGTTGCGGCGGTTGAAGGCTTCCGACGCGGCCGTGAACACGGCGATGTCGGTGGCGCCGGCAGCAAGCGCGCGCTCATACCCCTGCAGGTTGGGGACCAGCACCGGGTAGCGCACCCCGGGACGGCGATCGATCGCGGCCATGACTTCAGCAGCGTCGGCCAGTTGCGGGATCCATTTGGGGCTGACGAAACTGGTGGCCTCGATGCACTGCAGGCCGGTTGCCGACAACCGATCGATCAATTCGATCTTGGCCGGCGTCGGCACGCTCGCTTTCTCGTTCTGGAGGCCGTCGCGGGGGCCGACCTCAACGACGCGAACGTTTCCAGGCAGGGCCATGTCAAGGCTCCAACGCCACCAGCACGACGTCGGCCTCGACGAAGTCGCCGGCCATGGCACTGACGCTCGCGACCACGCCGTCACGCGGCGCCTTGAGCGCGAGCTCCATTTTCATTGCCTCGACGATGACCAATTCCTGTCCTGCCACGACCCTGTCCCCCTGGCTGACCCGGACGACCACCACGCGCCCGGGCATTGGGGCCCGGACCTGATCGTCTTGTAGTGCCGAAGTGTCGTTGTCCCGAAGATACACCTCGACGGGCGCCAATTGCAGGCGTTGCTCTTGGTCGTGCAAAAGCAGGCGCCCAGGGTCGGCGCGAACCAGGAAACGATGTGCATTTCCATCATAACGAGCGCTGAGCACGTGTTCGGCCAAACGTGCGCCCGTCACCTCGACCACGACCGCAGCGTCCTTGCCTTCGCCAAGCTCGATCCGGTAGTGGCCATCGCTGCCCTGGGCGACGGCCTGCAAGCGTTTGCCGCGATACTGGAATGCCAGCGGCCGTTTGCCGGCATGGCCCAGGCGCCAACCGTCAGCCCGCGCCCATGGCGAGGTCGGATCGCTGGAACTGGCAGCAGAGGCCAACTGCGCCTGTTCCTGCAACAGCAACTGCGCCGTGGCTGCCGCGGCCAGTGCGAGGTTGCTGATCGTGGCCTCGGGATCCGGCACGAACTCGTCAAGGTGCCGATCCAGGTAGCCCGTGTCGATGCGGGCATCGACGATCGCCGGGTGCCGGACCAGGGTTTCAAGGAAGGCAATATTCGACTTCGGCCCGACCACGTCGCACTGCGCCAACGCGTCCCGCATCCGCGCCAGTGCCTTTGCGCGATCCGCATCGTGGACGATCAGCTTGGCGATCATCGGATCGTAGAAAATGCTGACGCTGTCGCCTTCGACCACGCCGGAGTCGATCCGCACCTGCGCTGACGGCCTCGGCAGGCGCAAGCGCCGGAGCGTGCCGGAGCCGGGCAGGAACCCGGCTTCCGGATCCTCGGCATACAGGCGCACTTCGATGGCGTGGCCCAGTTGCGGCACTTGCTCCTGGACCAAGGGCAGTGGCTCGCCATTGGCAACGCGCAGTTGCCACTCCACCAGGTCCAGGCCGGTGGTCATCTCGGTGACCGGGTGTTCAACCTGCAAACGGGTGTTGATCTCCATGAAGAAAAACGAACCATCCGGTGCAACGATGAACTCGACGGTGCCCGCATTGGCATAGTCGATGGCGTGCGCGGCTTGCACTGCCGCGGCGCCCATCGCCGCACGCATCGGTGGGGTCAGGAACGGCGACGGCGATTCTTCCAGCACCTTCTGGTAACGCCGCTGCGCCGAGCACTCGCGTTCGTTGAGATGGATGGCGTTGCCGTGGCTGTCGCCAAATACCTGGATCTCGATATGCCGCGGCGACTGCACATAGCGCTCCAGCAGCACCCGATCACGCCCGAACGCGCTGGCGGCTTCGCGCTGGCAGCTTTCCAGGTGGGACAGGAACTCATCGGCCGCATGCACGATGCGCATGCCTTTGCCGCCGCCGCCGTGCGCGGCCTTGATCATCAACGGGTAGCCAATCCGCGCCGCTTCACTGGCCAGCAACTGTGGAGACTGGTCCTCGCCGGTATAACCCGGCACCACCGGCACCCCGGCTGCGGCCATCAGGTCCTTGGCCCCGGCCTTGCTGCCCATCCTGCGCATCGAGGACGCCTTCGGCCCGATGAACACCAGCCCGGCCGCCTCGACTGCATCGGCGAAGTCGGCGTTCTCACTGAGGAAGCCATAGCCCGGATGGATCGCCTGCGCCCCCGATTGCAAGGCGACGGCAACGATGGCATCACCACGCAGGTAGGACTCTTGTGGCCGTGGTCCGCCAATCGGGAAGGCCTCGTCGGCCAGGCGCACGTGTTGGGCGTCGGCGTCGGCTTCGGAGAACACCGCAACCGTTTGGATGCCCAAACGCTTGCAGGTCCGAATGACCCGACAGGCGATCTCGCCGCGATTGGCAATCAGGATCCTGGTGAACATCAGCTGCGGATCCACGACGGTTTGCGCTTTTCGAGGAAGGCTGCAATGCCTTCCTGGCCTTCGGCAGACACGCGCAACCTGGCAATGAGGGCAGCGTTGGCGGCGTCGATCGCGACGGGCCCCGATGCTGCGCCAACGTTACGCACCAGCGCCTTGGCCGATGCCGCGGCAATCGGTGCCGCCTTGAGCAGCAGGTCGATCTGGCGCTGGACGGCGGCATCCAGCGCATCGGCATCCACCACTTGGTGCAGCAGGCCAATGCGATGCGCTTCTTCGGCACCAAATATTTCCGCGCTGGCAAACCAGCGTCGAGCCTGGCGCGGACCGATCGCGGCCACGACATAGGGCGAGATCACCGCCGGCAACAATCCCAAGCGGCTTTCGGTGAGGCCGAACCTGGCCTCAGGCACGCCAATGGCGATATCGCAGGCCGCCACCAGACCGACGCCGCCGCCAAACGCCGCGCCGTGGACCCGGGCAATGGTCGGCCGCGGCAATTCGTCCAGGGTCCGCAGCATGCGCGCGAGGGCGAGCGAGTCGGCGCGGTTTTCAGCTTCGTCCGCCGCCGCCATTGCACGCATCCAGTTGAGGTCGGCCCCTGCCGAAAACGACACACCGGCGCCTTCTAGGACCACCACCCGCACGCCCGGGTCGCGACCCAGGTCGGACAGGGTGTCTGTGAGGGCCGCGATCAAGGCCGCATCGAAGGCGTTGTGCCGTTCGGGCCGATCCAGGCGCAACCGGGCGACGGGTCCTTCACGCAGCAGCAGGAACGGGGCCTTCATGGGTCGATCCGGGCAGCCAGGGTGCACTGATGATACCGATCCGTTCGAAAGGCAAACACGAACCATTCTCGTTTATCGTAGAATGATCGCCCGTTTCCACCGTGCCCACCCATGTCCCGGACCGGTTTCCCGCTGACCCGCCGCTGGTTCCTCTGTCCGCTGCTGGCGGCACTCGTGCTGTTGGCAGGCAGCTTCGCGGCCCAGGCCAATCCGCAAGCGCAGATGTTGTGGAAACTGCTGGACTACATCGCGGTGGATTACCCCGGCGCGATCCAGCACGGCAAGGTCGTCAGCGATCTTGAATACAGCGAAATGCAGGAGTTCTCGGCCACCGTTGCCGAACGCCTGGCGCAATTGCCTGCGCATCCTTCGCGCCCGGCATTGATCACGCAAGCGCGCGCCCTGCAGGCCGCCGTGGGCGCCAAAGCCGACCCGGCTGAAATCGAACGCCGGGCGCGGGCACTGGCCGATGACCTGCTCGCGGCGTATCCCGTGCCGCGTGCGCCGGCCAGCGTGCCCGACCTTGCGCAGGCGGGCGCGCTGTACCAACAGCATTGCGCAAGTTGCCACGGCGCCACCGGTGCCGGTGACGGGGTTGCGGCGGTTGCGCTGGATCCGCCGCCGATGGACTTCACCAATGTCGTGCGTGCACGCCAACGCAGCGTATTCGCACTGCAGCAGGTGATCGAGCAGGGCCTGGCCGGAACTTCAATGGTCAGCTATGCGCAGTTGCCCGAAGCCGATCGCTGGGCGCTGGCGTTTTATGTCGGCCAGCTCGCGTTCCCGCAGGAAGCCGTGTCGCGCGGCGAGCGGCTGTGGTCGCAGCGGGCCGACGTGCGCGCTGCCATCCCCGACCTGGCTGCGCTGGTGCAGGCCTTGCCTGCTGGCGTCGCAGGCCTGGACCAAGCCGATGCCGATGACCTCACCGCCTATCTGCGTCGCCAGCCCGGGAGCGTGGTGCCGGCAGCGGCTGCTGGCGGCCGCGCGCTCGACCTGGCGCGAACCCGCCTGCAGCAAGGGGCTAGCGCCTATGCCGCTGGTGACCTGCGCGGCGCGCGCGACAAGTTCCTCTCCGCCTACCTCGACGGCTTCGAGCCGATCGAGCCCATGCTCGCCACCCGCGACAAGTCCTTACTGGCCGAAGTGGAGACCGCGATGATCGCGCTGCGCGCGCAAGCCGGCGCCCAGGCCAGCGTCGCCGACGTGCAGTCCCGCGTGGCGGCCATGCAACAACTGTTCGATCGCGCCGAGTTTGCACTGGACAACCATGACGATGGCTCCGGTGCCTCGACGGCGTTCGTCGGTTCATTGACGATCCTGCTGCGCGAAGGTCTCGAAGCCCTGTTGCTGGTGATCGCGATGGTGGCATTCCTGCGCAAGGCCGAGCGCGTTGATGCGATGCCGTATGTGCACGCGGGCTGGATCGGTGCGCTGGTGGCAGGCGCGGCGACGTGGCTGTTCGCGACCTTCGTGATCGGCGTCAGCGGTGCCAGTCGCGAACTCACCGAAGGCCTGGGCTCGCTGATCGCTGCCGCAGTGCTGGTGTCGGTCGGTATCTGGATGCATGGCAAGAGCCAGGCCGATGCGTGGCAACGCTACATCCGTGCGCAGATGTCGCAAGCCATGTCGCGTGGCTCAGGTTGGTTCCTGTTCCTGCTGTCGTTCCTGATCGTGTACCGCGAGGCCTTCGAAACCGTGCTCTTTTATGCCGCGCTGTGGAGCCAGGGCAACCATGCGGCGGTCCTGGCTGGCGCCGCCGCCGCGGTGGTCGCCCTCGCCGGGATCGGTTGGTTGATGCTGCGTTACAGCCGCAAGCTGCCGCTGGCTCGATTCTTCGCCGTCAGTGCGATATTGATGGCGGTGCTGGCGGTGGTGTTGGCAGGCAAGGGCGTTGCGGCCTTGCAGGAAGCTGGCTGGTTGCCATTGACCCTGGTGCAGATGCCGCGCATCGACCTGCTGGGCGTACATCCAACCTTGCAGGGCGTCATCACGCAGGTGGCGGTGTTGATCCTGCTGGCGGCGGGTTTTGCCTGGAACGCGCGCAATGCGCGCGTGGGTGCTGCGGCGCGTTAGTGCTTGCGGCGTGGTTTGCCGCTGGCTGCGGTCATCTCCACCTGCAGGGTGAATCTGCGTTCTTCATCGGGGTGGATTGCACCGACCCCGATCACCTGGCGATTCACTTCTTCGCCGCGTTCGTTGCGGATCGACAACACCATGGCGTATTCAAACGTGGCGTCGCCCGGTGGCGCGACCAGGGTGCCATCGATTTGCAGCTGGGTGATCTTGGCTTTTTCGCGCTGGATCGACGCTTCGTCGTAGCGCAGGTGGCCATGGCAGGCAGGGCACGCCGTGGCGCTCTCGAGGATCGTCGCCTTGCAATGCGGACATGCGCGGGTGGCGCCCGCGTTCCCCGGGCGCACGTTGCTCATGACGCGGAGTAACTCTCCGACTTGCCCGCTTTGTCGTCCCAGCCGAAGTCGGCCTGGCCGCGCATGCGCGCGCCGGCAGCCACGGTCATCGTGCCGGCCTTGACGTCGCCGACCAGCACGCCGCCCTGCTGCAGTTCAACCACTTCGGCGGCTTCGATGTTGCCTTCAACTTCGCCGGCAATGACCACGCGCTTGGCGCGCACGCCACCGGTGACCTTGGAGCCTGGTTCGATGGCCAGGTCGCCCTTGACGTTGACGTCGCCCTTGAACTTGCCGGCGATGCGGATATTGCCGGCACCTTCAATCTTGCCTTCGATGGTGAGGTCGGCGGCAATCAGCGATTCCTGGGCAGCGCCCGGGTTCGCTCGCGCTGCACTCGTCGCTGGCGTTGCGCCAAAGTTGTCGGCCGGTGCCGGCGGCGCCTGGAACGGCGGCAGGTCGGAATTAAACGGCGCCGTGTCTTTCTTGGCCGCGGGTTTCTGGTCGAAGATCGCCATGTGTGCTGCCTTCTGCGGGGTTAATGGGAGGGATCGACCCTCCGGGCGGTCGAGACTATCACGGGGGCAGGGCGCCGGTGCTGTGACCCAGTCCGGCTAAATCGACATTGCGCTGAACTACATCCGGAACACGCCGAAGCGGGTGCCGTCGCGGCCAGGGCCACTTTCGATTGGCGCGTTGAGTGACGCCGAGATGCCGAGCCCGAGCACGCGGCGGGTGTCGGCCGGGTCGATGATGCCGTCGTCCCACAGCCGCGCGGTCGCGTACCAAGGGCTGCCTTGTGACTCGTACTGCTCGCGGATCGGCGCCTTGAACGCGTCCTCGTCGGCGCTGGTCCACGTGCCGCCGCGGGCTTCGATGCCATCACGCTTGACCGTCGCCAGCACGCTGGCAGCCTGTTCGCCGCCCATCACGCTGATGCGTGCATTCGGCCACATCCACAGGAAGCGGCTGCCGTAAGCACGGCCCCCCATGGCGTAGTTGCCGGCGCCAAAACTGCCGCCGACCACGACCGTGAACTTGGGCACGTGCGAGCACGCCACCGCGGTCACCATCTTGGCGCCGTCCTTGGCAATCCCCGCATGCTCGTATTTGCGCCCGACCATGAAGCCGGTGATGTTCTGCAGGAACACCAGCGGGATCCCGCGCTGGTTGCACAGCTCGATGAAGTGCGCGCCCTTGAGCGCGCTTTCGGAAAACAGGATGCCGTTGTTGGCGATGATGCCGACCGGGTAGCCGTGCAGGTGGGCAAACCCGGTCACCAGGGTCTTGCCGTAGCGGGCCTTGAACTCCTGCAGCTCGCTGCCGTCAACGACGCGGGCAATCACTTCACGGATGTCGAAGGCGCGACGCGGGTCCCTGGGCACCACGCCATACAGTTCCTCGGCCGGGTGCAGCGGTTCGCGCGACTCGCGTACCGCCAAAGGCAGCGTCTTGCGCCGGTTGAGGTGGCCGACGATGTCACGGGCAATCTGCAGCGCGTGGCGATCGTCCTCGGCAAAGTGGTCGGCAACCCCGGAGATCGCGGTGTGCACTTCGGCGCCACCCAGGGTCTCGGCATCCACCACTTCGCCGGTGGCGGCTTTCACCAGCGGCGGCCCGCCCAGGAAGATCGTGCCCTGTTGTTTGACGATGATGCTCTCGTCGCTCATTGCCGGCACGTACGCGCCGCCGGCGGTACAACTGCCCATCACCACCGCGATCTGCGGGATGTTCTGCGCACTCATCTGCGCCTGGTTGTAGAAGATCCGGCCGAAGTGCTCCTTGTCCGGAAACACTTCATCCTGCAACGGCAGGAACGCGCCGCCCGAATCGACCAGGTAGATGCAGGGCAGGTGGTTCTCGCGCGCAATTTCCTGCGCGCGCAGGTGTTTCTTCACCGTCATCGGGAAGTAGGTGCCACCCTTCACCGTGGCGTCGTTGGCCACGACCACGACTTCCTGACCCATCACCCGGCCAATCCCGCAGACCATGCCCGCGGCAGGCGCAGCGTCGTCGTACATGCCTTCGGCCGCGAGCGCCGCGATTTCCAGGAACGGCGATGCCGGATCCAGCAGGGCGACGATCCGCTCGCGCACCAGCAGCTTGCCGCGCGCGGTGTGTTTGTCGCGGGCCTTCTGGCCGCCGCCATCGGCGGCGCGGGCCAGGCGGCGGTCGAGCTCCTCGACCAGGGCACGATGGAAAGCGACGTTGTCGCGGAAGTCGCCGGAGCGCGGGTCGAGTTGCGATTGGATGGCTGGCATCGGTCGATTCTATCGCCGGCCATAAAAAAAGGCCCGCCGGAGCGGGCCTTTCCTTGCAGCGCCGGAGCGTTGCTTACTTCTTGGCCTGCTCAGCGGCAGTGTCGGCCTTGTCGGCGACGTTCTGCGCAGCGTCTGCAGTGGCCTGGGCAGCGTCGGCGGTTGCGCCAGCGACGTTGGCAGCAGCCTGGTTGGCGGCGGCGGCGGCGGCATCAGCAGCCTGGTCGACGTTCGCGGCAACTTCGCCAACGGCTTCGCCAGTCGACGCGGCAGCGGCTTCAGCACTCTGCTTGGCGGCATTGGCGTTGGCGGCGCCAGCGGCGTCGGCGGCGGCAGCCGCTTCGGCAGCTTGCTGCTTGGCTTCAGGGGTCTCGTTCTTGCATGCCGACAGGGCAAGGACGGCAGCGACGGCAAGCACGACAAGCTTGGTATTCATGGTGACTCCGGATGGTTGTGGATTGGGCAGCGACTGTAGCGGATGGAACGGGAGGAACTGTGTAGAGGGTGTGTAGGTTGGATTTACAACCGGGTAACCCAGAAAAAAGAAGCCGCCGGCTTTGGCCGACGGCTTCCCTGGTTTTGCTACAACTACAGCATTACTTCTTGCCGTCAGACGCGTCTTTCGCGGCGTCGGCGCTGTTTTCAGCGGCGTCGGCAGCGTTCTCGGCGGTGTCGGCAGCGGCGTCGGCCGCACCGGTGGTGTCGGCGCTGGCAGCGGCGTCGGCGGCGGTGCCGGCGGCGCTAGCAGCCGCAGCAGCGGCGTCGGCCGAGGCCTGGGCAGCGTCGGCGGTCATGCCGGTGGTGGCGTCAGCAGCCTGCTGAGCTTCGGTGGCGGCCTGGGCAGCGTCCGCGGCCGAATTTTCAGCCTGCTTCTGGTTGGAGCAGGCAGCCAGGGCAAGGCCCATGGCGAGCGCGAGCAGCGCCTTGTTGATGGTCATGATCAGTTCTTCCTCGTCGTTATTAGGGCAACGCGCAACTGCGCGCCATTAACATGATGACAAGCCCGTGTCGCCTGTCAAGCGGTAGAACGCGTTTTTTTAGTTAAGTGGTCTTAACCTTCACGCCATTTCCACAGCCACGGCCGTGGCTTCGCCACCACCGATGCACAGTGAGGCGACCCCACGCTTGCCGCCACGGGCCTGCAAGGCATGGACCAGGGTGACCAGCAAGCGGGCGCCGCTGGCACCGATCGGGTGGCCCAGGGCGACCGCGCCACCATTGACGTTGACCCGGTCGTGGGCAATGCCCAGGTCGGTCATCGGCGCCATCGCCACGCAGGAGAACGCTTCGTTGATCTCGAACAGGTCGACATCAGCCACGTCCCAGCCGGCCTTCTCCAGCACGCTGCGCACGGCGGCAATGGGGGCGGTGGTAAACCATTCCGGCGCCTGCGAATGGGTGGCATGGGCCACGATCCGGGCCAGGGGCTTCAAGCCACGGCGGGCGGCCTCGTCGGCCGACATCAGCACGGTCGCTGCGGCGCCGTCGGAAATCTTGGACGAGGACGCGGCGGTGAGCACGCCGTCCTTGCCGAAAGCCGGGCGCAGGCCGGAAATCCGGGCCAGGTCGATCTTGCCAGGCTCTTCGTCCTTGTCGACGACCACATCGCCCTTGCGACCGTGGACCGTGACCGGGACGATCTCGGCATCGAAGGCACCCGATGCCTGCGCGGCCTGGGCGCGGCGCACACTTTCGGCCGAAAACGCATCGATGGCTTCGCGGTCAAACCCATACTTGGCACACGCCATGTCGCCGAACACACCCATGGCCTTGCCGTCATAGGGATTGGTCAAGCCGTCCCAGGCCATGTGGTCGAGGAGTTCGGCATTGCCAAAACGAATCCCGGTGCGCGAACCGTTGAGCAGGTGCGGGGCATTGGTCATCGACTCCATGCCGCCGGCGACCACGACCCTGGCCGAGCCTGCCTTGATGGCATCGTGGGCAAACATCACCGCTTTCATGCCCGAGCCGCAGACCTTGTTGATCGTGGTACAGCTTGCGGAGACGGGGATGTCGGCACCCAGCGACGCCTGCCGCGCCGGCGCCTGGCCCAGGCCTGCGGTTAACACGCACCCCATGATCACTTCGTCGACCTGATCGGCGGCAACACCGGCTTGGGCCAGCGCGCCGGCAATGGCGGTACTGCCCAGTTGGGTGGTCGGGACCCCGGTGAACTGACCGAGAAAAGAACCAATCGCGGTGCGCTTGGCACCGACGATGACGACATCAGTTGTGGAAGCAGCAGTCATGGGACGCTCCGTGGACGGACGCGGCCAGCGCCGCATGCCCTGATTATGGCGCGAATCGGCTCCGGATGTTGCGACGCACAACGCTTGCATGAATGCCTTGGCGCCCACTACATTCCGGCGTGTGCGAATGGAAAGCCAACCAGGCGACCCGCATCACCAAGGGAATTTGAATGAGCATGGCGAGGGGGAGCTTGGCGCGCAGCGCGCTGCCAGTGGCGATGGCGATGGCATTGGCAGCGTGCGGCGGTGGTGGTGGATCCAATGTCCGACCGACGCCGCCTCCGGCCCCCGCACCCACGCCGCCGCCGACACCGCCGGTGGACAACGGTGGTGGCACGACCAAACCGCAGCCGACGGTTGACGCGCACCTGGTCCTGACCAATGACACCGTGGCCCTGGCGGCCGGCTTCAAGGGCAGCGGCATCACCATCGGTCTGATCGATACCGGCATCAACCGCGCCCATCCCGCGCTCACCGGCCGGGTGCTCGCGAACTTCATCCACGTCAGTGCCGAGAACGACCTGACAGTCGATGACAAGGTCGGCCACGGCACCACCGTTGCGCAACTGGCTGCCGGCCGGCCGGTCGGCAAATGGCCCGGTGGCATCGCCCAGGATGCAACCCTGGTGAGCGCGCGGATCATCAACGACAAGCGGCCCACCGACGATGGCTCGGGCCAGGGCAACGAGATCAAGGCCGGCGACGGTTATGGCGATTTCTTCAAGTCGCTCAACACCGAACTGGCCAACGCCGGTGCGCGGATCATCAACAACTCCTGGGGCGGCCTGTACTGGACCGACCCGGCCCTGACGGTGGAGCTTGGCAACGCCTATCGCGATTTCATCAGCGCGCGCGGCGGCATCGTGGTGTTTGCCAACGGCAACTCCGGTGGCGACCCCAAGCTGGCTGGCAACCCGTCCGACAACGCATCGTTGCCGAGCAAGGATGGTGGCGTCGCCAAGGATCTCGCCGTGGGTTGGTTGACCGTGGCGGCGCTTGATACCTTGAATCCAACCCAACTCACCGGGTATTCGCAGGCCTGCGGCGTTGCCATGGACTATTGCCTGGCGGCACCGGGCGACGTGGTGTTTACCGGCGCCACCGACACCGCCGGCAGTCCGACGTACTGGGTCGGCGGCGGCACCTCGTACGCAGCGCCGTTGGTGTCCGGTGCCGCTGCGGTGGTGTGGTCGGCGTTCCCGTATTTCAACAACGACCTGGTGCGGCAGACCTTGCTGGGTACCGCCAAGGACCTGGGCGCGCCCGGCGTGGATGCGATTTTCGGCCATGGCCTGCTGGACGTCGGCAAGGCAGTAAAAGGACCGTCCCAGTTTGACTGGGGCGACGTCTCGGTCATCCTCGACGGCACCTCGACCTGGAGCAATCCGATTACCGGCGCAGGCGGCCTGATCAAGGCGGGCAGCGGGACCCTGGTGCTGTCCAATACGGCCGCTTACAGCGGGGCTACCCGGATCGACGGCGGCTCGCTGCAACTCGGGGCCGGTCTCGGCGCGTCCAACGTCACCATCAACGCGGCCGGTACCTTGCGCGGGATCGGCACGATCGCCGGCAATGTCAGCAACAACGGCCATTTCGTGGTCAGCGGCGCCAGTGGCGACGCCCTCGCGATTGGCGGCAACTACCTGCAGGGCGCGACCGGTTGGCTGGATGCCTACATCGGCCGCGCGCTCACCGTGACCGGCAAGGCAACCCTGCAAGGCGGCACCCTCAATGTGCTGGGCGTGTACTCGGGCTACACCACCAAGTCGCGCGAGACCATGGTCCATGCCGGCGCTGGCGTGACCGGCACGATTGCAAACTTGAAGTCCGCTCCCGGTGTGTTCCTCGACGGCAAACTCGCCTACGACGCCAACAATGTATTCCTGGACATCACCCGCGTCGATGTGACCTCGGCGGCGCAGTCGATGGACTTGTCGGCGTCATCCCAGGCCGGTGCCGGTCTGGTGGAAGGCGCATTCCGCGCTCTGGATGCGGGGGTCCAGCCGATCGCCGCACCGAGTTTCATGCAGGCCGCTGGCGCGCTGCAATCCACCCGCAGTGTCGCTGCCGCGGAACGCTCACTGGCGAGCCTGTCGGGCGACATCCACGCCACCGATGCGGCGCTGGCGATGCTTGCGGCCGATGGCAGCCGCCACCAGCTCGAGGCGCGACTGGATTCGCCGCGGACCGCCGGTGCCTGGGCCAGCGAACTCGATGGCAGCCGCAGCATCGGCACCGCGTTGGGTGCCGACATGCGCGGCTACCTGCTGGGCCAGGAGTTCCGCAATGGCGGCAACACCTGGGGCCTGTCGGTGTCACGCAGCGAAGGCAACCTGTGGAACCTCGGCCGTCGCGATCGCAGCCACGACGTGCAGACCGAAGGCCAGCTGTATGGCTTCGGCGAGCGCAACGGCAATTACCTGATGGCGCGCGCCGCATTCGGCCAGATCCAGCGCGACGTGCAGCGCGAAGTGCTGCTCGGCGACAGCAGTTACGGGGTTGATTCGCGTTATGCCGACCAGTACCTGGCCTTCGGCATGCAGGCGGGCCGGCAACTGCGCGCAGGCGGCGGCATCCTGACTCCGTACATCGGTGCGCAGGCCCTGCAATTGCAGCGCAGCGCCTTCCGCGAAGAAGGTGCTGCCGGGTTCGGGCTGGACGCACGCCGCTCCACCCTGGATGTCACCCAGGCTTTGCTCGGTACCCGCTTCCAGCGGGACTGGCGCCTTGGTTCGGCGCGGGTGGACCTGCACGGGCGCATGGAGTGGCAGCGCACCTTGTCGCAGAACGGCGCGATCGATGCGACGTTTACCGCGATCGATGCCCGCTCGCCGCTGATGCTCGACGTGCTGGGGCGTGACGTGGGCGTGGTCGGCGCGGGCTTTGCTGCGCAATGGAATGCATCGCGCCTGGGCTTCGACCTGGATGCGCGTCGTGGCCAGTCGCGTTCGGACCTGGGCGCAAACCTGCGCTGGAGCGTGGCGTTCTAGCTGCGATTACTGGGCGGCGCCTTCAAACAACTCGCGGCCAATCAGCATGCGCCGGATCTCGTTGGTGCCGGCGCCGATCGAATAGAGTTTGGCGTCGCGCAGGATCCGGCCGGTGTCGTATTCGTTGATGTAGCCGTTGCCGCCCAGTGACTGGATGGCTTCCAGCGCGACCTTCACCGCCGCCTCGCTGGCGTGCAGCAGGCAACCCGCGGCATCGGCGCGTGACTCGTGGCCGGCGTCGTAGTCGCGCGCCACCTGGTAGGCGTAGGCGCGCGAGGTCTGCAGCGCGGTGTACATGTCGGCAAGCTTGGCCTGCATCAATTCGAAGCAGCCAATCGGCTGGTCGAACTGGCGACGCTCGCGCACGTACGGCAGGGTGATGTCGAGTGCGGCCTGCATCAGCCCGATCGGTCCGCCGCTGAGCACCAGGCGCTCGGTGTTGAGCCCCGACATCAACACCCGCACGCCCTGGTTGACCACGCCGATCACGTTTTCGGCCGGGATCGCGCAGTCCTTGAACACCAGTTCGCAGGTGTTGGAGCCGCGCATGCCGAGTTTGTCCAGCTTCTGCGCGGTGCTGAAGCCGGGCATGCCTTTCTCGACAATGAAGGCGGTCATGCAGCGGCTGCCGGCGTCCTTGCCTGCGGTGCGCATGTACACGATCAGCACGTCGGCCTCGGGGCCGTTGGTGATCCACATCTTGTTGCCGTTGGCGACCCACATGCCGTCATCGCGCAGCTCGGCGCGGCAGGCCATCGAACCGACCACGTCGGAACCGGCGCCGGGTTCGCTCATGGCCAGTGCACCCTTCCACTCACCGCTGCACAACTTGGGCAGGTACTTCGCGCGCTGGGCGTCGTTGCCGTTGTGGTGCAGGTTGTTGGTGCACAGGTTGGAATGGGCCGCATAACTCAGCGCAACCGAACCCGACGCGCGCGAAATTTCCTCCACCGCCACCAGGTGGGCGAGGTAGCCCATGCCGCTGCCGCCATGATGCTCGGGCACGGTCAGGCCCAGCAGGCCCATCTCGCCCAACTTGGGCCACAGGTCCTGCGGAAACGCGTTGTCGTGGTCGATCTGGGCGGCGCGCGGCGCGATTTCGGCTTGCGCAAAGCGATGCACCGCCTCGCGCAACGCGTCGATGTCCTCGCCCAGCGGGAAC
>JBDSOZ010000099.1:0-16742 GCA_039914555.1 Luteimonas sp.
CGCAAACGCATCCAGGTCGCTATCGCCCGCCGTGCCGCGCAGGAAGGTGCGCACGGCCAACCACAACAGTCCGCTGCTCGTGCGCGGATGCAATATGTACAACGACAGCAGGCCGTCGTCCAGGCGCGCGCGGCAACCCGCTTTGGTGCCCTGGACCTCATAGTCGTTGTTGCCAACGAACAGGAAAGGCGTCCGTCGCCGCAGTTCCCGACCTTCGACCTCGATCACCGCTTCGAAGGCGTCTGGATCCCGTAACGCCGCCAGGGTTGCGCGCAACAGGGCACTCCACTTGCCGCGCCCAAGCCGCCGCTGCTGCCGCTCGCGGTCGACAACGATGGTTGCGTACAGACCGATGCTTGCATTGTTGAGGAACACGCGGTCGTTGGCGGTGGCGACGTCGACCCGTCTTTCTGCGCCCTCGGCGATTACCTGCACGGCCGCTTCGAGGTCGTCGGGGATACCGAGGTCACGGGCGAAGTGATTGAGCGTGCCCAAGGGCAGCACCCCGAGCGGCAAGTCTTGCCGGAGCGCCCTCGCCGCGACGGCATTGACCGTGCCATCGCCACCTGCAGCGACCAGGCCGGACGGGTTCGACCCAAGCGCACGGTCGAGCAGGGCCTCCATGTCGTCGCCTGGGCTGAGTGCGTGTACCTCGATTCCAAGACCTGCCTGCGCGAAGGCGGCGCGCAATGCATCGGGACCTCGCGCCGGCGTGGTGCGCCCGTGTCCCGATCCTGCATTGACGATGAGCGCGAGCGGTCTGGCCACCGGTCAATCCTGGCGGTTGGCGCGTGTAGGCTTCGTAGAAGCCTGCCTTGGGTTCAGGCATATTGCCTGGCGACGTAGAGCCGCAGGCGTTCGCTGGCGGTGGCCAGGTCGGCGGCCAGCGGGGCCACCGCAGACCAGTTGCGATCGGCTGCCACGGCTTCGAGCTGGTCGGCGCATTGCGCCATCTCGACTGCGCCGACGATGCGTGCGGCACCCTTGATCTTGTGTGCCTGGTGGCTGAGCGCCTGCAACTGCCCAGCCTCGCGTGCTGCGTCAAGTTCGACCAGGTCATGCACGGTGCTGGCCAGGAAGTCATCGAGCAGTCCGCGCATTTCGGCGCGGTTGCCTCCGGTCAGCGCGGCGAGCACGGCCGCATCCAGTGGCGGTGGCCGCGACAGCTGCGGGTAACTCGCCGGCGTGCTTTGCAGGGCGGGGACCGGACCTGCCATGTGCGGCAGCCAGCGTTGCAGGGTGGCCGCGAGCGCCGCGACCGACACCGGCTTGGCGAGGTAGTCGTCCATGCCGGCGGCAAGACAGCGCTCGGCCTCGCCTTTCAGCGCCGCCGCGGTGAGGGCGACGATCGGGGTGCGCTCGAGCTTGCGTGAAGCCTCCTCGGCACGGATCCGGCCCGCAAGTTCGTAGCCGTCCATGACCGGCATGTGCACGTCGGACAGCAGCAGTGCATAGCGACCGCTACGCCAGGCTTCAAGCGCGATTTCACCGTTGCCGGCGGCTTCGTTGGCGAAACCGGCGAGTTCGAGCTGGCGCGCGATCACCAGGCGGTTGGTCGGATGATCGTCGACCAGCAACACCAGGCTGCGCTCGGCCTCGGCCTCCTCGACACTTGGCAGGCTGCGCAACGCGTATTCCGCCAGTGCGCTGACCGGTGCCGGTTCGGGCAACACTTCCGACAAGGGCGCACGCGGCAATTCGAGTGCCAGGCGCATGGTGGTGCCGAATCCCGGCTCGCTTTCCATCGCCACCTCGCCACCCATCAACCGCGCCAGGCGGCGGCAGATCGCCAAACCCAGTCCGCTACCGCCGAACCGTCGCGTGGTGTCGACCTCGGCTTGGGCGAACGGCTGGAACAATCGTGCCTGTGCGTCCGCCTTGATGCCGATACCGGTATCGGCGACGCTGAAGCACAGCAGATCGTTGACCACGCCATCGACTTCGCGGCTATCGCGCCACTCCAACGCGACATGGATGCTGCCATGCTCGGTGAACTTGATGGCGTTGGACAGGAAATTCGACAACACCTGCCGCAGCCTGGGCGCGTCGGCGTAATGCGCTTGCGCCACCCGCTCGTCAACCTCGCAGTGCAGGCTGAGGCCCTTGCTCGACGCCGAGCCACTGAAGTTCGCCACCGTGGCGTACAACACCGCCGAAAGGCGCGTCGCCGCCGGATGCAGTTCCAGGCGCCCCGCTTCGATCTTGGAAAAGTCGAGGATGTCACCGACGATCTGCAGCAATGATTGCGCCGACGACTGGATTATGTTGAACGCGTGGCGCTGGTCGCTATCCAGCTTGGTATGGGACAGCACTTCGACCATGCCGGTCACACCAATCATCGGCGTGCGGATCTCGTGGCTCATCGCGGCCAGGAATGCGCTCTTGGCCTGGTTGGCTTCGTGGGCGCGCGCCTCGCTCTCGCGAAGTTCCCGCTCCAGTTGCTTGGCCGAATCGACCATTTCCTGGAGGACCCGCTCACGCTGCTGCAATTGCTCACGGACCTGCTCATTGCGACCCAACTGGTCGGTGAGCTCGACTTCGAAACGCAGCACGTCGGCGCGCATGTCCAGGAATGCATCCATCACCTCGCCCAACTCACCGCGCGGGCGTCCCTCGGGCTCCACCACGAAATCGTGTTCGCGCATCCGCTGTGCAAGCAACGTCAGGCTGCCGATGTCGCGATAGGCCTCGCTCAGGATCCTGCTCCCGGCGATCGCCGCGATCAGGAAGGCGATCAGCGACAGGCTGATGCGCAACGCACTGGTGTACCAGCCTCGGCGGACGTCGGCACGCACCACCGCCTCGGCCTGGACCATCGCCATGTCACTGAGCGTTTGCAGGCGGCTGGTGACCGGATCAACCGACGGATACAACTCGGTATCCGCAAATCGACCGATCTCGACGATATCGCGTCGCTCGAGGATGCCGCGCAGCTTGGTCGCGGCACGGTCCGCGCGCTGTCGTGCCTGCATCGCCTGCGCGAACATGACGCGCTGCCCGCGGGGGTGCGGCATCGCCTCCAGCAATTGCCAGTTGTGGGCGATTGAAACCTGGGCGTGATCAAGCGCCTGCACGCCCTGCGGCCAATCCACCAGGTAATTGCGAACCTTGAACGTGGTGTCGACGACGCCAACGGTATAGCCGTCCGCCACTGCCTTGAGCGCGCGCAAACGCCCCAACGCATGGTCCTGCAGCGACTCAAGCGATTGGCGTGCACGGTACTGCGCAATCTCGTCCACCACCAGCACGGTGGCACCGGACAACATCAGCACCGCGAACAACGCCAGCAACTGGCGCCGGATGCTGCGTTTCGGTAGCCGCAGGGACACGCCGGCCCTAGTGTTCCGGGCGGCGCCAGCGCGCCACGACGGCGGCGAGTTCCTCGCCAGGGACCGGGTGCGCAATCAGGTAGCCCTGCGCCATTCCGCAGCCCATCTCGGCCAGCATCTGCCAGTCCTCGAGCGTCTCCACGCCCTCGGCGATCACTGCCAGCTGCAGCTTTCGCGCAAGGTCAAGGCTGGCTTCGATTACCGCGCGCTTGCGTGGTTCGCCACTGGCACCGGACACGAATTCCCGGTCGATCTTGAGTTCGGTGAACGGGATTTGTGAAAGCTGGGCCAATGACGAATAGCCGGTGCCGAAGTCATCAATCGACAGGCCGAACCCCTTCAACCGCAGCCGTGCCAATACGCCGAGACCGCGCGCGACATCGGCGACCAGTGATCCTTCGGTGATCTCCAGCATCACCTCCGAGGGGTCCACGCCGTGGTCCCGGACGATCTCCTGGTAATGGTCAGCGGCGGCAGGATTGGCAAGCGCGGCGGACGAGATGTTGACCGACACATGCAGGCGCAGCCCGGTGTCGTCCCACTTGCGTTTCCAGTCACAGGTTTTGGCCAGCATCGAGTCGGTCAGTTGCTGGGCATGGCCTTCGCGTTCGAGCATCGGCACGAAACTGCCAGCGCGCGCCACCCGGCCATCGGCCAGGCGCATCCGCGCCAGCGCTTCCACGGCCACCACCCGACCGTTTCCGAACTCAACCTGTGGTTGGAACCAGGGGATGAGTTCATCCCGCAGCAGCGCGGCGCGCACGTCCTCGAACGGGACCTCCACGGTCTCGTCGGCTTCCGGATCGTGCAGGGCGGTGTCGGCCGACCGCAGCAATGCCAGCAGCTTGTCGGAAGTGAGCGGTTTTTCGATGCTCCCGAGCACCCGCAGTCCGTACGCCCGGGCCATGGTCCGGACCGTGTTGAGCAAACCCGGATCGAGCGCACTGACCAGGGCGATGCCCAGCGCCAGCCGATGTTGGGCGACATTGGCGATGAACTCGACGCCGTCCATGCCAGGCATGTCCAGGTCCACCAGGATGATGTCGGGTGGCTGCGATTGCTGTTGCAGGAGTTGCAGGGCAGCCTTGCCATCGGCGGCTTCAAGCGCCTCGCCGATGCCGGCTTCAGCCAGCAGCCGCAGCGCCATCCGACGCTGGAAGCCGTGGTCTTCCACCACCATCACCCGCAATTCCGAAAGGCTCATCCAGCTCCCTGCCGCGTAGTGCCCGGAATGGCAACACTACCCCAGCGGAGCCCATTTGACATGCCAGGCGAGGGCCTGGCTTGGGACTCAGCGCATCGCGGTGGTGAAGCGGCCACCGCCGGCCCGTGGACGGCGCGCGTCGGCGACGATCTCGCTGGCGCTACGGCCACTGCAGGCGAAGTCGCGGCTGCGGTGCAACCACGCTGCGTCATTGGCGTAGGAGAACAGCAGGTTACGGCCCTTCATTGCGTCGATGACAACCCGCGCGACCTGCTGGCGCAACGCCGGGCAACCGTAACTGCGTCCCAGCCGACCCTGCTTGGCGGCCCGCACAGGGTCCACGTAGGCAGCGCCGTGGATCACGATGGCGCGCGACCGGGCATTGTCATTGACGCCACGCTCCAGGCCGTCAAGCCGTAGCGAATAGCCGTTGCCGCCGATATAGGTCTCAGCGGTCCGGAACAGGCCCAGGCTGGTCTGGTGGCTGCCGTCGTTGTTGGAGAATGCGGTCGCGTAATTCTCGCCACTGCCTTGGCCGTGGGCGACGTATTCGTGGTGAAGCAGGCTGCCGTTGCGCATGTCGAAGACCCACAAGCGGCGGGCAGTGGATGGCAGGCTGTAATCGATCACCGCAAGGCTTGAGGCAACATCGACTTCACCGCTGTCCACGGCGCACTGGCGGGCGGCCAGCGCCAGCGCAAGCACCCCGGGGTCTACCGCTGGCGCAACCCGCTGCAACGCGTCGAGCATTGCGTCTGTCGGCGCTGCAATGCTGTGGGCTGTCGGCGGAACGGCGGCGGTCGTTGCACTGCTCGACGGGACTGACACCGGTATCGCCACGGCTTGGTCCATTGCGGCACGGGGATTGGTGGTGGAGCAGCCTGCCGCCAAGGCGAGGGTGGTGATGACGGCCATGTGAAGAATGCGCATGCCGGCAAGCATACGCACACAGTTTCGTCACGTGTCTGAATTGAGCTCGCGGCTTTTCTTAACGGGTCATCGCTGCCAACGCCGGCCTCCGCGGATCAAGGCGCCCCGCTGGCTGCAAACGCCGGAGCGCTTGCCGTGTCCGCTGCCTTGGACCCGGCCAGGCTGCGTTCACTTTCAGAGGCCACGGCCGCGAGCATCCCTGCCGTCACCGAGTCGCCTGGGGCCACGACATCTTCCGGGAAGGTGTTGTAGTCCGCGACGATCACCACGGTGTCATGGTCGGTTGCGCCATACAGCAATTTCGAGAATTCCAGCGGCAGGCGGACGCAGCCGTGCGAGGCCGGATAGCCCGGGAGCCGGCCTGCATGCAAGGCAATGCCATCCCAGGTCAGGCGTTGCATGTAAGGCATTGGCGCATCGTTGTACAAGCTTGAGCGGTGCTTGACCTTCTTTTGCAGGATCGTGAACACGCCAGTCGTGGTTTCGTGCCCGGCGCGCCCACTGCTGATGGTCGAGCGGCCAATGCGGACACCGCCGCGGTACACGTGCAGTTGCTGTTGCGGCAGGCTCACGACCACCAGCACGTCGCCAGCCGGAGACAGCTCCGGATGCCAGTCGTAGGTGCCCGGTTCAAGCAGCTGCAGCGCGCTTTCCGAACCCGACGGTGGCGCTGTCGTAGGCGGTACCACGATCGCCGCTTCGTAGTTGGGTTGCGCAGGGCTGACCTGCGCCGGGCTGACCTGCACCGGGGTGACCAGTACCGGGGCCACTTGTGACGACGCCAGTTCAAGAGGCGCTGCGCCACTGGAGATTGCGGCGCCACAGATCGCCAGCGTGGCAATCGCGAGTGTCAGTTTGAGCGGCTTGTTGTCCATGGCTGTGACGCTACCGATTGCGGCGTCACGAACCGTTTGATGTCACTGTCGGGAAGGTGAACAAAACTGCGGAAACCGCCGAAAACAGCCCGATTATTTCACTGCACCTGCACGAAACACTGCGCCAGCTGACCAGGTCGCGCGGAATGGCATGAAATCCAACGCCGCAATGTAGAACGGGCGCCAGTTCGGCGCCCGAATTCAAGCGGCCAAAGGACGTCTTAGCGGGCGGTCAGGATCGCGGTCAAACGATCGGGCTTGCCCTGGATACGCTCCAGGTGCGGATAGCGCAGGCCATCGTGATAGTCGAGGCTGACGGTTCGATAGCGGTCGAACTCCTTCACCATCAACTGGATCGGCGCCTTGGCGGTTTTGGCGGCCTTGACCGCGTCTTCCAGCGCTTCCTGGCTGTACTCCTGGCCATTGACCGCCACCACCGTGGTGCCGCTGCCCAGCCCCGCATTGAAGGCCGGGCTGTCCCAGCGCACGTCACCGATCTTGCCGTCCTTGCCCAGGCTCAAGCCCAGCGAATAGACGAAATCGCCGCCACCCCGGCTGTTTGCCTTGGCGAATGCACTGGGCTCGTCCTGGTACACCAGCTTCCAGCCGCTGGCTTCGATGCCGCCAGTCAGGCCGACCTTGGCGTCGAGGCGATCGCGCAGGAACTTCGCCCAGTCGTAGGGCATCACCCCATTGAGTGTCGCCACGACGTCGTCGAACGTGTAGGTGTTCTGCACCTTCCACTCACCGTCGTTGACCCCGAAGAACGCCTTGGCAAACGTGTCCAGCGACTTCTTGTTGTTGGTGTTGTTACGGATCAGTGCGTCGGCTTCAAGCCAGATCATCTGCCCGGCCGAGTAGTAATCCTCGCTCATCTGGTAATTGCGATAGGCGCGTGGCGCACGCGCGGCAATGATCGGATCGTTGGTGGTGTCCTGGACGTTGCGCCAGGACAAGCCCGGGCGGTTGTCTGCATAGGTTGCCGCCACCGACGCCAGCGCATCGAGCGAAGCCTGCAACGGGCGCATGCCGCTGCGCGCAGCCAGCACGTTGCCCCAGTACTGGGTCTGGCCTTCGTAGACCCAGAGCAGGCTGTCCTGCATCGGCACGTTGAAGTTTGGCGTCCACAGGTCCGCGCCGCGGCGGTACTTGCCGTTCCAGGAGTGGGTGTACTCGTGTGCCAGCAGGTCGGTGAAGCCGACTTTTTCCTTCCAGTCGGTGAAGTAGCCGATGCCGACCCCATTTTCACTGGAGCGCTGGTGTTCCAGGCCGTTGCCACCCATCTGCGAGGACAGCGAAAACAGCAGGTCGTAATGATCATAGTGCTGCGCGCCGTAAAGCTTGAGCGCCTGTTCCACCATGTTCTTGTGCACCTTCACCTGTTCTGGTTTGGTTTCCAGGTATCGGGCGGCATCGGCGACGATGCTCAAGCGCACCGGCACCTTGCTGCCAGCCGGGGTCAGGTCGATCTGCTTGGCGTAGCGGCCGGCGTACACCGGCGAGTCGACGAGGATGTCGAGCGGAACGTTGGCGTAGTCGATGGTGTTGCCGGCACTGCGTTCAACATCGAGCGCTGTGTAGGCAGTCCAGCCGGCCGGATAAGTCACGATCGGATCGAACTGGACCTGGCTGGCGTAGTGCCCGGCCGGGTACAGCACGGCCGACAGCCACTGCAGGTTGAGCATGTTGGGCGCCATCACGATCCGACCCTGCGAATTGTCGGTCGGGGTGAGGAAGTCGAACTCAGCGGTGATTTCACTCACGCCGGCAGGCACGTTGAGGTGGAAGGCGGCCACCTCGAGGGTGTCACGCATCCATTCCAGTTTCTGGCCATTGGCCTTGAAGGTGATGCCGGCGATCTTGTCGATCGCGCCACGGGGCGTGTGTCCGCCAGGAACCCACATCGGATACAGCAAGGTCAGCGCGCCGGCCTGGACCGGGATGGTTTCCTTCACCCGGAAAATCCGTTGTGCCAGGTTGGTGGCGTCGACTTCGATCTTGATGGTGCCCGGCGCATAGGGCGTGTCCTGCGGCGCCGGGATACCGGCATGCAGGCCGCCGGCGACAGCGAGCGAAAGAATGGCAACGACGAGGCGGCGCGACATGGCAACTCCCAGGCAATGGTTGGAACAACCGCCCCATCCTAGCGACCGCTGCCGGCGCTGCCCCTGCCAAAAGGCATGGACAACGTGATGGGCGTGGCCAACTGAACCAGCGCGTTGACACTTGCCACACGCCACCACGGCGATGCTTGGACTCCCTTGACTGCCGCGGAGCTCCGACATGGCCAGGACACTGCTGGGTGTTTTCCTCCTGCTGGCACTGCCCCTGGTTGCCTGCGCGCCGCTGCCGGCGACCCAACCGCCGCCGTCCGCCTATTCGCAATGCGTTGCCGAGCCCGCCACTTGGGCACTAGGAAAGGCTGCGACCAATGACGTTGTCGAGCGCATCCGGGTCGACACCCACAGCCAGACCGCACGCGTGCTGCGACCAGACCAGGCGGTGACGCTGGAATTCCTGGGCGAACGCGTCAACGTGCGGGTCAACAAGCGCAACGCGATCACCGGGGTCAGTTGCGGGTAAGGTGATCGCGATTGCGCCGGCAAGGCGCGCCGACTGACAGGGTTTGCATGCGCGCAGGATGGCTCACGGTGTTGCTGCTGGCGGGTGCGCTGGCCTGGGCCTGGTCGCAGCAAGCACCGCAAGCACTGCAAGCGACGCCTGCTTCGCAATCGGCGACCACCCACGGCTCGTTGCGGGACCCGGTGTCGGCGACGCCTTGGCCCGCATTCCTGCCGGAAGAGGCACGTGTAACGCTTGGGCACATCGAACGTGGCGGGCCCTTCTCCCATCGCCAGGATGGCGCCGTGTTCCAGAATCGCGAACGGCGCCTGCCGCAGCAACCGCGCGGTTATTACCACGAGTACACGGTGGAAACGCCGGGCGCCGGTGACCGCGGGCCGCGACGCATCGTCAGCGGGGGCGAGCCCGCCGTGGAATATTTCTATACCGACGACCACTACCGCAGCTTCCGCCGCTTCACTGCAGGTGTCGAGCCATGAGTGATGCATCGCTCGTCGAACTGCGTTCGGTGCTCGCGGATCCCAGCTTGTCCGGGGTGTATGTGGTGGAAGCCCAGGGTTCGTCGGATTTCCTCACCGCGGCATTGGCCCTCGACTTTGTCGCCGTGGCAGTCGACCTGTCCGGATGCATTGAAAAATCCCAAGCTTTGGCCCGGATTGCAGCCGCGCTGGGGTTCCCGGACTGGTTCGGGGGTAACTGGGATGCGCTCGCCGATTGCCTGGCCGACTTGTCCTGGCGACCCGCCGCCGGCTACCTGTTGCTGCTCGAGCACGCGAGCCAATGGCGCGACGCCGAACCCGAGGCGTTCGACACGACGCTGGCAATCATCGAGGAAGCGGCGCGTGGTTGGGCCGCGCAGCACAAGCCGTTCTGGGGATTGGTTCCCACGCCCTAGCCGCCCACCGTGGCCCACGACGGTTCACGCCTCCTTCGCGGCCGGGGCGCATCCTTCGGTTCCATGGCACAGCAGGATTCCGCAGCGGCGACGTCAGGCAAACGAGGCGGCGCGACCGGCGGACCATCGCAAGTACGGGTGCAATTATTCGATTGCGACGGCGGCGACGCCACGCTCGAAGAGGCTGCCATTGATCCCTCATCCCTGTCGGACCGTCAGTTGTTGTGGGTGGACCTGCAGGACAATGAGGGCGGCGACTTCGATGCCGTGCTCAAGCGCATCACCGCCAAGCTCGGGTTGGACGAAGGCCTCACCCTGTTGCAGGATCTGGACGGACGCCCGCACCTGGTGAATTTCGGCGAGTGGTTCGTGGTCCAGGTCAATGCGATTGAAAGCGTCCGCGAAGGCGGCACCCATTTCAATGGCCGCGGGTTGAACATTGCCTGCGGCACCAACTTCCTGCTGAGCGTGCATCGCGGGCCGTTGCAGATCCTCGACGAATTCCACGCCCGCGAGCGCGGCGAGACCCGCCTGGGCAGCCTGCGTGCCGAAAGCTTCACCGCCTCGCTGCTGGACTGGCAGGTGGATACCTACCTGCACGCCGTCACCCGCTTCGAGACCGCGGTGGACCGCCTCGAGGTCGCCCTGCTCGGCGAACGCGTGCACCACGATTACCTGCCGCAGCTCGCGCAACTACGCCGTGGTGCCTCGCGCCTGCGTCGGATGTTGGCCCCGCATCGGCAAGTGTTCGCATCCCTGGCGCGCCCCGACTTCCGCCCCGACAGTGAAGGCAAGGACGAAGCCGAATTCCGCACCCTCGAACGTCGCTTCGAGCGCGCGATCGACGCGGTGGAGATGGCACGCGAGCTGGTCGTCGGCAGCTTCGAATTATTCACCACGCGTAGCGCACAACGTACCAACGAAACGATGCGCGTCCTGACCTTCGTGACCGTGCTCCTGGGCACCCTGGCCGTGGTGGCTGGCGCGCTCGGGATGAACTTCAAGGCCACGCTGTTCGACAACGGAAATTCCGGCTTCTGGATCACGCTGGGCTTGATGGGCGCGTTTGCGATCCTGGCCACCGTGCTCGCGCGCTGGCGACGCTGGATGTAGAAAACCGCGCAACGGTCCTCAGGCCGAGACGGTTGCGGGCAACTCGCGGGCGTAGCGCCATGCAATCACGAGTGCCACTCCAAGCAGCAATGCCGCGATCAGGAACGGAACGCCCGGCAAGTGCACCGGGGCGTTCGGGCCAATGAACCAACCGAAGCTGCCGGCAAAGATTCCCGGGCCGATGATGCCCGCCATCGACACCAGGCTCATCAGTGCTCCCTGGATCCTGCCTTGCACATCGGCACCCACCTGGCGCGTGATCAGCGCCTGGGTGGATGGTGCGGCCAGGCCCCAGATCGCGCTGATCGGGATGCCGACCAGGAACATCCATCCTTTGTCGGCAAAGCCATAGATCCCGAACCCGACCATTCCGCAGCAAAGGCCGAGCATCAATGCGCGGCGCTCGCCCAATGCATGCACCAGCTTGCCAACCAGGCCAGCCTGGACGATCACGCTGCTGACCCCGACCGCTGCCAGCACCCAACCCACTTCGCGCGGGCCCCACTGGTACATATAGTCGGCGAACAGGACGAAGATGCTGGGGTACACGTAGTGGGCGAGATTGGCGATGAACACCACGGCCGCCAGGCCAAACACCTGCGGATAACGCCTGAGCAAGGCAATCGAGCCCAAGGGATTGGCGTGTGACCAATCGAATTTCTTCGCGCGCTTGTCCGGCGGCAGTGATTCCGGCAGCACGAACAGGCCATAGCAGAAATTGAGCAGCGCCAGTCCGGCCGCAAACCAGAACGGCAAGCGCAGGTGGATGTCCCCCAACCAGCCACCGACCAGCGGCCCGATGATGAAACCCAGGCCGAATGCCGCGCCGATCATGCCGTAGCTTTTGGCGCGATTCTCGGGTGCGGTGACGTCGGCGACGTACGCGTTGGCAGTCGTGAAACTCGCGGAAGTGATGCCGGAAATGACGCGACCCACGAGCAGCCACGGCAAGGTGTTGGCCAATGCCATGAACACGAAATCCAGGCCCAGGCCAAGGCACGACAACAGGATCACCGGGCGCCTGCCGAAACGGTCGGACAGGGCACCCTGGACTGGGGACGTCACGAACTGGATCGCGGCGAACACGGTTCCGAACACGCCAATCCAGTACGCCGCGTGCGCGACGTCGCCACCCACGAAGCCTTCGATCAGGTGTGGCAGCACCGGGATGATCAAGCCGAATGACAGCACGTCGATCAGCACCGTGACGAAGATGAATGCAAGCGCAGCGCGGCGCACGCGTGGAAGCGTTTGTTGGTTCAAGCAGGTGGCCCGGTGGGGTCGGCGGATGGGTGGCGATCAGTCGCGCAGTGCGCGCGCGGCGAGCATGGTCGCATGCTCGCGTACGTCCTGGGGCCACGTGGCAATCGCATCTTCGAAGCCGCCGAGGTCGCCGGCAAACAGTGCGCGCGCGGCTTCCTCGAAACCCGGCGCATCACCGGCAATCGCGTGCATGAAACGATAGGTTCCTTCCTGGCGACGCCGCCTGTCATCGCCGCCACCGTCGCGGCGCGCGGCCTCGACCAGCTTGCGCAGTGCCACCGACGCGCCACCGGGCTGGGCGTTGAGCCAGGTCCAATGACGCGGCAGCAAGGTGACTTCGCGCGACACCACCCCCAGCTTCGGGCGGCCCCGGCCACGTGGCGCGGCCGCAGGCTGCGCCTTGGCCAGGCTCCCGGCGGCAGCCACGGGTCCGACGAAATCATCCGGCGCCGCGGCAAGTCGCTGGACCAGCTCGGCCATGCTGCCGCGCAAGTCGACCTCAACCTGGCGATGCTCGCTCTCGTCGAAAATGAGCACGGCGGTGCCGGGCGCCGCGCGTTGTGCTTGCCAGGCCGTCAGGGCCACGCTGCGCAACGGCCCGGCGGCAATGAGACGGTCGCCAGCGAAGGCCGAGACCCGGGTCGAAAGCGGATGGGAGCTGATCATGGACGGAATATTACCCGGACAGAAATTAGACGTCAATATTGCCCGGGTATTAATTTCAAGGGCGTTCTGCCGCCCAGGTCTCCGCTCCCGCTTCCTCCCGCCCCCGTGGATTCGGCGGCAGCTGGTTATGGATTGCGGTCGCAGCGATCGCGGCGTGGCCCACCGCCACCGCGATCTGGTTCAAGGCACTGACCACGTCGCCGATCGCGTACAGCCCGGCAATGCTGGTTTGCAGGTGTGCGTCTGTGCGCAGTGCACCCTCCTCGTCGACGTCGGCGCCCAGCGCGCGTGCGAGTTGCGATTGCACGTCGCTGCCCAACACCGGATACAGGGTGTCGTATTCGCGACGGCTGCCGTCCACGAACGAAACCGCGCAACCCGTGTCGCTGCAGTGCACGGCCAGCGCCGATTCCGTCGCGATCGCTTCGACCTTGCGCGAAAACGTGCCGAGGAAGTCTGCATGTCGCCGGGCATCGCTCGCGGGGCCAAGGACCCCGATGCGTTCGTCGCTGGCTTCATAGCCATCGCAAACCGCGCACAGCCGAAGTACGCCGGCATCAATCGCATGCTTTCGCACGGCTTCACCGCCCTCAACGTCAGGCAAGCGGTCGATGATGCCGGTGGCGAGGATCACGCAGGCCGCGCGCCAACGGCGACCTTGGGCGTCACGTGCGATGAAACCGTCGCCTGCACGCTCCAGCGTCTCGATCCGGCCGGGAATGGCGGTGACTCCATAAGTCCCGGCCTGGTCGCGCAATCGTTGCAGCAAGGTCTTGCCGCTGACACCCGACGGAAATCCGGGGCAATTGTGGCTGGTCGGGATCCACGCCGCACGGCTGCCACCGGCATCGACCACGGTGACGCGCCGACGGAAGCGGGCAAGGTACGTGGCGGCGACCAGCCCCGCAGGCCCGGCGCCTACGATCAGGCAATCGGTCGTTTCAGGCGCGCCCGATGAACTGCAGGAATTCGGACCGGGTACGGGCGTCATCGCGGAAGCTGCCGAGCATTTTCGAGGTGACCATGCTGACACCACGCTTGTGTACGCCGCGCGTAGTCATGCACTCGTGGGCACCGACCACGACCACCCCGACACCGCGGGGCTGCAGCACCCGCTGGATGCAGTCGGCAATCTGGGCCGTCATTTTTTCCTGGACCTGGAACCGACGCGCATACGCCTCGACCACCCGCGCCAGCTTGCTGATGCCGACGACCTTGCCGTCGGGCAGGTAGCCCACGTGCACGTCACCGATGATCGGTGCCATGTGGTGCTCGCAATGGGACTCGAAATGGATGTTGCGCAGCACGATGAGTTCGTCGTACCCGCAAACTTCCTCGAATGTCCGCTGCAGGTAGTCATCCGGATCCAGAGCGTAGCCGCTGAACCAGTCGCGATAGGCGCGGACCACGCGCTTGGGGGTATCCAGCAGTCCTTCGCGTGCCGGATCCTCGCCGGCCCAGCGCAACAAGGTCCGTACTGCGTCTTCGGCCTGGTCGGCGCTGACGTCGATGCCTGCGGGCTGCTGGGGGGTGTCGGCCATGATCCGGAGTCCGTAACGAAAGCAGGCGGGCATCGTACTAGACGATGCCCGCCTGCGCGGCAGCTGGTATGTGGAAAGAGGGCTTAGCGGCCGTCGCGATCGGCGTCGCCAGGCATCGCCCGCTCAATGTGGTGCCAACCATCCCGCACCGCCCCGCGCGCTTCGTTCCAGGCCAGGCGTGAGCGAGCCCGGCTGCTGTCCCAATCACGCTCCAGTTGGGACTCGATGTCATCGAAACGTTGGCCACGATGCTGGGCATAGGTGTCATAGCCATACTGGTATGCCGGCTGGTAATCACTCCAGTCGCGGCCGGTCGAATAGTACGGCGCGTTACGGAAGTTGGATTCGAAGTATTCGGTGTACTCGGTCGGGTTGACCGCTTCCGCGATTGAATCGCCGGCCTTGGCGCCCAAGGCGCCGCCCGCGACCGCACCGACGACCGTGCCGATCGGCCCAGCCATCGAGCCTGCGATCGCGCCAGTCACCGCACCTGCAATCGCGCCAGTGCCTTCGCCAATGCTGTGGTCCTTTTTGATGCTCATGTGTCGCACTCCTGGTCGGGGGAAGCCAACCTCTATCGGGTTGGTGCAGCCATCCTCTCCCGCACCCGGTTGAGTGGCGGTGAAATCGACCCCTGTTCAGCACTCACGCGCGCGGAACATGTCATCCAGGAAAGCCGCGATTCAGTTTCAGTCGGCAGCCGCTACCGGGGGGCAAAAATTCCCCGCGTACATCCCCGAGCGGTCAAAGCAGCACGCACGGCGCTTGCCGGAGGCGAGCTTGTCGCAGGCAACAGCGATTCGCTTGCTGCGTGTTTCTGCCTTCTTGCCTGACGTGATCCACGCGATCCAGTCGCGTCGCGCCACCTGGGTGATTTCGGACCACGTCGCTTTCGCAGCGGCGTTAGATGCCATTGCCTCGCGCAAGTCGCCGGGAACCTTCGGCGCGGGCTCCTTCTCCACCGGCGCGATTTCGAACACGACGGTACCGCCGACGTCGGCACCCGCAGCTTCGCGCAGCGCTTTGGGCATCTTGAGCCAATGGCTTCCTTGACCATCGGGTTGGAGCGTGGTCTGGAAGGCATGGCCGTCGACGGTTCCCTCTACGCTCGTCATGCTTCGGCTGGGCAGCTTCGCGCTGGCGCTGGCTGGCAGGACCACGAAGGTCCAAGTGGCGCCTTTCGGGCTGGCCGGCCGCAGCAGCTTCGCCTTGAAGCGGACGTTGACGGAAGAACCGGTCATTGAATGCAAGATACCCCCCACGGGGCAGATCCGACCCAGATCTTGGACGTACCGGGGATACAGTGATGCGACTGACGCCCGTCTAGCGCGTCTTTTTTTGCGAGATCCCCAGGCGACGCAACCCTCTGTACGCGGCTGGGATCACCAACATCGACAGCATCGGCGCGCCGATGGGTCAGCCTACGAGTCCAATGCCAGCGGGTGCTCCCAGGCGTGCCGCAAGTACAACAGCATGATGGTGCAGACTTAGGCCGCCATCGCCACTTGCTGGAATGGCAGACTGGCGATCAACACCAGAGTGGTAACAAGTCGCTAGCAGGCAATCCCGGACACGTCGTGAGTCATGACCCCAGCGAGCAACCCGGAATCCTGGATAGCTACGAACGCGGTGTGCAGCCATGGGTCCTGTAAAAGTCTCATCATGGTCCAGGCTTCGGTGCCGAAATCGGATGGCGTGCACTTCTACGCTGGGGCCGGTGCTGCGATGTACTCACATGAGCCTGATGGCTAACAGGGTGAAATGCACACGCATGCGGACCGCATGCCAGCGTTGAGAGGTCCAAGCCACGCCGTGGCGATCAGGTTTGATCATTTGAGGATAATGCAATGACGAAATACATGAAGTTCGGCGCGATGATTGCGACCTCCACGCTGGTGATGTTCATCCTGATGTATCTCAACACCTTTACGGCTGACCACCTGTTCTTCAGTGAGACCCGGCTTTACATGGCGTTCGTCATGGGTGCATCGATGGCCGTCGTCATGCTGCTATTCATGCTCAAGATGTTCGATAACAAGACGATCAACCTTACGATCCTTGCCAGTAGTGTGGCTGTCTTCGCACTGTCTCTGTGGCTCGTCAGGAGCCAGCAGACTGTCGACGACGCCTCCTACATGCGCGCGATGATCCCGCACCATTCGATCGCCATCCTTACCAGCAGCCGCGCGCACATCCGGGATCCCCGGGTGCGTGAACTGGCCGACGGCATCATCCAGGCACAGGTGCGCGAAATTGCCGAGATGAAGCGGCTGATCGCAGATTTGGAGGCCAACCCCACACCAGCAGACGCGCCCGATCTCCCGTCTGTGCCGACCAACTAGA
>JBDSOZ010000120.1:0-3976 GCA_039914555.1 Luteimonas sp.
CTCGACCGTCCACTCCCAGCCCTGCGGCACCATCCGCACGGTCTTGAACAGGACCACGATGCCCGCGACGAGCAGGACGATGGCGAGCAATGGAATGGGCATTTCGTATTTCCCTTGGGTTGCGAACGCTTCGTAGGAGCGCCCCATGGGCGCGATCCCCATCATACCGGCGCGTGAGACCGTTCCGTCCCTTGGCGCATCCTCTCCCCTGAATGCCAGCCACCACCACAGCAAGGTCGCCGCCGCCGCCCGCTCCACCCGCGCCGCCGGCACCCTTGAATGCGCTCGCGCCACCGGCACCGCCCGCTCCACCCATTGGCCCCACTCCACCCACACCACCCGCGCCGCCATCGATCGACTGACCGGGCGCAAGTCGCGGTGATTGCCGACGGCACGGCGTCGGCAATCACTTCAACGCAAGCACCAACCGGATGCCATCGTCGATCTGATCCAGTGTGGCTCCCGGCAACAACTTCACTTTTTCGACCAGTACGTCGCGGTCGAGCGTGACCAGCTGGGATACGTTCACGACCGAGGGTCGCGCCAGGCCGGAATCTGCTCGAGCGACACGCACGTTGCCCGGCGCGTCGGCCAGGGCCAGGTTGGACGTGAGGACCGCGACGACGACCGTGGCGATCCGGCTGGCATTGAAGGCGTTGTCCTGGATCACCAGCACCGGACGACGATAGCCAGGCCCGGAACCCACCGGGTCCGGAAGCCTGGCCCACCAGATCTCACCACGCTTCATCGCCCAGCACTCCCGATTGCGCGGCGGCCAACACCGGATCCACCCCCGAACCGGTGATGTCGTAGACGGCGTTCAATTGCTCGGTAACCCGGAAAGCCTGGCGCTTGCCGATGTACTCCTCGATGGCCTGCGCATACAACTGGCTGCGGGAAACCTGGAGGCGCTGCGCGACCTGCTCGGCGGCAAGGAAGACGCGGTCGGGAAGGGAGATGGCGACTTTCATGGCGGCACGGTATCACCATGGTCATACCGAAGCAAGCGCGCCGGCTGGCGTTAGGATGGAAGGCCCACGAATGGAGCCATCCATGCAATATCGCCGCCTCGGGTCGTCGGGACTGCAACTGTCGGCGCTGTCGTTTGGCGCCTGGGCGACCTTTGGGACTTCAGTCGGGAGGGGCGAGGCGCGTGACCTGATCGCCGCGGCCTGGGACCACGGCATCAACTTTTTTGACAACGCCGAGACCTATTCCAATGGTGAAGCCGAACGGGTGATGGGCGACGTGCTCGCTGACCTGCGCCTGCCACGCGACGGCTTCTGCGTGTCGAGCAAGGTGTTCTTCGGCGCCACCGACGAGCCGCGGCCGACCCAGCGCGGGCTGTCGCGCAAACATGTGGTCGACGCTTGCCACGCTGCGCTCAAGCGCCTGCGCGTGGATTACCTCGACCTGTACTTCTGCCATCGCCCCGATCCGGACACACCGATCGAAGAAACCGTGCGCGCCATGGACGCGCTGATCCAGCAGGGCAAGGTCTTGTATTGGGGCACGTCCGAATGGTCCGCCGCGGAGATCCGCGAGGCGCACAAGATCGCGCGCCTGCGCAACCTGGTGCCGCCAACCATGGAGCAGCCGCAGTACAACCTGATGCACCGCGAGCGGTTGGAACAGGAGTACTTGCCGCTGTATGCCGAATACGGCATGGGCACGACGATCTGGTCGCCACTGGCGTCGGGGTTGCTGACCGGCAAATACAACAACGGCGTGCAGAACGAAGGCCGGCTCGCGCAGGAAGGCTATGCCTGGCTGCAGAAATCGGTGATCGGCGAACCGAAGGAACGCCGGGTCGAACGCGCACGCAAGTTCACCGCATTGGCGCGCGAACTCGGGGTCGCGCCGGCACCGCTGGCGATCGCCTGGTGCCTGCGCAATCCGAACGTTTCGACGGTGATGCTGGGTGCATCGCGCACGGCGCAACTGGTGGAAAACCTCGAAGCGCTGGAGCTGGTCGAGCGTTTCGATGAATCGACGTGGAAGCGCGTTGAGGCCTCGATCGCACGCTAACCGTAGCGCCGACCCCGCGGTCGGCTCGGCATTTCAAAATCCGGAAACGAGGAAATCCAACGCAGCGAGCACGACGGCTCGCTCTGTCGAAAGATCGGCTTCCTCCGGCCCAAGATCAGCGAGTTCGGCGGCGGCGATCAAGGGCATCAACAACACATAAGCCTTGCCGTTGACCGATACATGCGGCATCAGTGGCGGTACTTCGCGACCATCGCGGCCAACCGGAGCCAACGGCACGACGACGCGCGTTCCCGTTTCCGAAATCAGATCGCTCTGAACGTTCAGGAGCAGCGGGTAGGCTGATCGCGTAGCAGCGTTGCGGTTGCGATAGACACCGAACTGGTGCATCAGGGCTTTCGGAACATGGGGCTGAACACCCCGTTGCGCGCAACATATTCGTTGTACGCGGCGATTCCTTCGCGGTTTTCGGCGAGCCACTGCTCACGCTTGCGTGCACGGACCGCTTCATCCAGTGCGCGTTCGAAAGTAGCCGAAAGGTTGATCTTCAGGGCTTTGGCCTGGTCGAGCAGCTCGGCGTTTACGCTGAGGTTGGCGGCTCGCTTGTCGTAGCTGGCGCGTTCTTCTTTGATGCGCATAGAATGATCCTCATGGGTCGTGCGCAGATAGTATGCGCATGGAATAGACCGGACGCAACAAAAAAGGCCAGGCCACCGGTTCCATGGGGGAGCGGTGGGCTGGCCCTGATCGCGGCCAAGGGCCGCTCGTACGTGTGCGCGGGTACGCGGGTACGCGGGGGCGCGGGTTGTCAGGCGAGGCGTTTGGCGATGGCAGCACCGAGGTCGCCGGGGGACTTCACGGTGGTGACGCCGGCTTTTTCCATCGCAGCGAATTTCCCCTCCGCAGTACCGGCACCACCCGATGCGATTGCGCCGGCGTGGCCCATGCGCTTGCCTTTCGGCGCCGAGGCACCGGCAATGAATCCGACCACCGGCTTGGTCAAGTACTCGGCAATGTATTCGGCGGCTTCTTCCTCGGCCGAACCGCCGATTTCGCCCACCATGATGATGCCCTTGGTCTGCTCGTCGGCCTGGAACAGCTTCAGGCAATCAATGAAGTTGAGCCCGTTGATCGGGTCGCCGCCGATGCCGATGACCGTCGACTGGCCGAGGCCGGCGTCGGTGGTCTGCTTCACGGCTTCATAGGTCAAGGTGCCCGAGCGCGACACGATCGCGACCTTGCCCGGCATGTGGATGTGCCCCGGCATGATTCCGATCTTGCACTCGCCGGGGGTGATGATGCCCGGGCAATTGGGGCCGACCAACACGACGTCGTCGTATCCCTTCAGGGTGTTCTTGACCCGCAGCATGTCCAGCACCGGAATGCCTTCGGTGATGGCGACGATGACCTTGATGCCCGCATCGGCGGCTTCCAGGATCGCGTCGGCCGCGTACGGCGGTGGCACGTAGATGACCGAGGCGTTGGCGCCGGTCTCGGCGACCGCGTCGGCGACGGTGTTGAACACCGGCAGGCCCAGGTGCTCGGTACCGCCCTTGCCGGGCGTCACTCCGCCCACGATCTTGGTGCCGTACTCGATCATCTGCTCGGCGTGGAAGGTGCCTTGGGTGCCGGTGAAGCCCTGGACGATGACCTTGGTGTTCTTGTTGACCAAAACGCTCATGTAATTTGGATCCTTGGGAATCAGGCGGCGTTGCGGACGGCGGCGACGGACTTGCGGGCGCCGTCATTGATGTCGTTGGCGGGAATGATGGCCAGGCCGGAATTCTTCAGCAGCGCCTTGCCTTCTTCAACGTTGGTGCCTTCCATGCGCACGATCACCGGCACCTCGACGCCCACGTCCTTGACCGCGGCGATGATGCCCTCGGCAATCATGTCGCAGCGGACGATGCCGCCGAAGATGTTGACGAAGATCGCCTTCACCTTGTCGCTGGACAGGATCAGCTTGAACGCCTCGGTGACGCGCTCCTTG
>JBDSOZ010000119.1:0-10050 GCA_039914555.1 Luteimonas sp.
GTCATCGCACGGGCGCCACCATAGTTGTCGATGCCGAGCGTGCTGCACCCCTCACGCACCAGGTGGGTATTGATCAGGACTGCAGGCAGCGCCGGCACCAGGTTGCTGGGCATTGCGTCGAGGTCACCGGCAAAGGGCGACATCACCAGCAAGCCGTCGACGCGGCCACGCATCGACTGCAGCGCCGCCGCTTGCTCTTCCTGGTTGCCGTGATAACTGGACACCAACAGGTGCAACCCGTATTCGCGGGCGACGAGGTCGATGCCACGCACCAGCTCGGAGAAGAACTCACCGTGCAGGTCCGGCAGTACCACGCCAACGGTACGGGTGCGCCGGCTGCTCAGGCTGCGCGCGGCATGGTGTGGGGTGTAGTGCTGCTCCTCGGCGATGGCAATCACGCGCTGGCGCACTTCCTCCGCCACGTTCTCGTGGCCGTTGAGCGCGCGCGACACGGTCGCTACCGACACATTCGCCAGTCGCGCAACATCCCTGATCGTCACGAAATCCCCCACTGCCCCTCCCCGAACGGTGTCAGGCCTGACAGAGTGCCGGTCGACTGTAAACGTTTTCAGGAGGGCGTGTAAACGGATCGCCGACGGCGATTGATGTTGCAATGCAACAGGTCCGTGTTCAGCCTGGTTGAGGCGCCTGGGTTAAGAGGAGCGGGTTACGAGGCGCGGGTCACGCGATGTTGCGATGCACTTGGGTCAGGTGCGCGACTCACCGGGGACCAGCGCACGGATCGACAGGGCGTGGATGTCGTCCTGCATCATCGTGCCAAGTGCGGCATACACCGCGCGATGGCGTGCCAAAGACGCCATCCCTGCAAACGCAGCGCTTTCGATCCCGACGTTGAAATGGCCTCGCCCGTCTCGCGCGCCGGCATGACCGGCATGGCGACGACTGTCATCGACAATGTCCAGCCAACTTGGCGCGAACGCTTGCTCAAGCAGGTCGCGCATGCGTGCGACGCGCCCGGCATTGTCAACCATCGTCAAGGCAGGACCCGCCGGAACGGGCGCACGTCCACCCGCGCGTAGACCCCCGCTGCGACGTATGGGTCAGCCTCGGCCCAGACCCGGGCTGCATCAAGCGAGTCGAACTCGGCAATCACGATACTGCCGGAAAAACCGGCCGGACCCGGATCTTCGGCGTCGATCGCCGGGCATGGGCCAGCCAGCAGCAGGCGGCCGGCATCGCGCAATGCGTGCAACCGGGCCAGGTGGTGTTCGCGCGCCAACGTGCGTTGCTCAAGCACCCCGTCACCGTCATGTCCTTCAATCGCATACCACATCGCCGCGCCACTCCGGATCCAGATCGTGCCTGATTGTAACGGGGCATTTGCACCACCCTGGGCCGAACCCCGGTGCTGGACAGGCCCGTGCCCAGCCCGTAACCTGTCACCTTAGTTCCGGGGCAGGACACGGTGGCAATGCCACCAGGGCACGCAGGCGCGGCAAGCAAGCACGACGCGCCACGGCCAATCCACCCTTTCGCCGACGACCTTTTTGCCAGTCCCGCCGTCTCGTTGCGCGGCGCATGGCGCTTGGCGTCCCGGGTATCGCTTCACCGATCGATGGTCCATCGATGACATCCGAAAACCCCAGCGGCACGATCACGCAAGTGCTCGCCGCGCAGAATGGAACCACCCAACCCCAGCAGCAGGAAATGCCGCTGGCGATGGTGCTCGGCCAGCCGGTGCTGCAGATTCCGCAGGACCTGTACATCCCTCCGGATGCGCTGGAGATCATCCTCGACGCGTTCGAAGGGCCGCTGGATCTGTTGCTGTACCTGATCCGGCGCCAGAACCTGGACATCCTCGACATCCCGGTGGCGGAGATCACCCGCCAGTACGTCGACTACATCCAGGCCATGCACCAGATGCGCTTCGAGCTGGCCGCCGAATACCTGGTGATGGCCGCGATCCTGGCCGAGATCAAATCGCGGATGCTGCTGCCGCGCGCGGTGCTGGACGAGGACATCGAAGGTGATCCGCGCGCCGAACTGGTGCGCAGGCTGCAGGAGTACGAACGATTCAAGCAGGCTGCGCAGGACCTCGACACCCTGCCGCGCCAGGATCGCGACACCAGCCCGGCTTCGGCCATGGTTCCGGAGCGTGCCGCGGTGCGGCTACCGCCGCCGGTCGACCTGCGCGAAATGTTGCTGGCCCTGCACGACATGCTCAAGCGTGCCGAGCTGTACACCCAGCATGCAGTCCAGCGCGATGCACTCAGCGTTCGCCAGCGCATGGGCGAACTGCTGGCCCGGTTGCAGGACGGCGCATTCCACCGTTTTGAATCGCTGTTCGAAATCCACGAAGGGCGCCTGGGTGTCGTGGTGACGTTCCTCGGCATCCTGGAACTGGCCAAGGAACAACTGCTCGACATCGTCCAGGAAGCACCGCTGGCGCCGATCTACCTGAAATCGCTTGCCGCCGTTGCCGGTGAAGGCGATGTCACCACGCTGAACCTCACCAGCGAGTTCGACGACGATGTCGAAAGCGCCAACGACGACAACGCACACGATGACAGCAATGACTGAACCCATGGACCAGCCCTTGATTACCCGCATCGTCGAAGCGGCGCTGCTCGCCGCGAGCCAGCCGCTGTCGTTGTTGCAGTTGCGCAACCTGTTTCCGCTGGATGAACCCTCGCCCGACGGCAGCATCGAGCAGGCACTGGACCTGCTGCGCGAACGCTGCGACGACCGCGGCGTCGAACTGGTGGAGCTGGCATCGGGCTTCCGCTACCAGGTCAAGGCCGAAGTGCACACTTGGGTAGCGCGCCTGTGGAGCGAACGCCAGACCCGTTACACCCGCGCGACCCTGGAAACCCTGGCCTTGATCGCCTACCGCCAGCCCATCACCCGCGGCGAGATCGAACAGGTGCGCGGCGTGGCCGTCAACAGCAACATCATCAAGGCGCTCGAGGAGCGCGAATGGATCCGCGTGGTCGGCCATCGGGACGTGCCCGGCAAGCCCGAACTGCTGGCTACCACCAAGGTTTTCCTCGATTACTTCGGGCTCAAGCGCCTGGACGAGCTGCCACCATTGTCCGAACTCAAGGACATCGCCGAGCTCGATCCGCAGTTGACGTTTGCCGGCGATACCGGCGGCGCCGCAAATGAAAACAGTAACGATGATGCGATGGCAATCGGTGACCTCGCCAGCCACAACGACGAAGTCGACCACATCGACAATACCGAAAACAACGGCGGCGACAACGGCGCCATTCCCAATAGTGAAGAAGAGACCGAATGAGCAACACCAAAGAAACCGGCGGCCGCAAGCTGACCCTCAAGCGCGGCGACTCCGAGTCAGCTGCCACGCCACGACTGGAAGAACGCCTGCACAAGGTGCTGGCGCAGGCCGGGCTCGGCTCGCGCCGCGCACTTGAACAACGGATTGCCGACGGCGTGGTCAAGGTCAACAACGAGGTGGCGCTGCTCGGATCAAGCGTCAAGGGCGGTGACCGGATCGAGATCGACGGCAAGACGTTCGTGGCCAGCGCCCTGAGCGAGCCATCGCGGGTGTTGATGTACAACAAGCCCGAAGGTGAGGTCACGACCCGCGACGATCCTGAAGGCCGGCCGACGATCTTCGAGGCCCTGCCCGCGTTGAAGGGCGCGCGCTGGATCGCGATCGGGCGCCTGGACATCAACACCAACGGGCTGCTGCTGCTCACCACCGATGGCGAACTTGCCAACGCGATGATGCATCCGTCGTACGAGCTGGAACGCGAATACGTGTGCCGTGTGCGCGCGCCGGAGGGCGAGGACAACGTGTCGGACAAGGCGGTCGATCGCCTGCGGCGCGGGGTTGCGCTGGATGACGGCCCGGCCCGGTTCGACCGGGTCGAGCGCATCGGCGCTACCGACGCGGCCGATAAAGTCGGGCACGACTGGTTCCGCGTGTTGCTCAAGGAAGGCCGCAACCGCGAAGTCCGCCGTCTGTGGGAATCACAGGGTTGCCAGGTCAGCCGGCTCAAGCGCGTTCGCTATGGCAGTGTCGAACTGCCGCAACCACTGCTGCGTGGACACACGCAGGAGTTGCCCGGCGAAAAGGTGGATGCCCTGCGCAAGCAACTCGGGCTCGAGGACGGCACCCCATCCGCACTCACCCTGCAGCCCGTGATTGGCCAACGCAAGGCGAGCAAGTCGACGGTGCACGTTGGCGGACAACACCGCTCACCGGGTTATGTCGGTGGCCACAGCACTGCCGATGAAGGCCGCGAGCTGCGCCGTTTCGACAACGTGCGCGAAGATCGCGGCCGCGGACGTGGCGGTCCACGCAAGCAGGGAACCCTGACGGTCAGCGGCGAAGCCGCAGCCAACCAGGCCAACAAGGCGTTCAAGCCCAAGGGGCCGCGCCAGCCTGGGCAGAAGATGCGCGGCGGCAATCCGCAACCAGGGCAGGAGAATCCAGCGGCGTTCCGCACTTGGTACGTGCCCGAGGGCGTGGATACCGGCCCCAGTGGCCACCGCAATCCCGACGGCGCCCGCGGTCCGCGCAAACCCTATGGCAGCAAGCCCGGCAGCAAACCGGGTGCGCGTCCTGGCGGGCCGCGTCCCGGCGGGCCGCGTCCCGGCGGCAATCCGGCGGACCGTGCGGCACGCGGACCGCGTGGTGCAGGCAGTGGACAGGGGCGGGCGGCCCACCCCTACGGTCATCCGGGCAATGCGCCCAGCTTTCCGTCAGACCATGCCAATCCAGGGAGTTTCAATCCCTATGGGGATCGGCCACGCACCGCCAAGCCCGGCGGCAACCGCCCTGCTGGACAACGCCCCGGTGGCGCGCGACCCGGCGGCCCAAGACCAGGTGGCACCCGGCCACCGGGTGCGCCAGGCCGTGGACGCCCGGGTGGTCGCGGTCCGCAAGGCGGCGGTCGCGGCGACCGCTGACCATGGTGGGCGGCGCCCGGCGTCGCCCTAGCGCAGTTCGAACGCGTCGGCGTCCAGCATCGCCGGGAATCGCTCGCGGTGTTCGCGCAATCGCTCCGCCGACAAGTGGCTGGTGGCGACCACTGGCTGGTCCCCACATTCATTCAGCGGTATCCCGGCAAAGTCGATCACCGCGCTGTCGCCTGCGTAGTGGTGGCCGTTGCCGTCGGTGCCGACTCGATTGAGGCCGGCCACGTAACACAGGTTTTCGATCGCGCGGGCACGCAACAGGGTCTGCCATGGATACGAACGCACCGAGGGCCAGTTGGCGACATACAACAACAGGTCGTAATCCAGCTGTGCCGCGCGTTCGACATTGAAACGGTTGCGCGAGAACACCGGGAATCGCAGGTCGTAGCAAACCAGCGGGCAAATCCGCCAGCCACGCCACTCCACGCTGAGGCGCGGCCCGCCGGCTGCATAGCGCTCGTGCTCGCCTGCATACCGGAACAAATGGCGCTTGTCGTAATGCGCGACCTCGCCATCCGGGGTTGCGAAGACCAAGCGGTTGAAGACGCCCGCATCCGTGCGCATTTGCACGCTGCCGGTCACCGCCGCATCCAGCCATCGCGATTGCTCGCGCAACCACGCCAACGTTGGCCCGTGCATGGTTTCCGCGTCCTCGATCGCATCGTTGCTGAAGCCGCTGGTAAACGTTTCCGGCAGCAGCACCAGGTCGGTGGTGCCGCGCAACGGCGCGATCAGGTCGGCGTAATAACTGCGATTGGCCGCCGGGTCGTGCCAACGGGTATCGCCTTGGACCAGGGAGACGCGGAGGTCTTGCATGGGCATCTCGCGCGCAGGGCGCGCTCCTACAGGTTTTGGAGCCGGGCGATGGCAGCGTCGAGCGTGGCCTCGCTCTTGGCAAAGCACAACCGTGCCAGTCGCTGGCCCGGTGGAGGCGTTTCATAAAACGGCGACAGCGGGATCGCAGTCACGCCATGCTCGATCGTCAACCAGCGGCAGAACTCAAGGTCATTGAGGTCGCTTACTGCTGAATAATCCACCAGTTGGAAATAGCCACCGGGCACCGGAAGTGGACGCAACCGCGTCCCTCGCAGCTGCGCCTGGAAGTGGTCGCGCTTGGCCTGGTAGAACTCGCCAAGTTGCTCATAATGGGCCGGGTCGGCTTCGAGCATCGCCGCGAACGCATGCTGCGCCGGGGTAAACGTGCAGAATGTGTTGTATTGGTGGACCTTGCGGAATTCCGCGGTCAGGTCCGGCGGGGCGATGCAATATCCCACTTTCCAACCCGTGCAATGGTAGGTCTTGCCAAAGCTCGAAACGACCACGGCGCGTTCGCGCAGGCGTGGATGGCGCAACACCGATTCGTGGCGCGCACCGTCGAACACGATGTGTTCATACACCTCGTCGGACAACACTATGATGTCGGTGCCATCGAGCATGGATGCAATCACATCGAGGTCGTCGACACCGAGCATGGCACCGGACGGATTGTGCGGGCTGTTGATCATCAACATGCGCGTACGCGGGGTGATGGCTGCGCGCACCTGCTCCCAATCCGGTGCAAACGTCTGCGGGTCCAGCGGCACATGCACCGCGGTTGCACCGGCCAGCACGATCGCGGGTTCATAGCAGTCGTAGCACGGATCCAGCACCACCACTTCCTCATCGGCATGGACCAGTGCATGCACCGCGTCGAAGATTGCCTCGGACGCACCGGAGACCACCGTGACTTCAGCATCCTGGTGCGGACGCCAGCCGTAACACCGCTCGGTCTTTGCAGCGATCGCCTGGCGCAACGCCGGGATACCGGACATCGGCGCGTATTGGTTGTGCCCGGCGCGCATCGCTTCGTCCAAGGCATCCAGCAAGGTTACGGGCGGCGTGAAATCAGGGAAACCCTGGCCAAGGTTGACCGCCTGGTGCTCGGCCGCCAACTGCGACATCACCGTGAATATCGTGGTTCCGACCCGAGGAAGCTTGGTTCGCGACATCTGTCCAGCCCATGCGGTTTACAATGCCTGCTTTGTAACATGCCCCCGGAACTTCGTGACACTTCCCACGCTCGCAGAAACCCGCATCGCGTCCTTGGTGCACGCTTACCATGTTGCAGACTACCGGTGGGAGCTCGATGGGCGCTGGCTCCCGCTGGAGATCGGCGCGGTCGCCGCGGAGTTGGAGTCGGCCTACCCGCTGTCGCACGAATTCGGGCTGCTCTCGGCATGGAACCCGCATTCGGTTGATCGCCCGGAACCGGAAAACCGCGCCGACGATGAAGCGCTCCGCGCCGCGCTCGCGGCCAGCGGCGTGCCCTACCGCGCAGGCTTCTCTTCTGCTCGCAACCGGAGCTGGCGTGAGCCAAGCTGGATCGTCATGGACTTGCCGCTCAAGCAACTCGACGACCTGGCAAGGAGATTCCGCCAGCTCGGTATTTTGTACGCCCGCCGCGGCCAACCGATGCGGCTGCGCGTATTCCATCCGGCATTGTCAGACTGCGCCAATCTTGATGGCGTCGACTGGGTAGACTGAGGCCGAAAGCGGCGCCGCCGCGGCCAACCTGCCGATGACCGAACATCCTCCCGCACCGCCCTTGCTTGCTGCGCACGCCCTGGTTTTCATGCGCGACGAACTGCCTGTGTTCGGCCCCATCGATTTCGCGGTGGATGCGGGCGAGGCCTTGCTGGTCCAGGGTGGCAACGGCGCTGGAAAAACCACCCTGCTGCGGGTGCTGGCCGGCCTGCTGCACCCGGATTCCGGCAGGGTCGAATTCGATGGCCGGCTTGCTGCTCCCACCTTGCGCGCCCAGGCGATCGCGTTCCTCGGCCACCTACCGGCGCTGAAATCCGACTTGACAGCCATGGAGAACCTGAATTTCCTGTGCGGGCTGCATGGCCGCCGCCGGCTACAGCTGCCCGGCAATGCGCTGGCAATGGTTGGGCTGGGCGGTTATGAAGGAACACTCGCCCGCCAGCTTTCGGCAGGGCAGAAGAAGCGCCTGGCTTTGGCGCGATTGTGGCTTTCACCAGCGCCGTTGTGGCTGTTGGACGAGCCCTATGCCAACCTTGACCTGGCTGGCCTGGAACTGGTGAACCGCATGGTCCAGGCACACTTGCGCGCAGGTGGTGCTGCCTTGCTGACGACCCATGGCGCCTATGCCGCACCGCCAGTGCGCACGCGGATGCTGTTGCTCGAGCGTGCGCCATGATGTGGTCCGCGGCCAAGGCATTGATGGTGCGTGACCTGCGCCTCTTGTGGCGTCGTCGCAGCGACCCGCTGCAACCGGCACTGTTCGCCTTGCTGGTCGTGGTGTTGTTCGCGCTCGCGTTGGGCGCAGAACCAGTCGTGCTGGCGAAATCCGCCGCGGCGGTGCTGTGGTTGGCGGCGCTGTTGGCGGGCCTGCTCGCCCTGGACACGCTATTCCGCGGTGATGCCGAAGATGGTTCGCTGGAACAATGGTTGCTGGCGCCAGTGCCCTTGGCCTGGCTGGTGCTGGTGCGCGTGCTCATGCATTGGGCAACGACCTCGTTGCCACTTTTGCTGGCGACGCCTTTGCTGGCGCAGCTCCTCTACCTGCCTGACGAACAATTGCCGGTATTGATGGCTTCATTGGCCTTGGGCACGCCCGTGTTGAGCCTGCTGGGCGCCGTGGTCGCCGCATTGACCGTGGGCATGCGCCGGTCCGGAATCCTGGTCGCGCTGTTGGCGCTACCGCTGTACGTGCCCGTGCTGGTGTTCGGTGCCGGCAGTGTCGCCGCTGCCGCGCAAGGCCTGGATCCGACCGGCGCGTTGTTGCTGCTTGGAGCTGGGCTGGTGTTGGCCTTGGTGCTTGCGCCATTGGCAGCCGCAGCTGCGATCCGCATCGCCCATGCCTGATCCCGCTCTTTCCGCATCCACCGGGCTTTCAGCCCGCAGCCGCATGCGACAATGTGCGGCATGAATCCGGTCGTCCGCTGGTTCCACCAACTCGGTTCGCCTCCCTATTTCGACCGCTTTGCAGCGCGCTGGATCCCGTGGGCGTACGCGCTGGGGATCGCATGCATCGGCTGGGGGGTCTACGGCGCGCTGTTGCTGGTGCCGGCCGACTACCAGCAAGGCGACAGCTTCCGCATCCTCTACATCCACGTACCCAGTGCGTGGATGAGCATGGCGATCTTCGCGCTGATGGCGTTCTACGCCGCAATCGCACTGGTCTGGCGGATCAAGCTTTGCGAAATTCTGGCGATGGCCTGCGCGCCGATCGGTGCCGCGTTCACCGTGGTGACCTTGGCCACCGGCTCGATCTGGGGCAAGCCGATGTGGGGAACCTGGTGGGACTGGGATCCGCGCCTGACCACCGAACTCATCCTGTTGTTCCTGTATCTGGGCGTCATCGGCCTGTACAACGCAATCGACGACCGCCGCACCGCAGCGCGTGCAGCCGGGCTGCTGGCGATCGTCGGCGTGGCCTTGCTGCCGGTGATCCATTGGTCGGTGGAATGGTGGAACTCGTTGCACCAGGGCCAGACCATCAAGTTGTTCGGTCAGTCGAGCATGGATTCCAGCATGCTGCCGCCGCTGTGGTGGATGGTGCTTGGTACCCACATCTGGTTCGTGGGCTCGCTGCTGGCGCGCGCGCGCGCCGACAACCTGCGTCGCGAGGCGGGCAAGGACTGGGTTGCGCTGGTGGCGGGAGTCGCGCAATGAGCTACCAGTCGTATGTGTTTGCTGCTTACAGCGTGTTCGCAATCGTGCTGCTGTGGGACTTCGTGGTGCCGCAACTGCAACTGCGGCAACAACTGCGTGCAGCACGCCTGCGAGCCCGTCGAACCCCGGCACCTGGCGTCGATCACGACGCACCGCTGACACGGAACTGAGTGCAATGAACCCCACACGCAAGCGTCGCCTGCTGCTGGTCCTGGTCCTGCTGGTCGCCGCGGGTATTGCCGCGACCCTGGTGGCATTGGCACTGCAGCGCAATGTCGCCTACCTGTACACCCCATCTGAGGTGTTGCGTGGCGAAGCCGGCGCGCACGCGCGGTTCCGCCTCGGCGGCATGGTCGCGGCCGACTCCTTCAAGCGCGCACCAGGTTCGATGGAGGCGCATTTCGTGGTCGACGACGGTGATGCGCGCATGCCGGTGGTCTACACCGGGATCCTGCCCGACCTGTT
>JBDSOZ010000177.1:0-6946 GCA_039914555.1 Luteimonas sp.
CCGCGACCTCAGTCAGGATGACTGGAGGGAGCGGCGGGGCCATGGTCCCCGCTGCGCGGCGCCCCGGCCGAAGCTGCGGCCGTTGGCGCTAATCGCGCGCAAGGCGCGCTCCTACGGAACGGGAGCGATCTCGATGCGGGTGATGCGGCCTTTGTCGCCGCTCGCCCAACCAACGTTGCCGGCAAAGTCGACCGCGTCGTAGCCGGTTTCCGACAGTGGTTGCCAGCGCCCGTTGAGCAGCATGTCGGTGCCGGTCGGGCCAACCGCAACGCAACGCGGCTGCAGATCACCGAAGCAGGCCGCGCCGGAACGATAGCCGCGCGGATCAGGCAGTCGCGATACCCGCAGGCCGCCCTCGCCCGTGGGCATGACCAACGCCGCGCTGCCGACGGACTCGTTCTCGAAATCACCGCCCATCAACAGCATGTCCGTGCCCACCGCCGTGGCCGAAAAGATCCCCGCTGCCGGCACCCGCGCAGGCATCGAGGTGTCGTGTGCGAGCCAACGCGTGGCTGGCGCAGCATCGGTCAACACCCGCGCGGCGCCGCCGCCGGTGACAACCATGCGCTGGCCCCAAGGGGTGATGGCGATGCAGGTGCCACTGGCGGCAAACGCTGCTTCATCCTTGATTGCTTGCGGCATGGCTGCCGCCTGCAGCTTCCAGCTGGCGCCCCCATCGATGCTGGCGTACACCTGGAACGCACCGTCCACGGGGTCGCCCAGCATCCATCCCCGCTGCCCATCGAACGCCATGCAATCAAAAAAGGCGCGCGGATCATTGTTCTGCAAGGCCAGCGACCAGGTCTTGCCGCCATCGCCCGTGCGGTAAATGCGCGAGGCATCGCCGGGTCCGATCGACAACACCACCGCGGTGTCGGCATCGAAGCCCTCGACATCGCGGAAATCGAGCGACTGCGCGCCAGGCACCTTCGATACTTGCCAATTCAGTCCACCGTCGACCGTGCGCAACACCGTGCCGCCACGGCCGCTGGCCCAGGCGACATTGGCGTCGACCGCGGAGATCCCGCGCAGGCGCACGTCGACACCGGACACCTGGGGCGTAATGCGGGCCTGCGCCAGTGCAGTGCCCGCCAGCAGGAAAAGCAAGATGGCTAGCGGCAGTCTGGACATGTGCGATCGATCGCGCGCAAGGCGCGCTCCTACAGGGAAGTGGCGAGTTGGGATTGTTTGCGCACGATCAGCATCGCAATCTCCAGCGCCTGCTCGTAGTTCAGGCGGGGATCCACGGTGGACCGGTAAGCCCGCTCGAGGTCGGTGTCGGTGAGGTCGCGTGCGCCGCCGGTGCATTCGGTGACGTCCTCCCCGGTCAGCTCCAGGTGCACGCCACCAAGGCGGGTCCCCGCGGCCGCATGCAGCTCGAACGACAGTTCCAGTTCGCTGCGGATGTTGCGGAAGCGTCGGGTCTTGTAACCGTTGCTGGTGGCCTCGGTATTGCCGTGCATCGGGTCGCAGACCCACAACACGCGCCGACCGTCGCGACGTATCGCCTCCAGCAGCGGCGGTAGCTTCTCCACGACATGGACCGCGCCCATGCGATGGATCAAGCTCAAGCGCCCCGGCTCGTCGTCGGGGTTGAGCACGTCAATCAGTCGCAACACCTGCTCGGGGGTCGCCGAAGGTCCCACCTTGATCGCGATCGGATTGCGGATGCCGCGAAAGTATTCGACGTGGGCACCGTCCAGTGCCGCCGTGCGCATGCCGATCCACGGGAAATGGGTGCTGAGGTTGAACCAGCCCCATTGCCGAGGTACCTGGCGCGTCTGCGCTTCCTCATAGGGCAACAGCAAGGCTTCGTGCGACGTGTGGAAGTCGACGCGCTTGAGGTTGTGTACCTGGTTTCCCGACAGCGTCTCCATGAAACGCACCGCGTCACCGATGCCGTCGACCATGTGCCGGTATTCCTCGGCCAATGGGGAATGGCCGACCCACTCCAGGTCCCAGTATTCAGGATGGTGCAGGTCGGCAAAACCACCATCGATCAGCGCGCGCACGAAGTTCATGGACATTGCCGAGCGTGCGTGCGCCTTGATCATGCGCCGAGGATCGGGCGCGCGCGCCTGCGCGGTGAATGCAGGGGCATTGACGATGTCGCCGCGATAGCTCGGCAGGGTGATCTCACCAATGGTCTCGGTGTCGGCCGAGCGCGGCTTGGCATATTGGCCGGCAAAACGGCCCACGCGCACGACCGGCAAACGCAGGCCGTGGACCAGTACCAGGCTCATCTGCAACAGCACTTTCAGCCGGTTTGAGATCACGTCGGAACTGCACTCGGCGAAATTCTCGGCGCAGTCGCCACCCTGCAGCAGGAAACGCCGCCCTTCCTGCGCATCCGCCAACTGCTGCTTGAGCGCCATGATCTCCCACGATGTCACCAGTGGTGGCAATTGCCGCAACTCGACCAGGGTCGCCTCCAACTCGACCGGATCCGGATAGATCGGCAACTGGGTGGAGGCACGGCTGCGCCACGACCCCGGGGTCCAGCCTGCTGGCAGGTTCACCGGTTGTGGCCGTCCCGCGGACGTTGTTTGGTCAGTGCCTGGCATGGCGGAACATCGTTGCCAACACCCAGGCCGCGAGCAGTGCAAACCACAGCAGGCTCCACTCCGGCATCGACAGTCCGAGCAAGGTCCAGTCGATCCTGGCGCATTCGCCTGAACCCGTGAGCACGGTCCGGATCACGCTGGACAGCGGCATCGCCTCGGTCAGGAACTCCAGCCCGGGGCCGCACATTGGCACCTGGTCAGGCGGCAGGTGCTGCAGCCAGACATGGCGGCCGGCAATGCCGATGCCGGCGATCGCAGCCAGCAGCGCCAGCATGCCCCACGCACGACGGCCTGTCGCACCACGCGGCGCATGCAGTCCCGCCATCAGCAACGCCAGTCCCAGGGCGGCAAACGCGACCCGCTGGAAGATGCACAACGGGCACGGCACCAGGTAGTCATGTAGCTGCAGGAACACCGCATAGCCGAGCAACAGGGCGCACACTGCAAACCCGGCAAGGCATTGGACCCGGAAAGACCAGAGCAGGGGATTCAGTTGGGTTTTCATTGCCAATCAAGATAACGCAAAAAAAGAAGCCCCGGCACATGGCCAGGGCTCTCTCGACACCACCCGCAAGCGGGTGACGCCGGGTTACTCCGCAGTGGCTTGCGGGCGATCAACCAATTCGACGTACGCCATCGGCGCGTTGTCGCCGGCGCGGAAGCCACACTTGAGGATCCGCAGGTAGCCACCCGGGCGTGCCACGTAGCGCGGACCGAGCACGGTGAACAAGGTGCCGACCGCCTCCTTGTCACGCAGGCGCGAGAACGCGAGGCGCCGGTTGGCAACGCCATCGGTCTTGGCCAGCGTGATCAGTGGCTCGGCAACCCGGCGCAATTCCTTGGCCTTGGGCAGGGTGGTGCGGATCAGCTCGTGCTTGATCAGCGAGGCAGCCATGTTCTCGAACATCGCCTGGCGATGTGCGCTGGTACGGCTGAACTTGCGTCCGGATTTCTGGTGGCGCATGGCAATGTTTCCTATTTAATCAGTAGCGTCTGTTGTATCGAACCCCTGCCCGGCGCAGCGCGCCGGGCGTTCGCCCAAGCACGCGGCAATGCCGCGCAAGCGGCTTGGGCTCACCCCATCATGCCGTGGGAAGCGATTCCCGCCGGCGGCCAGTTTTCAAGCTTCATGCCCAGGGAAAGGCCGCGCTGGGCAAGCACTTCCTTGATCTCGGTGAGCGACTTCTTGCCGAGATTCGGCGTCTTCAGCAGTTCTACTTCGGTCTTCTGGATCAGGTCGCCGATGTAATAGATGCTCTCGGCCTTGAGGCAGTTGGCCGAGCGCACCGTCAGCTCCAGGTCATCGATCGGGCGCAACAGCACCGGGTCCACGCCAGCGGCGGTCGGCTTGGCTGCACCGCGATCACGGTGGGTGAAATCACCGAACACCGAGAGCTGGTCGCTGAGGATGTCGGCGGCAGTGCGCACGGCTTCCTCGGCGTCGATGGTGCCGTTGGTCTCGATGTCCAGGACCAGCTTGTCCAGGTCGGTGCGTTGTTCGACGCGCGCGGCCTCGACTGCGTAGGCAACCCGGCGGACCGGCGAGAACGACGCGTCCAGCATCAGTCGACCGATCGTGGTGGTCTCCTCGTCCGGCTTGCGACGGGCGGAAGCCGGCTGGTAGCCGAAACCACGCTCGATCCGCAACTGCATGTTCAGCGCCGCATCCTTGGTCAGGTGGGCGATGACGTGCTCGGGATTGAGGATCTCGACATTGTGGTCGGTCTTGATGTCGGCGGCGGTGACAATGCCGGGACCCTGCCTGGAAAGGCCCAGGGTCGAGCTGTCGCCGGTGCCCATGCGAATCGCGATGTCCTTGAGGTTGAGCAACACCTCGAGCACGTCTTCCTGCAGGCCTTCGATGGTGCTGTACTCGTGCAGTACGCCGTCGATCTGGACCTCGGTAATGGCAAAACCCGGGATCGAGGACAGCAGTACGCGACGCAGCGCGTTGCCGAGCGTGTGGCCGTAACCGCGCTCCAGCGGCTCGATCACGACCTTCGCGCGATTGCCGGCGAGGCGTTCGATCTGCGGGCCACGCGGGCGCAGTACTTGGTTGGCGGTAACCGTCATTCGTGGTGTCTCCTGCGGAACCCCCAAGGGAGGCTCCGTGATGTGATTACTTCGAGTACAGCTCGACGATCAGCGCTTCGTTGATGTCGGCCGGCAAGTCGGCCCGGTCAGGCACCGCCTTGAACACGCCGGCGAACTTCTTGGCGTCGACTTCGATCCACGAGGGCGACAGGTCCATCTGTGCCGACACGGTCAAGGATTCCTGCACCCGAAGCTGCTTCTGGGCCTTTTCCGACAGCGCGATCGCGTCACCGGGCTTGACCGCGAAGGACGGCAGGTTGACCGGCTTGCCGTTGACGGTGACGCCACGGTGGCTGACCAGCTGGCGCGCCGCCGGACGGGTGACCGCGAAACCCATGCGGTACACGACGTTGTCCAGGCGGGTTTCCAGCATCTGCAGCAGGTTCTCGCCGGTATTGCCCTTCCGGGTCGAAGCCTTCTTGTAGTAGTTGCGGAACTGGCGCTCGAGCAGGCCGTAGATGCGCTTGACCTTCTGCTTCTCGCGAAGCTGGGTGGCGTAATCCGAGAGCTTGCTGCGACGTGCGCCGGTACCGGCGCCGTGCTGGCCGGGTTTTTGTTCCAGCTTGCACTTGGAGTCGAGCGCGCGGGCCGGCGACTTGAGGCCGAGGTCGGCGCCTTCGCGACGGGCGAGCTTACAGGTGGGACCGATATAACGAGCCATTTTCTATCGCCCCCTTAGACGCGACGCTTTTTCGGCGGACGGCACCCGTTGTGCGGGATTGGCGTCACGTCGATGATGTTGGTGATCTTGTAGCCGACGTTGTTCAACGAACGAACGGCCGATTCGCGACCAGGGCCAGGGCCCTTGATCCGTACTTCCAACGACTTCACGCCGTAGTCGAGAGCGGCCTTGCCGGCCTTCTCGGCTGCTACCTGGGCGGCGAACGGGGTCGACTTGCGTGATCCGCGAAAGCCGGCGCCGCCCGAAGTTGCCCACGACAGCGCATTGCCCTGACGATCGGTGATGGTGATGATGGTGTTGTTGAAGGAAGCATGGACGTGGGCGATGCCGTCGGTGACGACGCGCTTGATCTTCTTCTTTACTTTCGCTGCTGCGGGCTTGGCCATGTCTGTTCCTTACTTCTTGATGGCCTTGCGCGGACCCTTGCGGGTGCGTGCATTGGTCCGGGTGCGCTGGCCGCGCATGGGCAGGCCGCGGCGATGGCGCAGCCCGCGGTAACAGGCCAGGTCCATCAGGCGCTTGATGGCGACGCCGACTTCGCGGCGCAGGTCACCCTCGACCGCGAACTTGCCGATCTCGGCGCGCAGGCGCTCGACTTCCGGTTCGGAGAGATCACGGATCTTGGTCGACGAATTGACGCCGGCCGAGTCGCAGACCTTCTTCGAACGTGTACGGCCAATGCCGTAGATGCTTTGCAACCCAACCCAGACGTGTTTCTGGGCAGGCAGGTTGACGCCGGCAATACGCGCCATGAGGCGGTCTCCAAACTTTGACGGCCGGGAACGCGTCCCGGCGGAGTGGGCACTTTGGTAAGTGAACTGGAAATTTTAACAGGGTCTCGGGTTATCTGGAAGCCCCGGGAGCCAAAGCTCCCGGAACCCGGCATGGGGAGTGTGCCCATGCTCCGGCGACGGTCCGGGGCTGGCCTGGCCTGGCGGAAATCCGCCCTGCCCGGCCCGCGCGCTACTCTTGCGCGCGGATCGGCCCTGAACCACCCGTGCGCGAGACCGCCGCCCAGGTCGCCCATTGACCGGCCCGCGCGATGGCGGGTCCGGTGGTTGTACTTGCCAGGCTAGCGGGTGCCGCCCCGGCCCTTCAGGTTCGCTTTCTTCAACAGGCTGTCGTACTGGTGCGACATCAGGTGCGCCTGGATCTGCGCAATGAAGTCCATCACCACCACCACCACGATCAGCAACGAGGTGCCACCAAAGTAGAAGGAAACACCGAGTTCGTCGCGCAGGAATTCCGGCAACAGGCACACCGCGACCAGATAGGCGGCGCCCGCAGCGGTCAACCGGGTCAGCACACCGTCCACGTAATCAGCGGTGGCCTTGCCAGGACGGATGCCCGGGATCAGCGCGCCCTACTTCTTCAGGTTGTCCGCGGTTTCCTGCGAGTTGAAGACCAGGGCGGTGTAGAAGAAGGTGAAGCCCGCAATCAGCGATGCGTAGAGGATCAGGTACAACGGCTCGCCCGGTGACAGGGCCTGGCTGGCCTTCTGCAACCAGGTCGCCTGGCCGGCCTGGCCGAACCAGGTCGAGGCAGTGGCCGGGAACATGATGATCGACGATGCGAAGATCGGCGGGATCACGCCCGACATGTTGAG
>JBDSOZ010000181.1:0-3591 GCA_039914555.1 Luteimonas sp.
GATCGTGCTGGCTGCCCTGGTTTCAGCGCCTGTGTTGATGGCGCCTGCACTTGCGGCGCCGCAATCGCGAGCGCAAGCGCCTGCTGAAGCTCCGCAGCAACAGACCGAAGCCCAGCGCATCGCGGCGCTGGAAGCCAGGATCGAGGCACTTGAGGCCCAATTGCAGCAAGTGCTTGCTGTTCAAGGCGCGGCCGCACAAGGCGCAGCTGCACAAGGCGTTGCTGCCCAGCCCGTTGCAGCGGAAGCGGCCCCTGCGGCCCCCGCGCCGCCGGTCGATGATTTCGAATCGCTCGCTGCAGCACCGGAAGCCAGCGCCACCGGCAGCAGCGGGGTCGCGCCCGCACCGGCACAGCCAGCCAGCAGCGTCAGTGGCGGCGGCAACGCGTTCAACCCGGCGGTCAGCATCATTCTCAACGGCAGTCTCGCGCAGCATTCCGGTGCCAGCGACGCGGATGGTTTCTCGCTGGGTGAAAGCGAGATTTCCTTCGCTGCCAACATCGATGACAAGTTCTATGGCCAGTTGACCCTGGCGATTGGAAGCGAAGGCGGCGAAGACAAGCTGGGAGTCGAAGAGGCGTTCGTCGACACCACCGCGCTGCCCGGTGGCCTGGCCGTGCGCGCCGGTCGCTTCTTCTCCAACATCGGTTACCTCAACAACCGCCACGCCCACACCGACAGCTTCTTTGACCGGCCGCTGGCCTACCAGGTATTCCTGGGCGACCAGTACGGCGACGATGGCGTGCAGCTGCGCTGGGTGGCGCCGACCTCGACCTTCCTGGAGCTGGGTGGCGAAGTCTTCCGCGGTGGCAACGACGCCCTGGGCGCGCGCCAGCGTGGTGGACTCGACACCCGCACCTTGTTCGCGCACACCGGTGGCAGCGTCGGCAGCGACAACGAATGGCTGGCCGGCGTGTCCGTGCTGGACACCAGCGACACCACCCTGTACATCGCCGACGGCACCTGGAAGTGGGCGCCGCAGGGCAACTTCAAGGATGGTGGCGTGACCCTGCGCAGTGAGTACCTGCGTGACCAGAACCAAAGTGGCGCCTATGTGGAGGCCGTGTACCGGCTCAACCGCACCTGGGACATCGGTTACCGCTACGACCGCTTGTGGCTGGACAACGCGGTTCCGTTTGCCAATGCCTTCAATCCGGACCGGCATACGGCGGAAGTCACCTGGCGCAACAGCGAGTTCAGCCTGCTGCGCCTGCAGCTCAGCCATGGGCGCATGAGCAACACCAACAACGACGACGCCGTCACCCTCCAATACCAGACCAGTCTTGGTGCGCATGGCGCGCACAAGTTCTGATCAGCCACATTCTTTAAGGACGACCAAGATGAAGATGCTCGCGATCCCCGTATTGCTGCTTGTCGCGTTGGCTTCGACGCCGGCGCAGGCAAAACTCAAGGTGTTTGCGTGCGAGCCCGAGTGGGCATCGCTGGTCGCTGAACTGGCCGGCGACAAGGTCGATCTGGACACCGCCACGACCGCGTTGCAGGACGTGCACGCGATTGAAGCCAAACCCAGCCTGATCGCGAAAATGCGTAGCGCCGACCTGCTGGTGTGCACCGGCGCCGAACTCGAGATTGGCTGGTTGCCGCAGCTGATCCGGCAGTCGGGCAACAGTCGGGTTGCGTCCGGCGCAGGCTCATTCATGGCGGCATCGCAAGTGAAAACACTGGAGAAGCCCACCGCGCTCGACCGCGCCAATGGCGACGTGCATCCGCAAGGCAATCCACACATCCAGATGGATCCACGTCGGGTGCTGATCGTTGCGCGTCGGCTTGATGATCGCCTGGCCGAGCTTGACCCGGCCAATGCCGCGACCTACCGCGCGCGTGGTGCCGCGTTCGAAAAGCGTTGGCTTGCGGCGATGACCAAGTGGAAAGCCGAAGCCGCGCCGCTGGCCGGACGCAAGGTCGTTGTGCACCACATCAGTTGGGTTTACCTGTGGGATTGGCTCGGTATGCAGCAGATCGGTGCACTTGAACCGCGCCCCGGTGTGCCGCCGACGGTTGCGTACATGTCGCAGTTGGTCGCAACCACCAAAAACGCAGACACCCTGGCGATCGTCCGCGCGGCGTACCAGGACACCAAGCCGGCCGCATGGCTGAGTGATCGCACCGGCGTGCCGGCGGTGACCTTGCCGTTCACGGTCGGCGGCGATGCGCAGTCGAAGGATCTGTTTGGTTTGTTTGATTCGACCATCGCCAAGTTGTTGGCGGTGGCCAAGTGAGCTTCAACTGGGAAGGCCTGGACCTGGCGATCCTGGGCCCGGCGTGCGTCGCCGGCCTGATTGTGTTGTCGACGCATGTACCGCTGGGACGCCAGGTGTTGTCGCGCGGAATCATCTTCATCGACCTTGCAATCGCGCAGATTGCCGGCCTTGGGGTGATCCTCGCCCAGTTCCTCGGCATCGACGAGCATGGCTACGGCACCCAGGCTGCGGCCGCCGCTGCGGCACTGGCCGGCGCTGCGTTGCTGGCGTGGACCGACAAGCGCTGGCCGGAACGCCAGGAACCCTTGATTGGCACCTTGTTCGTGCTGGCTGCAACCGGTGGCTTGTTGCTGTTGGCCAACAACCCGCAGGGTGGTGAGCATCTCAAGGACCTGCTGGTCGGGCAGATCCTGTGGGTGAGTTACCAGCAATTGATCTTCCCGGCGGTGTTGTCGGCGCTGCTGCTGGGCGTGTTGTGGTGGCGCAAGGGCCAACTGGCGGGTGTCGGGTTTTATGGCTTGTTCGCGCTGGCCATCACCGTGTCGGTGCAACTGGTCGGGGTGTACCTGGTGTTTGCCAGCTTGATCGTGCCGGCACTGGCCACCCATGCGATGAAGGCCAAGGGACGGCTGGCACTGACCTATGCCATCGGCCTGGTCGGCTACGTGGCCGGGCTGGCGTTGTCGGCGGTGCTGGACCTGCCCAGCGGCGCGATGATCGTCTGGACCCTGGCCGCGGTGGCGTTGCTGGCGCAGGCGATTCCGGCTGTGAACCGGGCCTCCACGGCGTAGTTGTTACACTATAACGTCATGAAATCCAGACCACGCCCCCGCCCAGTACCCCAGGCACCCTTGCTTGATCGCGTCGGCGCCACCGGCTCGTTGATCTGCGCGATCCACTGCGCGTTGCTGCCGTTGTTGATCGCGTTGTTGCCCTCGATCGGGATCGCGGCCTGGTTGGGCGACGGATTCGAGCAGGGGTTCGTGCTGTTTGCCACCCTGCTTGGCCTGTCCACCATGGTCTGGGGTTATCGCCGCCATCGCGCCGTGCGGGCGCTGTGGCTGTTGCTGCCGGGCCTGGCCGCGCTCTGGATTGGGGTGGCCTATGCGCCGCTGCACCATTCGGTGGTTCCGCACGCGGTGGTGATGACCTTGGGCGGCACCCTGGTCGGGCTTGCCCACCTGGCCAACCTGCGGCTCAACCATGGTCACGTCCACGACGCGACCTGCGCGCATTAGGTCGGTCCCGGGTTAAAATTGCCCGAGCTGCAATCAGAATTCTCCAGGAGTACGACATGGGCAAGGGCGACCGCAAGACTGCCAAGGGCAAACGTTCCATCGCCAGTTATGGCAATTCCCGTTCGCACGTCGAG
>JBDSOZ010000186.1:0-5794 GCA_039914555.1 Luteimonas sp.
TCGAGAACATGGGCGCGCAGATGTTGAAGGAAGTCGCGTCCAAGACTTCCGACAACGCCGGTGACGGCACCACCACCGCGACCGTGCTGGCCCAGGCGCTGATCCGCGAAGGCGCCAAGGCCGTTGCTGCCGGCATGAACCCGATGGACCTCAAGCGCGGCATCGACAAGGCCGTGGTGGCCGCCGTCGCCGAGCTCAAGAAGTTGTCCAAGCCCACCGCCGACGACAAGGCGATTGCGCAGGTCGGCACCATCTCGGCCAACTCCGATGAGTCGATCGGCACGATCATCGCCGACGCGATGAAGAAGGTCGGCAAGGAAGGCGTGATCACGGTCGAGGAAGGTTCGGGCCTGGACAACGAGCTCGACGTGGTCGAGGGCATGCAGTTCGATCGCGGCTACCTGTCGCCGTACTTCATCAACAACCAGCAGTCGATGTCGGCCGAGCTGGACGATCCATACATCCTGCTGCACGACAAGAAGATCTCGAACGTGCGCGACCTGCTTCCAGTGCTGGAAGGCGTCGCCAAGTCGGGCAAGCCGCTGTTGATCGTGGCCGAGGAAGTCGAGGGCGAAGCCCTGGCGACGCTGGTCGTCAACACCATCCGCGGCATCGTCAAGGTCTGCGCGGTCAAGGCGCCGGGCTTCGGTGATCGCCGCAAGGCGATGCTGGAAGACATGGCGACCCTCACCGGCGGCACCGTGATTTCCGAGGAAGTCGGCCTGTCGCTGGAGAAGGCGACGATCAAGGACCTGGGCCGGGCCAAGAAGATCCAGATCACCAAGGAAACCACCACCATCATCGACGGTGCTGGCGAAAGCGTCACCATCGAAGGCCGCATCAAGCAGATCAAGGCGCAGATCGAGGAAACTTCCTCCGACTACGACCGCGAGAAGCTGCAGGAGCGCGTGGCCAAGCTCGCCGGCGGCGTGGCGGTGATCAAGGTCGGTGCCTCGACCGAGATCGAAATGAAGGAAAAGAAGGCCCGCGTCGAAGACGCCCTGCACGCGACCCGCGCTGCAGTGGAAGAAGGCGTGGTCCCGGGCGGTGGTGTTGCGCTGGTGCGCGCGCTGCAGGCCATTGGCGATCTGCGTGGCATCAACGAAGACCAGAACCACGGCATCGTGATTGCGTTGCGCGCCATGGAAGCCCCGCTGCGCGAGATCGTCACCAACTGCGGTGAAGAACCCAGCGTGGTCCTCAACCAGGTCAAGGAAGGCAAGGGCAACTACGGCTACAACGCCGCGACCGGTGAGTACGGCGACATGATCGCGTTCGGCATCCTGGACCCGACCAAGGTCACCCGTTCTGCACTGCAGAACGCGGCCTCGATCGCTGGCCTGATGATCACCACCGAGGCGATGGTTGCCGAGGCGCCGAAGAAGGACGAGCCGGCAATGCCGGGCGGTGGCGGTGGCATGGGCGGCATGGGCGGCATGGATTTCTGAGCCCCGTTCCCCAGCGTCATCGAGTCATGGAAAGGCCCGCTTCGGCGGGCCTTTTCTTTTGCCGCGGAAATCGGCCGGGTTACTCCAGCCAGGGATTGCGCATCGGTTCCACCAGGGCCAGGTCGGGCGCATTGCGCACGTCTGTGATGTGCGCGCGCAGCTCGGCGGCGATATTGGGCGCCAGTGGCACCTTGCCCTGGTCGAGCAGGCGCTGGTAGGCGCGCACCGCGTGTTCTCGGTCGCCAAGGCGCAGGTACGCATTACCGAGCTCGACTCCCGCGTCGACCTTGCCTGGCAACTGCGCCATCACTTCCTCGAGACGCGCGGCAACCAGTGCCCAGTCATTGCCATTCTTTTCGTAGATGTATTCCATGACCTTCGACGCCAGCGAGCCGGCCCGCGTCTGTGGCCGGGTCATCTCCCCGTGCCAGATGCCGATATGGCCGAAGCGCGCGACCATGCGCATGTCCTTGAACACGACCGCCGGATCCCAGTCCCATTGCGGACTTGGGAGCGTGTCCCACATCGGGTACACGAACCATCCGCGGTAGTGCCCGGTGACGTTGTTGTCTTCCAGTGATTCGACCCTGCGGCGATGGGCGAGGTGTGCCGCGCGCAACTGCTCTTCGCCGACCCAGTAGTCGACGTACATCGGTTCGCCGCTGCCGGCGATGTAGCGGTCGTGGAATGCACGCAGTTCGTGGAAGCGCTGGCCGAGGTCGAGGCCCTCGTTCCCGAAGTAGCGGTACGCATCGACCGTTCCGCCGACCAGTTCGTTGTGATATTCCCAGACGCGTGGCTCTCGGATCGTCATCCCGATCGCAGCCACGTACAGCGCGGCGACCGCAGTCAGCGCCAACCCGGTGCGCCGTTGCCAGGCCCAAGCGAGCGCGCCGCCGGCCAGCACCGCGGCACTTGCGATCACCGGCATCGCGTGGCGAACGCCGCCCCAGATGCCGTCGGAACCGACCAGCGCGATCATGTGGAAGCCACAGGCCACGATGACTGCCGCCGCACTCCAGCGCGCGGTCGGCGGCAACGAGCGACGCAACAGCAGCGGCAGGCTGGCGAGCAACAGCGCCAGCAGCGCCAGTGGCAGCTTCGCGGCCAGGATCGCCGGCCAACTGAACCAGGGCGGGTTGCCGTAATAGACGTTGCCCCAGACAAAGTGCATCCCGATACCGCGTCCCTCCACGCCGGTGCGTACCGTATCGGCCAGGCCCCACAGGTAGGCGCGAGGCAACAAGTGGTGTGTGTCAGCGAAGGTAATGCCCTCGCGCCAGTGCGGCAGCTGCAGGTCGGCGACCTTGGCTGCCATCGGACGATTGAACGCATCGTTGCCGTCGGCACCGGCGTGGAACCGGAATCCGTATTGCGACCACAGCACTACCAGCGCGAGCAGCGCGGCGCAGGCCAGCATCGAGTGTCGCTTGGGACCTTCGCCCTTGCGCCAGCCCAGTTGCGCTGCGACCAGCAGGCCCAGTCCGAGGCCGGCCAGCCCAGCCAGCGCGGAGTGCTTCGCCGCCAGCGCCAGGCCCATCGCCAGACCGCAGCCGATGGCCCATCGCCACTGCCAGGTCGAGGCCAGCAGGCCCACTGCAATCGCGGCGATTGTCAGCGTTAGAGCCAGCGGCAGGTCGGTCATCACCACCGGCAGGTGGGCGGCGACCGTGGGATCGATGGCCAGGAACAGCAGGCTGCCCACGGCCCACGGCAGACCGAATGCGCGCCACAGCAGCAGTCCCAGGACAATCAGCAACACGCCGTGGAATGCCCACATCGCACTACGTGCGCGCTGCTGGATCGCGTCCGCATCGTTGTCGAAGAACATGGTCTCTTCGACCCACTTGCGTTCCTGGCTCTTCTCGCTGAGCGCCTTCGGCGGACGCAATTGCAGGCTGTCGGGCATCGACGCGCCGACCCACAGCTTCACAAGCGGCGGGTGCTCCGGGTTGAGGTGGAAGCCGCCGCCGCGCGCATAGGTGGCGCCGGCAATGATGTGCCAAGGCTCGTCGACGGTGAAACTGTCCAGGCGGCTGCCGATGGCCGACCGGCCAATGGCCAGCAGCGCAAGCAGGACGATGAGGGCCGTGCCGGCCCGGCGGTGCATTGCGGTGGTCATTGTGGGTATTACGCGTTGTCGGCCGGGCGGCGGCCATGGCAGGCTATTACAATCGGCCGATGCGCGACGCAAGCAGTGATGTCCTGGTCATTGGCGGCGGCAACAACGGCCTGGTCTGTGCGGCTTACCTGGCAGGTGCCGGGCTCAAGGTGCGGGTGTTGGAGCGGCGCGGGATTGTTGGTGGTGCCGCGGTGACCGAGGAATTCCATCCCGGGTTCCGCAACTCCACCGCCAGCTATACCGTCAGCCTGCTCAATCCAAAAGTGATCGCTGACTTGCGCCTGCACGAGCACGGCTTGCGGGTGGTCGAGCGACCCTACGCCAACTTCCTGCCGCTACCTGGCGGTCGCAGCTTCCGGCTGGGTGGTGAGCAGACCCAGGCCGAAGTTGCCAAGTGGTCGCGGCGTGATGCGCAACGCCTCCCCGATTACTACGCAATGCTCGACCGGGTCGTGGGCGTGTTGCGAGAACTGATGCTGCGTACACCACCGAACGTATCCGATCACTTCGTGCTGGCGGATTGGCTCGCCTCGTACCAGGTTGCGAAGGGCCTCAAGCAACTCGACATGCGCGGCCGTCGCGACCTGCTCGACCTGTTCACCAAGTCGGCCGGTGAACTGCTGGATTCGTATTTCGAATCCGAACCGCTCAAGGCGGTGTTGGGCTGGGATTCGGTGGTCGGCAATTTCGCCAGCCCGTACACGCCGGGTAGCGCCTACGTGTTGTTGCACCACGTGTTTGGCGAGGTCAACGGCAAGTCTGGAGCGTGGGGCCATGCGATTGGCGGGATGGGTGCGATTACCCAGGCGATGGCCAAGGAGTGCGCCGCACGCGGGGTAGCAATCGAAATCGATGCCGGCGTGCAGCAGGTGTTGGTGGAAGGCGGCAAGACCGTTGGCGTGCGCCTGGTCGACGGGCGCGAGTTGCGGGCGAAAACCATTGTTTCCAACCTCAACCCGAAGTTGCTGTACCAGCAACTGCTGCCACGCGACGTGGTCGACCCGGATACCAACCAACGCATTGATCGCTATCGTTGTGGTTCCGGCACGTTCCGCATGAACGTGGCCCTGTCCGAGCTGCCGGACTTCATCGCGGCGCCGGGCACGCACCTGCAACCGCACCACCAGAGTGGAATCCTGATCGGGCCGTCGTTGCGCTATTTCGAACAGGCTTATTTCGATGCCCAATCCCGGGAGTACAACGCCGGCTGGGCGCGGGCACCAATTGTCGAGCTGGTGATCTCTTCGACCCTCGACCCCACCCTGGCACCGCCAGGCCAGCACGTCGCCAGCCTGTTTTGCCAGCAGGTGAACCCGGTCATGCCAGGCAAGGATGGCGATGGCGACTGGGACGTACACCGCGACACCGTCGCCAACTTGATGATCGACACCGTGGATGCCTACGCACCAAATTTCCGACGCAGCGTGCTCGGCTTCAAGGCGTTGTCGCCGTTGGATCTGGAGCGCGAATTCGGCCTGGTTGGCGGCGACATCTTCCACGGCTCGTTGGGGCTGGACCAATTGTTCAGCGCGCGTCCGCTGCTGGGCCAGGGCAATTATCGCGGGGCCTTGCCTGGGCTGTACCTGTGCGGCTCCGGGACCCACCCGGGCGGGGGCGTGACCGGACTGCCCGGACGCAATGCCGCGCGCGAGATCCTGATCGACCTGAAGCGTGGGCCGCGGCCCGGGTGAAGCGCCGCCTGCGTTCGATTGTTGAACCGACCGGTTTTGTTTTGCACTGCAGCGTGCATCGGCAATAACGATTCCTTCACGATGGCCCCGCATCCCGACGTGGGGGAGGGAGCAGGCCCGCAACCGGTTCGTCCGGGGCGGGCTTTTTAATTCCCTGGGTCAATTGCGCCAGAATCGACGGGTGAATTCCGCACCCGTGCCCGAGCCTGTGTCCGATCCCTTTCGCGTCCTCGTCGAACGTGCCCTGCAGCGCCTGCGGGCGGCTTCGCCCGGGCTGGCGACCTTGCTGGACAATCCGGTGGTGTCGGCGCAGGTGGCGCGGGTTGCCGTGGCCAGCGACTTTGCAATTGTCACCCTGTCCCGGCAACCGCAGTTGCTGGCTGGCTGGATTGACGACAGCAGCGTTCCCCAGCCGGTGCCGGTGCTCGAGCCGGGCGGTCCATGGCCGGCATTGCTGCGTCAGTACCGCACCGCTGAATCCACTCGCCTGGTCTGGCGCGACGTGCTTGGCCTGGATGACGTCGACGCCACCC
>JBDSOZ010000196.1:0-8499 GCA_039914555.1 Luteimonas sp.
TTCGCCAGATCCGCCGCCACCTCAAGCACGCTTTCCATCACCTGGTTGGCGACAGCAGTCATGGCGACGGCCGCCACAACCGCGCGTTCCGGATGATGGGCATCCATCGGATGCTGTTGCACGCGCGCGGCCTGGCATTCAGCCATCCCCACACCGGCGCCAGGATCGTGGCGATCGCCCCGCCGGATCCGGAATTTGCCAAGGCCTTGGCGCTGTTCCCACCTACAATCGGCGAATGCGGGTCGGCCATCTCAACATCGACGACGACGAACTGATCGAACGCTTCGTGCGTTCGGCCGGTCCAGGCGGGCAGAACGTCAACAAGGTTTCGACTGCGGTCGAACTGCGTTTCGACGTGGCCGGATCCCCGTCGCTCACCCAGCCGGTCCGCGAGCGGTTGCTGGCCCGGCGCGATCGACGCATGACCAACGACGGCGTGCTGGTGCTGAGCGCGCAGCGATTCCGCACCCAGGATCGCAATCGCCAGGATGCTCGCGAGCGTTTGGCGACCTTCATCGAAGCCAGCCTGCATGCGCCGAAACCACGGGTTGCGACCCGCCCAACCCGGGCATCGAAGGAGCGTCGACTGGACGCCAAGCGCGAACGCAGTACGATCAAGCGTGGTCGCACCAGCGGCCATGACTGGGATTGACGTGCCAGCAATCGACCGCATTGTCCTGCCGCTGCCGCCAAACGCGCCGCGCGTCGCTGCCAATGGACTTGCACGTTGGTTCTGCCTGGGGTTGCTTCGATTCGGGGGCTGGCGGATGGAAGGCGAGTTTCCCGACATTCCCCGCTTGGTGTTGATCGGTGCGCCGCACTCCTCAAACTGGGATGGCATCTGGGGCTTCGCCGCCAAGATCGCGATGGGCCTGGACATCCGCATCCTGGGCAAGCATCAGCTGTTCTGGTGGCCGCTAGGCCCGTTGCTGCGCAAGCTTGGGGTGATCGCCGTCAATCGCGATTCGGCAGCGGGTGTTACCGAGCAGGCTGCGGCATTGATTGCCGCGGCCGACCGCTTCTGGTTTGGTCTTGCGCCCGAGGGCACGCGCAAGCCAATCCCGCGCTTCAAGCCCGGGTTCTGGAAAATCGCCAAGGGCGCGGGCGTCCCGGTATTGCCGGCCTACTTCGACTACCCGCGCAAGGTGATCGGGATCGGGCCAACTTTCGAACTGGGTGATGACATGGACGCGGACATCCGCCGAATCCAGGCTTGGTATGCGCCCTGGCAAGGCAAATACCGCAACGTGGCGCAACCACCGGCGACGTGACCCGCGTGCCCGCGATCCGGGTGGCGGCCGTTCCAATGCTATTCTCGCGTTCATTCACGACATGGGAGTCGTGTTGAAAACCGGGACCGTGCCAACTGGGATGGATGGGATGGATGCCTCCACCGCTGCATTGACCGCCGAGGAATATGCGCTGTTCGAGCAACTCGGGCGGCCGCGACTGGTTGCCGCCGGTGAGAGCCTGTTCCGGCGCGGCGACCTGGGGACGACCATGTACGTGGTCGTGCAAGGCGATATCGACCTCGACTTCGGCGATGACCTGGTGCCAAAGCGCCTGGGACGGCATGAATTTTTCGGCGAGCTCGGCTTGTTGATCGGCGACCACGCCCGCAGTGCCGACGCGGTTGCAGTTGGCAGTGCGGTGCTGCTGGAACTGCGGCAGGAAGAATTCGAGCCGATGGCGCAGCGCGCGCCAGCCTTGCTCGCGCATTTCCTGCGCCGCGCCATCGCCCGGGTGGTACTCAACGAGCAAAGCCTGATTGGGCGCTTGCGCCGTCGCAACATCGACCTGCAGTCAGCGCTCGATACCTTGCGCGCAACCACCCGTCGACTCAACCAGACCGAACAACTCACCCGGACCGACGAGCTCACCGGGCTGGCCAATCGCCGTGGCTTCCAATTGCACCTCGAGCAGCGCCGTCGCAACGACATGCTGGCCGGGCGTGGCCTGCTGCTGATCGATTGCGATCGCTTCAAGGGCATCAACGACGAGCATGGCCACCTGGTAGGCGACCGCGTCCTGCAGGGCGTTGCCAATATCCTGCGTTCGGCCTCTGGTGCCGATGACTTTGCCTGCCGCTTGGGCGGCGACGAGTTCTGCCTGCTGGTGAGTGCCGAACGCCAGTCCGATGTGGTCAGGATCGCGCAATTCGTGATTGACACGGCGCAGGCGCTGTACAAGCTGCAGCCGTCGCCGCCGCAGGTCACGACCCTGAGCATCGGCGCTTCGCCGGTCGCACCGTCGCTTGTCTGGGACGATTGGTACGCCAATGCCGACGCCGCCCTGTATCGGGCCAAGCGCCTGGGCGGCAACCGCGTTGAGTGGCAAGACGACGCGTTGGCGCCGCTCTAGGCACATTGGTTCCCATGGATTTTGGCAACGACAACACCCCGGACGAACTGCCCGACTCGCGCCTGTCCAACCCGCAAGTGCGCACCCTGCTGCTGACCGATCTGTGCGACTCCACCATGCTGGTCGAGCGCTTGGGCGACAACGCCGCCGCGCAGTTGTTCCGCGCCCACGACCGACTCGTGCTGGAACTGCAGCAACGCTGGCATGGGCGCCTGATTGATCGGTCCGATGGCTTGCTGCTGTTGTTCGAGCGCGCCATTGATGGACTCGGCTTTGCCCTGGATTATGAGCGCGGGCTGCGTGAGCTTGGCGAACGCACCGAGGTCGCAAAGTCGGGGGTCGAGTTGCGCGCACGCGCCGGCCTGCACGTCGGCGAAGTGCTGACCTGGCGCAATAGCGATGCGGCCGTCAACGTGGGGGCCAAGCCGCTGGAAGTGGAAGGCCTCGCCAAACCGATGGCCGGACGCCTGATGGCGTTGGCCCGGCCCGGGCAGATCCTGCTGTCGGCGACCGCCGAATCGCTGGCCCATCGCGCCGCGCGCGAACTGGGCGAGCGCGGCGACAACTTGCTGTGGAAGTCGCACGGTCGCTGGCGTTTCAAGGGCGTCCCGCAGGTGCAGGAAATTTTCGAAGTTGGCGAAGCCGGGATCGCACCGTTGCGCGCGCCGCAGCAAAACCGCGCCAAGGCCTGGCGCGACATTCCGGTGTGGCGCCGGCCCGCGGCGCTGGCGGCCGAGTTCCTGCTGGTCGCCGGCCTGGTCGGTGGCGGCTGGTTCCTGACCCGACCACAGCCCGCGATTGCATTCGGCGAGCGCGATTGGGTCGTGGTCGGCGATGTGCGCAACCTTACCGGCGACCGGTTGCTGGACGACACCCTGGACCAGGCGTTCCGCCTCAGCCTGCAACAGTCGCGCTACGTCAATGTGCTCAGCGACCTCAAGGTGCGTGACACCCTGCAGCGGATGCAGCGCAAGCCGGATGCCCTGGTGGACCGGGAGTCGGGTTCCGAGATCGCCTTGCGCGACGGCGCCCGTGCGCTACTGCTGCCGACGGTGGCCGAAATCGGCGGTCGCCTCCGGGTCAGCGCGGAGGTGATCGATCCGCGCACCCAGACCACGGTGTATGCAGTCAGTGCGGACGGTCGCGGGATCGAATCGGCGCTGGCCTCCATCGACGACGTCACTGACCAGCTGCGCGCCAAGCTCGGCGAGGCCCTGCAGAACGTGCAACGGACCTCGGTGCCGCTGCCCAATGTCGCCACGCCGAGCCTGGATGCCTTGAAGGCGTTTGCGGTGGCACGCAAGGTGGTGGCCACGACTCTTGACCGCGAACAGGCCCTGGGCCTGTATCGGCGTGCGTTGCAGCTGGACCCGCAGTTCGCGCAGGCCCATGCCGACATGGCCGACCTGTACTCGGGATTGAATGAAGTCGCACTGGCTGCCGAGGAACGACGCAAGGCGTTGGCAATACCGCATCGTCTTTCCCCACAGGAGCGTGCGCGAGCGGATCTGCTTCAACTCCAGAACGAGAGTCCGGCCCTGTATTTCCGCAAGGCCGCGGAATACCTGGCGCTGTATCCGGACGATAACCGGCTGATTGGCCGCTTGGGTAACAATCAATGGCACCAACGCAACGATTTCCGCGCGGCGGAAGCCATGTCCCGACGCAGCATGAAGCCGCAATACGAACGGATCGAGATCGCCCGCTATAGCCTGGGAATCGCGTTGTTGGGCCAGGAACACTACGACGATGCGCTCGTGCAATTCAGCCAGGCATATGCCGCTGGCTTTGTCGGATCAGGGGAAATGCATGCCCGGGCCTACGATGCACGCGGCCAGCATGCACAGGCAGACAAGGTCTATCGGTCCAGCACCGTGGGCCGCGACGGCTGGCAGGACGAAGCCGCCGTGATCACCTGGATCGACCGCGGAGAATGGCCGCGGGCGGTGGCTGCAGCACAGGCCTGGCGGGAAAAAGCTGACGGCGCCGGCGATGTCCTCGAGAGCCTGCGGTCCCGCGCGGCGCGCGCCAGCCTGGCGGTGATGGCAGGCCGGGCTGATGCCGGGGTGCGGTTGCAGGATCTGCTTGCGGCTGCGGCTGAGAAGGAAGCGACGGCAGACGCACTGTATCCACCGACGAGCACCGAGTTACGGCTCTTCGCCGGCCTATTGGCGGCGCGAATGAATGATGCGACGGTCGTGGCCGACGTGCTGGGTCGCACCAAGGACAGTCGGGCCGTTCGCGACTATCCCACCGTCGCCCAACTGCGCCAGGTCGTGCTCGCCGAGCAGGACCGCCTGGCAGGTCGACCGCGAATCGCCGTTGCGCGCCTTCGCCCACTGGTCGCGGACGATACAGCCTTGGTCGCGACGCATTCGGCATTGATGCGCGCCGAGCAGGCGGCCGGCGACGCGCTGGCTGCGGAAGCGCAGCGCAAATGGCTGGCGACGCATCGGGGGCGCGTCTTTGCCGAAAGTTCGACGACGGACGTCTTGCGCTTCTTCAATGTCGCGGCATCGCGTGCCGCAATGGCTTCGCCTCGGTAGGCGTCGCCTCAGTACCCTTCCTGCGCCGATAGCGCACATTCGTGGCCCTGAATACCGACCATGACCTCTTCGAGCTTGCCGCGTTGCGCCTTGATCTGTGCGGGCGACGCCAGCGGCTTGCCTTTCAGCTGCATGCAGTCCCACGGATCGGTGTAGCCGATCGAGCGCAGCGCCTGCTCCGGTGATTGCTGGAACTGTTCGCGGAAGGCGTCGTTGCCTTCAAGGTTGTCCAGCAGCTTCTTGACCAGGCGCGGGTGCAAACCGGCCGGCGGGATCTTGTCGCCCTGTGTCATCGGAACTCCCCATTGGGTGGTGAATTCGGGACAATAACACCGACTTGGCGCGTGGCAATGGGGGCGACATGCAGATCAGGCGCTGCGCAGTGGCGTGGCTGGAACCGCGCGAAGTGGCGAGTTTCCAGCTCGACAACCTGATGGCCGGCGGCACCGGGGTGGTGGCGCGCGCGTGCTGGTTCGTGCATGCGCCGCACCTGCCTGCCGCCGTGGAACTGGACGCCGCGCTCGTGCCATTGCTGGGCATGGTGGGTGCTGCGGACTGGGTCGAGCGCGACGAGCTGGACACACGATTCAATGCGAGGGCGATCAACGATCTGCTTGAGGCTGGCTTGCTGCTGGCACGCGAAGGCGCCGGCGAGACGGCTGCAGTTGATGACGACTTCCGCGCCCAGGGTTGGCATGCGCCCGCCGCGCTGGCGCACATGGCCTCCCGCTGGCAAGGCATCGATGGCCCCAAGGGCATGGCGGAGCAGGAACTGGATACCAACGAAGGCCTGTTGCGCCATCACGGCCCGCCGCCGGTGCACGCACTGCCATCCGTCGATCCGACCGCGGACATCGGCCTGCCACGAATCGAACGCGGCGATTTCGACGCGCTGCTCGATACCCGGGCGACCTGCCGCAACTACAACGTGGAAGCCGAGCTTCCGCTGGCAACCTTCGCGCAATTGATGGCGCGCGTGTTTGGTGCCCGCGGTATCGGCCATCCAGCGCCCGGCTTCGACGTATTCAAGCGCACCAGCCCTTCCGGAGGCGCGCTGCATCCCACCGAATGCTGGCTGGTGGTGCAGCGCGTGCAAGGCATCGCCGCCGGGCTGTATCGCTATCGGATCGACACCCACGCATTGGAACCGGTAACGCCGCGAATCGAAGCGCCGCAGCCTGGCGATGCCGGCACCCATGCGCTGGGTGATGCGGCGGCGCGCGCATGGACCGTCGAGGAAGTGCGTGCGTTTTCCCGGATCGCAGTGGCCGGGCAGGAGTTTTTTGCCGATGCGCCGGTGCTGTGCTTCCTCGCGCCGCGCTTCCACCGCAACTTCTGGAAATATCGCAACCACGCCAAGGCCTATCGGGTCACCGTGCTGGACGTGGGCCACCTCTCGCAGACCCTGCAGCTGTGCGCAACCGAAGCTGGCCTGGGCCCGTTCGTCACCAGCGCGATCAACGAAATCGACATCGAGCGCGCATTCGGCATGGTGGGTTACGTGCAAAGCCCGATCGTGGCCTGCGGGTTCGGCCAGCGCGCGAACACGCTGGACCGGTCGGAATTCGACCCGAACCGCAAGGTCTGGCCGCGCCCCTAACCGGAGATCAGGCGCTCGCCCACGCCGGCAAAGCGCAACCCGATCTTGGCGACACGATCCTCCTTGACGCTGCGCACGACCAGGATCGCGCTGCCAATGGCGAGCCGGTCACCCACTTGCGGCTCGCGATCGAAACGCTCGTCGAACAATTGCGCGGCGGTGTTGCGGGCGATGCGCTTGGGCAGGCGCAAATCGTAGAATGTTGCGAGCTCGCCCAGCGGCACATCGCCGGGCAGGGTGAAGCTGCCGAAGGTATCCTGCTCGGCCTCGCGCGCATCGCGACCACCGGCAAACAGCCAATCCAGCCGCGGCGCGTGGCCACCCGGGGTGATGAAGTAGGCGTAGTCGTCGGCAGCGAGTTGTTCGAATTCCTCCGGCAACAGGATGCGGCCACCGCGCACCACCATCGCCAAACGCACCTGCGCCGGCAGTTGGCCGCCGCGTAGGGCTGAACTGTCTGGCGAGATCCGATAGCCGACCATCTCGTACTCGAGCTGGCCGGGCAGGTCGAGCTGGATGCGGCGGGTATTGGGATCCGCGCGCGGCACCGCGACCCCAAGCCAATGCGCCAGTTTCGCCAGGGTCCAGCCTTGCACCAGCAACGAGGTCACCACCACCACGAAGGCGACGTTGAAAAACAGCCACGCGTTAGGCAAACCCGCCAACAGCGGAATCGAGGCGAGGAAGATCCCGACCGCGCCGCGCAAACCGGTCCAGGAAATAAAGGTGAGTTCCGCGGCGCGGTAGCGGAATGGCAGCAGGCACAGCAGGACCGCAACCGGTCGCGCCACCAGCATCAGGAACGCGGCCACGCCCAGCGCCGGCCACAGGATCGGCCACAGGGAATGTGGTGACGCCAGCAATCCCAACAGCATGAACATGATCAGCTGCGCGAACCAGGTCACGGCGTCCTGCAGCGACATCACCTGGTTGCGGGCGCGCAACGGGCGGTTGGCCACCACGATGCCGGCCAGGTACACCGCCAGGTATCCGCTGCCTTGGAGCAGGCCGGTGAGCGCAAACAAGGTGATTGCACCCGCTAATGCAAGCCAAGGATGCAATCCGGGCTGCAGGTCGAAGTGGTTGAGCGCCCACACCAGGATCCTGCCGCCGAGATAGCCGGCCACCAGGCCGACGCCGGAGGCCCACAGCATGCGGACGGCGATCGCAGCGACACCGCCTTCGTGCTGGCCGGCCAGCCAGGTGGTCAATGCAATCGTCAGCAACACCGCGACCGGGTCATTGCTGCCCGATTCAACCTCGAGGGTCGCACCCACCCGCCGCTCCAGGTGCAGGCCACCGGCGCGCAGCAGGAAAAACACCGCGGCGGCATCGGTCGAGGCCACGATGGTGCCCAACAACAAGGCTTCCAGCGGTGGCAGGTCGAGCAGCTTGGAAGCGGCCAGCGCCGTGAGTGCAGCAGTGACCAATACGCCGACGCTGGCCAGCAACACCGCCGGGCGCACGCTGCCACGCACGTGTTGTGCGCGGGTCCGCAAGCCACCGTCGAACAGGATGATCGCCAGTGACAGCGAACCGACCAGGTAGGTGAAGCGGGTGTCGGCGTAATGGATGCCACCGGGGCCATCGACGCCCAAGGCCACGCCAAGCAACAGGAACAGCAACAGCAAGGGCGCGCCAAAACGGCGTGCCAGCAGTGACGAAGCGATGCCGGCCAGGATCAGCAGCGCGAACCCCAGCAGGCGCAGGTCGATGGCGTGCAGGCTTTCCAGGCGTGGCGTCCGCGGGCAAGGGAGCTTCGAGTTTAACGCGACAACGTGACGACAACGGATGCAGGTTCGATGCGATGTGCGTCCACTCAGGATGCTGGCTGTCGGTCCAGGCAGCGATAGCCAATGGCTTCGAGCAGGTCGGCGGTCGCAATGTCGGCGCGCAGGCCGAGATCGGCGACGGTACGCGCCACCCGCAGGATCCGGTGCATCGAGCGCGCGGACAGTTGCAACTGATCGATCGCGCGTTCCAGCAGCGCCT
>JBDSOZ010000198.1:0-15136 GCA_039914555.1 Luteimonas sp.
TCCCCCGGCGGCCGCAGGCGGATGCCGGGGGACATTCGCCCCAAAGGCCTGCAGCACGCACCTCTCCGCAAACCTGAACGACGAGGGTCGCAGAGTCTGGGACGAAGAGTCAGCAGACTGGCGGACAAGGCAGTTTGCCCCCAGATCAGTGGCTGGTTACGCTTCCTTGTTCGGTCCCGGTCCTGCCGGAGGCCTCCCCACTTCGTATTCCGAGGCCAGATCACCCCGATGGCGATGGACTTCATCCGCATCCGTGGCGCGCGGACCCACAACCTCAAGAACATCGATCTCGACCTCCCCCGGGACAAACTGATCGTGATCACCGGGCTGTCCGGCTCGGGCAAGTCCTCGCTCGCCTTCGACACCATCTACGCCGAGGGCCAGCGACGCTATGTCGAGTCGCTCTCGGCTTACGCCCGCCAGTTCCTGAGCGTGATGGAAAAACCCGACGTCGACCACATCGAGGGCCTGTCGCCGGCGATCTCGATCGAACAGAAATCGACTTCGCACAACCCGCGCTCGACCGTGGGCACCATCACCGAAATCTACGACTACCTGCGCCTGCTGTTTGCGCGCGCAGGCATCCCGCGCTGCCCCGACCACGGCTATCCACTGGAAGCACAGACCGTAAGCCAGATGGTCGACCAGGTGTTGGCACTGGAGCAGGATCCGGCCAAGGCCGAGCAACGCTGGATGCTGCTGGCCCCGGTGATCCGCGAACGCAAAGGCGAGCACGCCCAGGTGTTCGAACAACTGCGTGCGCAGGGTTTCGTGCGCGCGCGCGTGGATGGCGTGTTGCATGAGATCGATGCGGTGCCGCCGCTGGCGTTGCGCCAGAAACACACCATCGAAGCGGTGATCGACCGCTTCCGGGTGCGCGAGGATATCAAGCAACGACTCAGCGAGAGTTTTGAAACCGCACTCAAGCTCGGCGACGGCATGGTGATCGTGCAGTCGCTCGACGACGCGGAAGCCGCGCCAATGTTGTTTTCGTCCAAGTACAGCTGCCCGGTGTGCGACTACTCGCTGCCCGAGCTGGAACCGCGCCTGTTTTCGTTCAACTCGCCGGTCGGCGCCTGCCCCACCTGTGACGGCCTTGGCGTGTCCGAATTCTTCGACCCGGCACGGGTGGTCGTGCATCCGGAACTGTCGCTGGCGGCAGGCGCGGTCCGCGGCTGGGACCGTCGCAACGCGTATTACTTCCAGCTGATCATGTCACTGGCGCGGCATTACGCCTTCAGCGTCGACACCCCCTGGCACCAGCTCGACGAATCCGTGCGCGAAGCGGTGCTGTTTGGCAGCAAGGGTGAGTTGCTCAGCTTCACCTACCTCACCGACGCCGGCGGTCGCAGCCAGCGCCGGCACAAGTTCGAAGGCATCATTCCCAACCTCGAACGCCGCTATCGCGAAACCGAATCGGCCGCGGTGCGCGAGGAACTGGCCAAGTACGTCAGCCAACGCCCCTGCACCGATTGCGGTGGCGCGCGCCTGAACCGCAGCGCGCGCAATGTGTTCCTCGGCGACACCCCGCTGCCGCGGATCGTGGTGATGCCAATCGATGATGCCGTGGCATTTTTCGACAGCCTCGACCTGCCGGGTTGGCGTGGCGAGATCGCGACCAAGATCGTCAAGGAAATCCGCGAGCGCCTGACTTTCCTGGTGGATGTCGGACTCGACTACCTGACCCTGGAGCGCAAGGCCGACACCCTCTCCGGCGGCGAGGCCCAGCGCATCCGCCTGGCCTCGCAGATCGGCGCTGGCCTGGTCGGGGTGATGTATGTGCTCGACGAGCCGTCGATCGGCCTGCACCAGCGCGACAACGAGCGCCTGCTCGGTACCCTCACCCGCCTGCGCGATCTCGGCAACACCGTGATCGTGGTCGAACACGACGAAGAAGCCATCCGCCTGGCCGACCATATCGTCGACATTGGTCCCGGTGCCGGCGTCCATGGCGGCGAAGTCACCGCGCAAGGCAGCTATGCCGACGTCCTGAAAGCACCGCGTTCGGTGACCGGGCAGTTCCTCAGCGGCCAGCGCCGAATCGAGGTCCCGACGACCCGGCGCAAGCCCGACCCGAAGATGATGCTCAGGCTCGAGGGTGCGTCCGGCAACAACCTCAAGGATGTCGACCTGGAAATCCCGGCCGGCCTGTTTACTGCCATCACTGGCGTCTCCGGCTCTGGCAAGTCGACCCTCATCAACGACACGCTGTATGCGCTGGCCGCCAACGAGATCAATGGCGCGTCGCACAAGCCGGCGGCCTACCGCACGGTCGAGGGGCTGGACTTGTTCGACAAGGTCGTTGACATCGACCAGTCGCCGATCGGGCGCACCCCGCGCAGCAATCCGGCAACCTACACCGGCTTGTTCACGCCCTTGCGCGAACTGTTCGCACAGGTACCGGAATCACGCGCCCGCGGCTACGCCCCAGGGCGCTTTTCGTTCAACGTCCGTGGCGGCCGTTGCGAAGCCTGCCAGGGCGATGGCCTGATCAAGGTCGAAATGCATTTCCTGCCCGATGTGTACGTGCCATGCGATGTCTGCCACGGCAAGCGCTACAACCGGGAGACGTTGGAGATCCTGTACAAGGGATTCAACATCCGCGACGTGCTGGAAATGACCGTCGAGGACGCACTGAAACTGTTTGAGCCGGTGCCGTCACTGGCGCGCAAGCTGGAGACCCTGGTCGACGTGGGCCTGAGTTACATCAAGCTCGGCCAGAGCGCGACCACGCTTTCCGGTGGCGAAGCGCAGCGGGTCAAACTGTCCAAGGAACTGTCACGGCGCGATACCGGGCGCACCCTCTATATTCTGGATGAGCCAACCACCGGCCTGCACTTCCACGACATCGAGCATTTGTTGGCGGTATTGCACAAGCTGCGCGATGACGGCAACACCATCGTGGTGATCGAACACAACCTGGACGTGATCAAGACCGCCGATTGGGTCGTCGACCTCGGGCCCGAGGGTGGCCACCGCGGCGGCATGATCATCGCCCAGGGCACGCCGGAACAATTGGCGAAGATGCCGCAGTCCTACACCGGCCAATTCCTGGCCAAGACCCTGGGCATCGGCAACGGCAAGGCATCCAGGAGGAAGTCGGCAGCATGAGCAACGAGCCAGGACGACAAGTGCTATTCCGCTATCCGGTTTCGCCGCGCTGGCGCGACCTGGATGCGTTCAACCACGTCAACAATTCCAACTTCCTCACCTACCTCGAGGAAGCGCGCATCCGCTGGTTCATGGGCCTTGGAAAACCCTGGGTTACCGATGCGATCGCGCCGTTGCTGGCCGCGGTCCAGATCAATTACCGGCTGCCGATTCCCTATCCCGCGGAAATCGTGGTCGAGCTGTTTGCCGAACGCATTGGCAGCACCAGCATCACGATCGGCCACCGCTTGCTCTCGGCGGACGGGACATCGTTGTACGCCGATGGCCACGTGGTGATGGTGTGGGTGGATCGCGCCACGGGCACGCCAGCCCCGCTGCCCGCTGCGATACGCGAAGTCGCCGCCAGCGTTACCTGACGGCGCGAACTTCAAAGGCCGCAGCAAACTTGCGGCCATCCTGGAGCACGAAGTTGATCGTCACGTGTTGCCCGGCCCGCAATGCGACTTGTGGCTGCATCAGCATCAGGTGGAATCCGCCCGGTGCCAAGGTGACGCTGCCACCGGCCGGGATTGCCAAGGACGGGGTTGCGCGCATGCGGCTGATGCCGGCTTCCACCCGGGTCTGGTGCAGGCTGGTGTCCACGAATGCCGCGCTGTCGGCTGAGACGATGGCGACGGCGGCATCGCAACGATTCACGATCCTGGCGTAGCCCGCCATCATCGGCAGGTTCGCCGGAGGCATGCGGATCCAGGCGTCATTGACTGTTGGCAAGCAAGCAGGCGCTGGCGTTGCGGCCATCGCCGACGGAGCTGCGCCAGACAACAGGACTGTGAGCAACAGCGGCAGTGACAGGCGGTTCATGCGCATAATTGTAGTCCGTTCCCGCATTTTGGCCCAAGCGCATGGCAATTCCAGACACGACATCCACCATCGAGACCACCGATCACGGCGCGGTGCGCGAATTGCGCCTTGCACGACCCCCGGTGAATGCATTGGATCCGGGGTTGTGTCGTGCGTTGGCGGCCGCCGTCGCCAAGGCGAGCGTTGAAGGCGTGCGCGGCCTGGTCCTGCTTGGCGGACCCAAGGTGTTTTCGGCGGGCCTCGATGTGCCGTACCTGGTGTCGCTGGGCGCGGACCGCGCGGCCTTGCGTGACGCCTGGGACGCATTCTTCGAAGCCGCGCGTGCATTGGCCAATGCACGGATGCCGGTCGTCGCGGCGATCGCCGGACACGCCCCGGCTGGCGGCTGCGTGCTGGCGCTTTGCTGCGATTACCGGGTGATGGCCAGTGGCCCGTTTGCCATCGGGCTCAACGAAACCCAGGTGGGGCTGGTTGCGCCCGAAGGCGTCCAGCACTTGCTGCGCCGCGTGGTCGGGGTGTATCGCGCTGAACGCCTGCTGGTCGCGGGCGAACTGGTGCAGGCCGATGCGGCGTTGGCGATGGGTCTGGTCGACGAGTTGGTCGACATCGACAGCGTTGGCACGCGCGCGCTGCGCTGGCTGGACCAATTAATGCTGCTACCGCGGGAACCGATGCTGGAAACGCGCCGGATTGCACGCGCCGACCTGATTGCCGCACTGGAACCGGGGCGCATCGAGCTGGACCGCTTCGTCGAGGCTTGGTACTCCGACGACACCCAAGTCGCGCTGCGCGCGTTGATGGCCAAACTCGGCAAATAAAACCCGTAGGAGCGCGCCTTGCGCGCGATGCGTGACTGCGTATTCGCACGCAAGGCGCGCTGCTACGAGCCGCGTGCTACCGGGCGCGAGGGGTCGGCAATCCATCCGCTCCATGAGCCGGTAAACAGTTTGGCGCCATGCAGGCCAGCGTGTTCCATGGCCAGCAGGTGGTGGCATGCCGTCACCCCGCTGCCACACATCGCCATCGTGCGTGAAGCGTCGTGGCCTTCGAACGCAGCAGCAAATTCCAGCGCCAGCTGCTGCGGCGACTTGAAGCGACCGTCGACCAGGTTGTCGGCAAAGGGGCGGTTGCGTGCGCCCGGCACATGCCCCGCCACTGCATCCAGCGGCTCGACTTCACCGCGGAAGCGGGCGCCGGCACGCACGTCGAACAGCAGCTCGCCGGCGTCCAGTCGTGCCTGCACTTGCGCGGCGTCCAGCAAGCGGCTCATGTCGAAGGTGGCGTCGTAGCGTGTCGGCGTGGGCACGGGGATGGCATTGTCGAGCGGCAGGTCCAGTGCGTTCCAGCGGGCAAACCCGCCATCGAGCACCGCGACCTTGGCATGGCCGAGCATCCGCAGCAAAAACCAGGGCCGTGCCGCGAACATGCCATCGCCATCGTCGTACACCACCACCTGGGTCGCGGGCGAGATGCCCCACGCGCGCAGTCGCGCAGTGAAGTCGCTGGCCTCGGGCCAGGGATGGCGCCCTTGTCCCTGCTTGCGGTGGTCTGACAAGTCATGGTCCAGGTGCGCGTACACCGCGCCCGGCAAATGCGATTGCTGGTATGCGCGGGCGCCAGCTTCTGCACCGGCGAGCGAAAAGCGCGCGTCGAGGATTGCCAGGTCAGTGCTCGCGAGGTCGCCGCGGCCCAGCGCCTCGGCCAAGGCTTCTGCCTGCACCAGCGTGGTCCAACCGGGGTTTGCATCCATCATGAATTCTCCAGCCGTTGCCTCAAGTTGAACAGGATGGATGCGGTCGCGCCCCAAATACGTTGGGTCGGCATTCCATGATCAACGAACTCCAGCACCATGCGCGGGCGACCGCGCCAATCCAGCCGGATCTCGCGCAGGTTGGGAGCCGACATCAGGAACTCCAGTGGCACTTCAAACACCTCCGCCACTTCACCAGGCTCGGGGTGGGGCTGGTAGTCGGGCGCGATCGCGGCCACCAGCGGCAACACGGCAAAGCCGGTGACCGTGGCCAGTGGATCCAGCCAACCCAACGGCACCAGGTCCGAGGCGGGCACGCCAATTTCCTCGCTGGTCTCGCGGATTGCAGCAACGCGTGCATCGGCATCACCAAGCTCGATCCGCCCACCGGGAAAAGCGACCTGGCCAGCATGGTGGCGCAAGCCGTCGGTGCGCCGCGTCAGCAGCACCTGGATCCCGGACGCACGCGGCACCAGCCCGACCAGCACGGCAGCAGGCACGGGCGCGGCACCTGGGAGCAAGTCAACAACCTCGTCAAGGTTCCATGCCGGTCCTGAAGGCACCGCCGGCAGTGGATGCAAGGCTGCGCTGATCCGGTCCAGGTCGTACGGCGGCCGGCTCACCCGTGCTCGCCATTCCGCGTTGCGAGGCTTTCAATGACCCGCAGGCGTGCGGCGTCGTCCATCAAGGTCCACGCCGCGATCTCGGCGGACGTGCGCCGGCAGCCGACGCACAGGCCGCTGGGATCGAGGTTGCAGATGCCGATGCAGGGGCTGAGGACGCTGTGTTGGATCGGGTACACAGGCGGTTGCATGCTCCGAATATAGCAACGCCGGCACTGGGCCGGCGTTACGGGGCGTGTACGGTGGCCATCGCGCCCAAGGCGCGCTCTTACTTGACGCTGAGCACCTTGATTTCAAAGACCACGGCGACATTCGGCGGGAACGGGCTGCGCGGATCATTGCCGAACGCCTTTTCCGGCGGCAGGGTAATTTCCCACTTCGAGCCCTGCGGCATCATCGCCAGCACCTCGCGGATCGCAGGCATCTCGATCTCGCTGACCTTGGTGGTGGGCATCTTCTGCGCCGGCTGCACTGGCGTCGGCTTCTGGCCCCACGGATACGGGCCGGACACTTCCAGCTCGACCGTGCTGGCCGGTGTTGCCTTGGCACCGCTGCCGACTTCCAGGACCCGGTACTGGATCCCGTCGGCCAGCGTCTTCACGCCCGCCTTGGCCTTGTTGTCAGCGAGGAACTTGCTGCTCTGGGCCTTGTTTTCGACCGCCGCCTTGTCGAAGGCGACCTTGGCCTTGGCCTGCATGCGCTTCTGCATGTCCTGGTAGGCGTTGCGCATGTCGTCGACCGGCACCGCGGAATCCTTCTTCGCGAAGCCGTCCTGCAAGGCCTTGGTCATGGTGCTGAGATCGATGGCCTCACCACTTTCAGCCGCTTCGCGGCCCAGTTGGTAACCCAGGGCGTAGCTGAGCTTGCCCTTGGCTGAGGAGATGTCCTGCGCACTGGCGAGGCCGGTGGCGGAGAGAATCAGGGCTGCCAGGCTGGTGGCAACAAGCAAGCGCAACTTCATTCGGCGGAACCTCTGGTTGTGGGGGCTGGCTGCAGAACAGCGCGCTAGGATAGCGGTCACAAGGCTTGACTGCCACTGAACGCTTACTTCCGACCTTGGCCGTGGCGCGGAGTTCCGCACCCTGGTCCCGACGAGAACCCACCCTGATGACCGATCCAGTCCTCCTGAGCAGCGACCGCGGTGCGGTCCGTGTCCTCACCATCAACCGCCCCGACAAGCTGAACGCCCTGAATGCAGCCACCCTGGATGCGCTGGATGCCGCCTTTGCGGCGGCTGGCGCAGACCCGGCGATTCGGGTCGTGGTCCTGACTGGCGCAGGCCCCAAGGCGTTCGTGGCCGGGGCGGACATTGCCGAAATGAACACCCTGACCCCGGTCCAGGGGCGCGATTTCTCGCTCCGCGGCCAGCGCATGATGCGCCGGGTCGAAACTCTCGCCAAACCGGTGATCGCCATGCTCAACGGCTTCGCCCTGGGCGGCGGGCTGGAGCTGGCGATGTGCTGCCACCTGCGGATTGCAGCCGACACCGCCAAGGTCGGGCAGCCGGAAGTAAACCTCGGCCTGATCCCCGGATTCGGTGGCAGCCAGCGCTTGCTGCGCCTGGCTGGCCGCGCCGCCACGTTGGAACTGTGCCTGACCGGCACGCCCGTGGACGCAACCCGCGCATTGCAACTGGGCATCGTCAACCGGGTGGTGCCCATTGCGGAATTGGAGGTGCAGACGATGGCGCTGGCCGAACAACTGGCGGCGTCGGCGCCGCTGGCCCTGCGCGGCGTCCTCGATTGCATCAACTACGGTGGCGAATGCGGGATCGAGGAAGGGCTTGCCTTCGAAGCCACCCAATTCGGATTGATGTTCGCCACCGACGACATGCGCGAAGGCACCCACGCGTTCCTGGAGCGTCGCAAGCCGGCGTTCGGCGGCCACTGAGGTTGTTGCCGGTGCCTTGCGCAGGGTGCCATTGCAATGCGGGTGATGGCGATGCCGCGCATGCGCTGGTCGCGGCGCTGCACGACGACGATGCCGATCGCGCCATCGAGTTGGGCTTGCTTGATGCTGCCCTGGCCTGCGCGGATTGCAGCGACACCTGTCGCGCAGCGCTGGCCGCAGCGCGACGCGAGCGCGAAGTTGCCCTGGCCGCGCGCGAACGGCACCGCATCCGTAATGCACGCTTGCAGCGTCGGGACCGCGAACGCAGCGAACGCCGCAAACCAACCACCACCGCGACGGCCGTAGCGCCTGCCCTGCCCCCCGCAGCAGCTGCCGCGCTGGCGCGCGCCAAGGCGAAAGCGGCCGGACACGGCCCACAATGAGTGCGCCCCGCGTGCGCAAACCGGCGCGCCGGCGGCCATCGAAACTGCGCGTCGCTGAAATCCAGGAGTTGTTCTCGCGCCTGGCCGAACTTGACCCGGCACCGAAAACCGAACTTCTGTACACCACGCCCTTCGAGTTGCTGGTCGCGGTTGTGCTGTCGGCGCAAGCCACCGACGTTGGGGTCAACAAGGCAACCCGGCGCCTGTTCCCGGTTGCCAACACCCCGCAGCCAATCCTTGCGCTTGGTGAAGACGGCCTCAAGCGCTACATCTCCAGCATCGGCCTGTACAACGCCAAGGCCGCCAATGTCATTGCCTTGTGCCGGCAGTTGCTCGACCTGCACGAGGGCGAGGTGCCGCGCACGCGCGATGCGCTCGAAGCGCTGCCAGGCGTTGGTCGCAAGACCGCGAACGTGGTCCTCAACACGGCATTCGGCGAGCCGACGATTGCGGTCGACACGCATATCTTCCGAGTCGCCAACCGCACCGGGCTGGCGCCGGGCACGACGGTGCGCCAGGTCGAAGACGGGCTGCTGAAGGTGGTACCGCAGCAATACCTGCACGGTGCGCACCACTGGTTGATCCTGCACGGCCGCTACACCTGCAAGGCGCGCAAGCCCGAATGCTGGCGCTGCCCGATCCGTGACCTGTGCCGTTACCCCGGCAAGACCCTGTCACGATAGCGAAACATCCAGGCCGTACGCTGCGCGGCGTTCCCGCCTCGAGGCCTTGTCCATGAAACGTTCCCGCAGCCGCCTCAGCGTCGCCATGTTCGCCGTGCTCGTCGCCCCGACCGCGCTCGCGGAAATCCCGATCGACCGCATCGCCGGCTCCGACATCAGCTTCGAAGGCCTGCTGCAGACCGACGGCTACTGGTACGACAACGACTTCGGCAACCTCGACGCCGACCCCGGCGACGGCCGCAAGACCGACTTCGGCCTGCGCCGCGCCGAAATCGGTTTCAAGGGCAAGGGGCCAGGCAACGTTGAGTGGGCGGCTGCTTACGATGCCTCGGGCGACGGCAAGTTGCTGGACGCGTTCGCCAAGTACACGCTGGGCAGCAACAGCAACCGCTACGTCCAGGTTGGCCAGTTCAAGCAGCCCAACAGCCTGGAAGAACTGTCGTCGACCAAGAACAACGACTTCGTTTCCAAGGCGATGGTCACCAGCACTTTCGCCATTTCGCGCCGTCTCGGCGTGGCCGCCGGCGTGGGCGACAGCGACTGGGGCGTCACCGCCAGCGCATTCGGCCGTGAACTGACCCGCAACCGCGCCCATGGCAGCGGCTTCGGCGCGCGCGGCTATTGGGCGCCGATCAACCAGAAGGGCAACGTCCTGCATCTGGGCCTGTCGTATGTCGACTACGACACCGACGCCGACACCCTGCGCCTGCGCGTGCGCCCCGACGCCGACCTGGCCAACCGCCTGATCGATACCGGCAACCTCACCGACACCGACCGCGTCGCCACCATTGGCTTCGAAGGCATGTGGATCAAGGGCCCGCTCAAAGTCCAGGCCGAGTACATGGCGTCGAAGGTATCGCGCTACCGCGCCGGCTCCGGCGACTTCAGCGGAACCGGCGGCTACGTCAGCGGCGTGTGGAACGTGACCGGCGAGACCTGGCGCTACAAGGGCGGCACGCCCAGCACCTCGCTGCCGGACAAGCCCGGCTCGGGCATGTGGAAGGTCGGCCTGCGCTACGACAACATGGACCTCGACGACAGCGGCGTCCTCGGCGGCAGGATGGACACACTCACCGCCGGAGTGAACTGGTACTGGCGCACCAACTTCAAGTTCGTACTGAACTACGTGAAGGTCAACAGCACCCGTCGCGGTGTCAGCGATGACCCGGACATCCTCGAAGCGCGCGCGCAGATCCATTGGTAGGCCAAACGCGGACGCGTTTTCCACCTGCCGTTGCCGGGCGAGCTGGTGTTGCAGCGATAGATACTCGCGCGGTCTTCGCCCCTGGTTTTTTTGCCGGTTTTGTCATCCGCATGTAACAGGAACATCGTTTCATGGGTGCCATGAAAACACCCCTACGGATCGTCACCACCGCCCTTGCCGCCACGCTCGCCCTGGCCGCGTGCAAGCCCGCAGACCATACCCCCGCGACGGAGGCCGGCGCGCGCGTCGTCGCCGAGATCACCGGCGCAGGCGCGACCTTCATCTACCCGCTGCTGTCGAAGTGGTCCGACGACTACAACAAGGCCACCGGCCACAAGATCAACTACCAGTCGATTGGCTCGGGCGGCGGCATCGCCCAGATCAAGGCCGGCACCGTCGATTTCGGTTCCAGCGACAAGCCGCTGTCCAGCGACGAACTCGCTGCCGCCGGCCTCGGCCAGTTTCCCTCGGCGATCGGCGGCGTGGTTCCGGTGGTCAACCTTGCAGGCGTCGCCGGCGGCCAGTTGCGCCTGACCGGCCCGATGCTGGCGGACATCTTCCTCGGCAAGGTCACCGCATGGAACGATCCCGCGATCGCTGCCCTGAACCCCGGCGTCACGTTGCCGTCGTCGAAGATCAACGTCGTGCACCGCTCCGACGGTTCCGGCACCACCTACAACTTCGTCAACTACCTGTCCAAGGTCAGTCCAGCCTGGAAAGACAAGGTCGGTGAAGGCACATCGGTTGAATGGCCGGGTGGCATCGGCGGCAAGGGCAACGAAGGCGTGGCCGCGTATGTCAAGCAGATCAAGGGATCGATCGGGTACGTCGAGCTGGCGTACGCCTCGCAAAGCGGAATGTCGCACGTGCAGATGCAGAACGCCGCGGGAACGTGGGTGCAGCCGGGCGCGGCCAGCTTCCAGGCCGCGGCCGCCACCGCCGACTGGGCCGGAGCCAAGGACTTCAGCCTGGTGATCACCAACGCCCCCGGCGTCGACGCCTGGCCAATCGCGGCGACCAACTTCATCCTGATGTACAAGCAGCCGAAGGATCCACAGCGCTCGGCCGACACCCTCGACTTCTTCGCATGGTCGCTGGAACACGGCCAGCCGCAGGCGCAGGCACTCGACTACGTGCCGCTGCCGCCCGCGCTGGTGCGGCAAGTCGAAGCCTATTGGGCGCGTGAGTTCCAGGCCGGCACGCAACGGTGAGAGAGCGCGGCGACGCCCTCGCCGACCGCGGATTCCGCTGGTTGGTGACCGCTGCCGGGATGCTGGTGCTGGCGGCCCTCGCGGCCGCCATGCTGTCGATGCTGTGGGGTGGGCGCGAGGCGTTCGCCGAGTTCGGCATCGGCTTTCTCTGGTCCAACACCTGGGATCCCGTCGGCCAGCGGTTCGGCGCGCTGGTGCCGATCTACGGCACCGTCGTCACCGCGATCATCGCGATGCTGATCGCGGTGCCGGTGAGCTTCGGCATCGCCATGTTCCTGACCGAGATCGCGCCGAAATGGATGCGTGGCACGATCGGTGCGGCGATCGAACTGCTCGCCGGCATTCCCTCGATCATCTACGGCATGTGGGGGCTGTTCGTGCTGGTGCCGGTGCTGGCCGAGCACATCTATCCCTGGATCGACGCCAACCTTGGCCAGTTGCCGCTACTGGGCGCGCTGTTCTCCGGCCCGCCGCTCGGGTTGGGCATGCTCACCGCCGGCCTGGTGCTGGCGGTGATGGTGATTCCGTTTGTCGCCTCGGTGATGCGCGAGGTGTTCCTGACCGTGCCCAACCGGCTGAAGGAATCGGCCTATGCGCTGGGCTCCACCCGCTGGGAAGTGGTGTGGGACGTGGTCCTGCCCTACACCCGCTCGGCGGTCGTCGGCGGCATCTTCCTGGGCTTGGGGCGTGCGCTGGGCGAAACCATGACGGTGACCTTCGTGCTTGGCAACGCACATGAACTGGTCGCGTCGCTGCTGATGCCGGGCAACTCGATCGCCGCCACCATCGCCAACGAATTCGCCGAGGCCGACTCGGAGATGTACCGCTCGTCGCTGATCGCGCTCGGCTTCGTGCTGTTCCTGGTCACGTTCGTGGTGCTTTCGCTGGCGCGGCTGATGTTGCGCCAACTGGCCAGGCGTGAGGGTCGCTGACATGGGTCTGCCGCACATGGGGATGTCGCTGTATGCCACCCGTCGCGCACGAAACCTGCTAGCCCAGGGCTTCGCCGTCCTGGCCACCGCGTTCGGCCTGTTCTGGCTGGTGTGGATCATGTGGACCACCCTCAGCAAGGGCATCTCCTCGATCGACCTGGCACTGTTCACGCAGATGACGCCGCCACCGGGCGAGGACGGCGGCCTGCTCAATGCCTTCTTCGGCAGCGCAGTGATGAGCCTGATGGGAATCCTGATCGGCGCCCCAGTCGGGGTGCTCGCCGGCACCTTCCTGGCCGAGTATTCGCGCAAGTCCTGGTTCGGCGAAACCGTCCGTTTCATCAACGACATCCTGCTGTCGGCGCCGTCGATCGTGCTCGGCCTGTTCGTCTACACCCTCGTCGTCGCGCAGATGGGCCACTTCTCGGCGCTGGCCGGCGCGATCGCGCTGGCCTTCATCGTGCTGCCGGTGGTGGTCCGCACCACCGACGAGATGCTGCAACTGGTGCCCGCGCAGATGCGCGAGGCGGCGTTGTCGCTGGGCGTGCCGCAGTGGAAGATGACGGTGCAGGTGCTGTACCGGTCGACGTTGCCCGGCATCGTCACCGGCATCCTGCTGGCACTGGCCCGGATCTCGGGGGAGACCGCACCGCTGCTGTTCACCGCGCTCAACAACCAGTACTGGACCACTGACGTGCTGGCGCCAATGGCGAACGTGCCGGTGGTGATCTTCCAATACGCGATGAGCCCGTATGAGAGTTGGCATTCGCTGGCCTGGGCCGGCGCCTTCGTCCTGACCCTGTTCGTGCTGCTGGTAAGCCTGGTGGCCCGCGCCATCGTTTCGAGGAACCGCGTTGGACATGACTGATCGATTGATGGACCAGGCTGCGACTGCCGTGCCGCCCAAGCTCTCCGCGCGCGGGCTCGACTTCTGGTATGGCGATTTCCGCGCGGTCAAGGATATCGACCTCGACATCCCGGAGCAGCGCGTCACCGCACTGATTGGTCCTTCGGGCTGCGGCAAGTCGACCTTGTTGCGCGTGTTCAACCGGATCTACGCCTTGTATCCGGGCCAGCGCGCCAGCGGCCGCGTGCTGCTCGACGGCAACGACATCCTCGATCCGAAGTACTCGATGAACCGACTGCGCAGCAAGGTCGGGATGGTGTTCCAGAAGCCGGTGCCGTTCCCGATGACGATCTTCGAGAATGTGGCCTACGGCATCCGCCACCATGAGCGTCTGCCAAAGGCGGAAATGGCGGTGCGGGTGGAAGCCGCGCTGCGCCAGGCCGCGCTGTGGGACGAGGTCAAGGACACGCTTGGGAAAAACGCGCTGGGCCTGTCCGGCGGCCAGCAGCAGCGCTTGTGCATCGCGCGCGCCATCGCACTCCGCCCCAGCGTGCTGCTGCTCGACGAGCCAACCTCGGCGCTCGACCCGATCTCCACCAGTCGGATCGAGCAGCTGATCGAAGAACTGAAGCGCGAGTACACCATCCTGATCGTGACCCACAACATGCAGCAGGCTGCACGCGTGTCCGACTACACCGCCTTCATGTACCTGGGTGACATGGTCGAGCACGGCAGGACCGACACCATCTTCTCCAAACCCTCGAAGCAACAGACCGAGGACTACATCACGGGGCGATTCGGATGAACCAGCAGCCGCACGACCACATCGTCAAGAGCCACGACGAAGAGCAACGCCGCCTGCAGGACGAATTGCTGCGCATGGGCGCGATGGCCGCTGCGCAGTTGCAGGCGGCGCTCGACGTGGTCGAGCGCCGCGACGATCATGCCGCGCAGCAGGTGATCGACAACGACGCGGCGATCGACATCCTCGAGCAGGAAACCAGCCAGGACGTGATGAAGCTGACCCTGCGTGGACCGCTGGCGCGCGATCTGCGCCAGATCCTCGCTGCATTGCGGATTGCCTCGGATATCGAGCGCATCGGCGACTACGCCGCCAACGTCGCCAAGCGCTCGATCGCATTGAACGCCGCGCCTCCGCTGCCCCAGATCCGCGGCCTGCGCACCCTGGGCATGCTTGCCGTCCGCCAGCTGCTGGATGTTCTGGACGCCTATCGCGACGGCGATGCGGAGGCCGCGCAGCGGGTGCGGGAGGCCGACGCCGAGCTCGACGCGCTCTACACCAGCCTGTTCCGCGAACTGCTGACTTACATGATGGAGGACGCTCGCAACATCACGTCGTGCACGCACTTGCTGTTCATGGCCAAGAACATCGAGCGCATCGGCGACCACGCTACCAATATCGCCGAGAATGTGTGGTTCCTGGTGCACGGCGGCGACGGCCTGCCACCACGCGACAAACGCGACGGCACCGCGCTGCCGTAGGCGCACGCCTTGCGCGCGATTCGACCGCAATCCGATCGCCAATCGCGCGCAAGGCGCGCTCCTACGTTAGGCTTGGCGAATGACCATGGCCGAGACACCAAGTGACACCGCCGCCCCGGCCTTCCGGCGCATGGCCGA
>JBDSOZ010000045.1:0-16471 GCA_039914555.1 Luteimonas sp.
GGTATCGCCGTGCGCATGGGCCCGGCTTGAGTCAAGGCGCGCGCGCAGCCCAACGCCGGGTTGCGAACAACAACAGGAAGCCGATCGCCATCGCAATCAGCACGTCGCGCAATTCGCGCGCGCTGCCGTTGGCGAGCAGCCAGGCGATCACCGCCAGTGCCACCACCACCGTGATGCTGCCGCCCGGTGCGCGGAACGTGGCCGGGGCGACTTCACTGTCGCCGCGGCGATCGCGTTGGCGCAGGACCGGCAAGGCCGCGCAGGTTGCCGCATAAGCCAGCAAGCGGGTGATGGTGCTGATGGCGACGGCGGTCAGGAACGACCCCGACAGCGTCAGCGCCAGCATGCACACCGACGTCAGCAGGATTGCGATGTGCGGGGTGTGGTAGCGCGGATGCGTGGACGCGAGCATGGGTGGCAACTGTTGCTGCTCGGCCATCGCGAACAGGATCCGCGGCGCCGCCAGCACCAAGCCGTTGAGGGTGCCGCTGATGGAGATCAGTGCACCCACGGTGATGAACGCGGCGCCGCTGGCCCCGCCAAATCGCGCGGCGGCATCGGCCAGTGGCGTGGTTGATTCGGCCAGGCCGGGCAGGGTGCCGATGCACACCACCTGCACCAGGATGTACAGCGGCACGATCACTGCCATCGCCGTGAGGATTGCAAACGGAAGGTTGCGGCGCGGGTCGCGCACTTCACCCGCTGGCACGGTGCCGGTTTCGAAGCCGGTGAACGCAAACACCAACAGCAACATCGCACTGGAGAAATCGCCGACCAGCGGATCGGATTCGGGAATGAAGCGCGCCGGCTCGACGAAGTACAGGCCGACCGCGACGAACAACACCAGCGGAATCAGCTTGCCGATGGTGAAGGCGTTGGCGACCAGCGCCGCCGGGCGCACACCGCGGATGTTGAGCGCGGCGATGATCGCAACCACGCCGGTCACCAGGGTCACCCGCCAAAAAGGAGTCGTCGCCGCGGGCCAGAAATGCGCGAGGTAGGCCAGCAGCAAATTGCACAAGGCCGCGAACGCGCTGACCCGGGTCAGCCACACCAACCAACCGACCTGGAAGCCGACCACCGGCCCGAACGTCACATAGGCATAGCGATACGGGCCGCCGGTGCGTTCGAAGCGCCCGCCGACTTCGGCAAAACACATCACGATCAACAGCACCAGTCCGGCGCAGGCCAGGTAGGCCAGCAATGCCCACGGGCCAAGCAGCGCGTGCACCTTGCCCGGCAGGCCGAAGATTCCGGCACCCACCACCGAGTTGATGAACAGGGCGACGAGGCTGGCGCGGCCAATGCCACGCAACAAACCTTCATCGGTGCGGCGGTCCAGCGTCGGCATCGGTGCCTCCCCAGGCGTCGTTGCCGGAGGATATCCCGGATTTCCACCTTGAACCCGCCCGCCGCGCCCGCATTGAATAGCCAGGAGGCCCACCATGACCCAGACCAACAAGACCCTTTACAGCAAGACCGCCGAAGCGGTGGCTGCACTCACGCCCGAGCAGTATCGCGTCACCCAGGAAGGCGCCACCGAGCGTCCTGGCACCGGCGCGCACCTGCACACCAACGAGCCTGGCCTGTACGTGGACATCGTCTCCGGCGAACCGTTGTTTGCCTCAAGCGCCAAGTTTGAGTCGCATTGCGGCTGGCCCAGCTTCACCAAGCCGATCGTGGCCGCGCACGTCAAGGAACTGCGCGACCAGACCCACGGGATGCTGCGCACCGAAGTCCGCTCGGCCCATGGCGACAGCCATCTCGGCCATGTGTTCGACGATGGCCCGCGCGACCAGGGCGGCCTGCGTTACTGCATCAATTCGGCATCATTGCGCTTCGTTCCGCGCGCGCGGATGCAGGCCGAAGGCTATGCTGATTACCTCGACCAGGTGGAGGACGCACGATGACAACCCCGGCACCGCAATTGGAAACCGCGATCCTCGCCGGCGGCTGTTTCTGGGGCGTGCAGGAGTTGCTGCGCAAGATGGATGGCGTCGTCTCCACCCGCGCCGGTTACAGCGGCGGTGACGTTGCCAACGCGACCTATCGCAACCACGGTAGCCATGCCGAGGCCGTCGAGATCGTGTTTGACCCGGCGCGCACCAGCTATCGCGAGTTGCTCGCGTTCTTTTTCCAGATCCATGATCCCTCGACCCCGGACCGGCAGGGCAATGATCGCGGCGCGTCATATCGGTCCGCGATTTACACCACCACGCCGCAACAGCGCGAGGTCGCGCTGGAAACCATTGCCGACGTGGATGCCTCAGGCCTGTGGCCGGGCAAGGTGGTTACCGCAGTGGAGCCCGCGGGCGCGTTCTGGGCAGCCGAACCCGAGCACCAGGATTACCTGCAGCGTTATCCAACCGGCTACACCTGCCACTTCGTGCGGCCAGGCTGGGTCCTGCCGCAGCGCTAGTCAGACGCCGGGCACCAGCCCGTCGCGATCGCGCAGCCGCAGCCGCACCGTCTGCGCCACCAGCACCACCGCCACCACCAACGCCAGCCAGGCGATGGTCGAAGCGCCAGGCACATCCCAACCCGATTGCTTGATGTAGATCGCGACCAGGCCCCAGGTTGCTGCAGCCGCGTAATCAATGTTGCCGCGCAGGCGCTCGTTGATGCCGAGCAGCATCGCCGCCGCCATCAACAACAACACCACGCTCCACACCAGCATGTTCTGGGTTGGCAACAGCCGATACGCCACGATCACCTGGGCCAGGTTGAGGAAGGCCGCCACCGACAACCAGCCGGCGTGCAGCGACAACGGGGTCCATGCCCACAGCCATTGTGTACGCAACGGCGCGGCGTCGCGGGTGAGGATGGCGACGCTGCTGACCAGGCAGGTCAACGCTGCAAAGATCACCAGCACGCACAACCAGAACAGCCCCATCGAGAACAGGGGCATCCAGGCCGCGGTCAACAGGAAGCCTGCGGTGGCCCAGGGTGCGACCCGATCCAGGGTCGCGTCGGTGCGGCGTGCGCCGGTGATCTGCCAGATCCCGAAGCCCACGTTGCACAGGAAGATCAGGCCCCAGATCGCAAACGCGAAGCCGGAGGCGACCAGCAAGGTCGGGTACTGGTCGGAGATGGCGCCATTGCTGGGGCCGAAGGCACCGCGTTGCGAGAACCACGCCACCAGCGGCATCAGCAGGGACGACAACAGCAGCAGCACGCGCATCGGGCTCACCAGCGAGGATGGATTGGGCCGAAACTTAACAGGTCAGCGTGAGCAGGGCGTGGAATTGCTTTGCCTGCTGACAGCGCGCCTGCTAGCGTCGGCCGCTTGCAGCCAAGGAGCAGGACCCCATGGGCATTGCCACCCAGGAACTGGAGCGGTTTGTACGCGAAGCGCTGGCCCAGGGCCAGTCGAAGGCCGCCATCGCCGAGGCCTTGTTGGCGGCCGGCTGGCCGCCGGAACAAGCGGCCAGCGCGCTCGGCGCGTATGCCGATGTCGCTTTCCCGGTTGCCGTGCCAAAGCCGCGGCCCTATCTGTCGGCGCGCGAAGCCTTCCTGTACCTGGTGCTGTTTGCCACCCTCTATATCAGTGCTTACCACCTGGGCAGCCTGTTGTTCGACCTGGTCAATCGTGGCTTCCCGGATGCTGCCGATCCGGCGTGGCGTGCGGCCCAGGGCGCGAGTTCGATGCGTTGGTCGGTGGCCTCGCTGGTCATTGCGTTTCCGGTGTTCCTGTTTGTTGCCCGCTACCTGGGCAAGGAACTCGCGCGCAGCCCGGTCAAGCGCTTGTCCGCGGTGCGTCGCTGGTTGACCTATGTGACCTTGTTCCTGGCTGCCGGGATTGTCATCGGCGACCTGATCACCCTGGTCTACAACCTGCTGGGTGGTGAGCTGAGCTTGCGCTTCGTGCTCAAGGTCGTGGTGGTTGCTGTCATCGCCGGGACGATCTTCGGCTATTACCTGTTTGACCTGCGCCACGAGGAGAAAGAATCGTGAGCACCGGTGGCGGACCCGGCCGTTGGCTCGCCATTGCCGCGAGCGTGCTGGTGGCGGCGACCCTGGCTGCGGCGGTGCTGTCGATGGGGTCGCCGTCGCAGCAACGCGAGCTGAGGCTGGATGCGCGTCGGCTGCAGGATCTGCAGCAATTGGAGCGCGCAGTCCAGGCGTATTACCAGGGGCACCAGGCGCTGCCGGTGGACATCGCCACGCTTGCGGCGCAGCCAGGGTGGAATGTGTCCTCCAAGGATCCAGTGGACGCAAGCGCCTATGCCTACACGCCTACCGGTGAACGCAGTTACCGGCTGTGCGCGCGCTTCACGACGGATACCGCGACGACCGCACCCGCAGGCGTTCCCTTTGAACCGGATCAGTGGAACCACGCGGTCGGTCGCCACTGCTTCGAACGCAAGGTTCTGAAACCAGCGGAGTGAGCCGGCCAGCGCCAAGGTCGAGACCCTGCATTGAACACGCCGCAATCCGGTCGCGCCCGTCCGCCTTGGCTACGTAACACATTTCGTCGGCGATCCGGACGATGTCGTCGACGGTGAGGCCGACACCGCTGAATTCCACTTGGCCGATACTCACCCCGGTCCGGAATCCACGGCCACCCCAGCCAAACGCGAAGCTGCCGATCGCTGCCCGGATCGCATTCGCGATCGCGTCGGCGTGCAGCGTGCCGCAATGTTCAAGCAGGATCGCGAATTCGTCGCCACCGATGCGCGCGAACGTGTCGTGCTCGCGCAGTTGCTGGCGCAATAACGGCGCCAGTTGCCGCAGCAGGGCATCGCCAGCGACATGGCCGCCGGTGTCGTTGATGGTCTTGAAGTCGTCGAGGTCGAGGTACAACAACACATGCTGGCCATCCAGGTGCGCGGCACTGTGGATCGCGCGTTCAAGCCGGGTCTCCAGCACGCGCCGGTTGGGTAGTCCGGTCAAGGCGTCGTGGTTCGCGTGCCACGACAGTTCGCGGCGGATGCGCACGGCGGCGGTGACGTTGCGGAACATGATGATGTAGCCGTCCATGCCGCCGCTGTCGCCTGGTACCTGCGCGACCGAGCCATCGATTGCCACCAGGTGGCCATCCCGGCGCACCAGTGCGCCGATGCCATCGACGCCGGGGCCAACGCCGGGGTCCAACAGCGAAACCGGGCCGCCGGCTTCGTCGATGATTCGCACCACGTCCGCCAGCGGTCGTCCCACCGACTCTGTCGTCGGCCAACCGGTGAGATGGCTGGCCGCAGGATTGAAGCTGGCGATGCGGCCTTCAACATCGGTGATGACGACGCCGTCGGCGATTGCGGCCAGCGCGTTGCGACTGCGCTGCAGGGCTTGGCGGCTGAGCGCGAGCTCGCGCCGTGCTTCTGAAAGCGCGTCGACTATCGATTCGGTGGCGGGCAGGTCGTGCATTTCCCGGCAGGATAGGCGCGGCGATGCAACGCCACGGTGAAGCGCCATCAGCTCATTGCGTTCGGCGGGTGTTACTGAATGCGTGTGTCACTGAATGCGTGTGTGGCTGAATTCGCATTCAGGGTGCCTGGCGGCGTCCCTGGGCCTTGGCGGTGCGGATGACGGCACGAACGAGTTCGCGATCGTGGTGGCGGGAAATCGCAATGGCCCCGAATGTGATCGCCTGCTCCCGCAGTGCCGCGTCGACATCGTAATGGGCGCCGCTGGCCTTGTCCTGGAACGCGCGCCGAGGAATCCCGAGTTGCGCCGCCATCGCATGCAACTGCGGCAATGTGTCCGCCATCAGGTGTGCCCAGCGATGACCACGCCACAAGGTCACGGCATCGTCGACATACACCGCCACTGCGCTCAGTCGCCCGCGGAGTCCGCGTTGGTGGAAGCTGCGTCGGCCGAAGCGGCGTCGGCCAGGTACGGTTCAACCGTGCCCTGGAGCTTCATCGTCATCGGGTTGCCGCGACGGTCGAGTGCGCGTCCGGCAACCACCCGGATCCAGCCTTCGCTGATGCAGTATTCCTGGACGTTGGTGCGTTCGCTGCCGTTGAAACGGATGCCGACGCCACGCTCGAGCAGGGCGGCATCGTGGAAGCGGCTGCGCGGATCCAGCGAGAGCCGGTCGGGGAATGTTTCGGTCATGCCGCCATGATAGCGTAGGCCGCCATGGGCATCCGGCGCGAACTGTCTGCAGTCGAAGTGCTGTACCGGCAAGGCGATCCTTCCGACTGCGCCTGGCTGGTTGAAAGCGGACAGGTTGAACTGATCTCGGTGCACGGCCGCCGCACCGCCCACCAAGGCGTCCTCGGCGCCGGTGAGCTGATTGGCGAACTTGGCCTGCTCGACGGCGCAGCCCGCAGCGCGACCGCGACCGCGCGTTCGCCCAGCGTGCTGCTGTCGATCGAGCGCGAACAATTCATGGAGCGCCTGCGCGCCGGCGACCCGATCCTGCGCACCTTGGTCGACAGCCTGATGCAGCGCCTGCGCAGCCTGGTGGCGCACATCCCCACCGACATCCAGTTGGCGACCGGGGGCCTACCCTGTGCTGACCCTGGAGAACGCCTGGGCATCGACAAGATCCGGCTGGAGGCGCAATTACGCGAGGCCCTGGACCTTGGCACCCTGGACGTGCATTACCAGCCGATCTACGAGATTGCGGCCGCCCGCGTTGCTGGTTACGAATCCCTGGTGCGGTGGGAGTTGCCGGGCCGCGGCCAGGTTTCGCCTGCCGAGTTCATCCGGTTGGCCGAAGAAACCTCGCTGATCGTGCCGGTCGGCGAGTACGTACTCGAGCGCGTCATCGCGGTGTTGCAGGCGTTGCGCGATGGCGGCGTTGATCCGTTGCCGAGCATTGCCGTCAACCTGTCGGCGCGCCAGCTGGTGGAGCCGGGAATGGCGCGCCAGATCGTCGCCCGCGCCGACGCCGCGAACCTGCCGCCCGGTGCGTTGAAACTCGAAGTGACCGAGAGCCAGATGCTCGATTACGCACCGGTCGCGGCGGTGATGCAGCAATGCCGCGAACACGGCTTGCCGTTTGCGCTGGACGACTTCGGTACCGGTTATTCCAACCTGACCCACCTGCACGCGCTCGATTTCGAATTCATCAAGGTTGACCAGGCGTTTGCCCGGCACATGTTCGACAGCCCACGGGCGATGGCGATGGTCGAGGCGATCGTGGCGATGGCGCACGCAATCGGCGCCAAGGTGATCTGCGAGGGCGTGGAAACCCGCGAGCAACTGGCGCGGCTGCAGGCCATGGGCGTGGAATACGCGCAGGGCTACCTGATCGGCAAGGCCGCACCGGCCGAAGCCGTGCTCTCCGGTGCAGCCGCCCGCCAAGGCGAAGTCACCGCTCCCGCCACCGCCCCCGCCCCGTAGGAGCGCGCCTTGCGCGCTCCCGTTTGCAACCGCCGCCGCCCTCCCCGTATCCATTGCTTCGAGACCCACACACCACGGAGCCAGCATGGACCTTGAATTCCTGATCCCCATCACCCTGTTCGTCTGCATCGCCTATGCGATCAAGGCGGTTGTTGATGCTCGCGTTCGCCAGAAGATGGTGGATACCAACGGCTCCCAGGACCTGGTCCGCTCGATGATGGAGGGCGAAGAACTGCGTCGTCGCCACGCGTCGCTGCGTTGGGGCGTGACCCTGGTGGCCTTGGCGATCGGCTTCGGCCTGGTGGACGCGGGCGCCTGGAACGAGCTGACCCCCGGCGTGATCGCGATCCTGCTGGCCGCCACCGGCCTGGGCAACCTGGCTTACTACTTCATCGCCCGCAAGCAGGCCTGAGCGCGCGCGATCGCACGCCATGGATGACGACCGCACGCTGGTCACGGACGTGCTCGAGCATAGCCCGGGCGCGTTCGAGCGGCTGGTGCACCAGTACCAGGGCCTGTGCTGGCACATCATCCAGCGCATGGTCCGGCATCCCGAGGACACCCGCGAGTTGTGCCAGGAGGCCTTCCTGCGGGTGCATCGCAACCTCCACCAATACCGCTTCGATGCGCCGCTGAAATCCTGGATCGGGCAGGTCGCGTATTCGGTTGCGCGCAGGCACCTGGAGCGCAAACGCATTCCACTGCTGGACAGCGATGACGACGGCGTGCCACTGCTGGAGCGGATTGGCGATGGCTTCGACCTGGAAGCGGCCACCGCTGACGGCGAAATGGCCGCCATCCTGCATGCCGCGATCGATGTCTTGGCGCCGCTGCAACGCACGATCCTGACCCTGTACCACCTCGACGAGATTCCGATTGCGGACATTTCACGCATCACCGGCCTTGCCGAGGGCACCATCAAGAGCCATCTGTTCCGCAGCCGCAAGCAGCTGCGTGGACTGCTGGACGAACGCCTGGGAGTGATTGCATGAACCAGCAACCGGTTGACCAGCACGAATGGGACCTGCAGGAGCGGGCCCTGCGCGAGGAACGCGATCACGTCCCTGCGCCCACTGCAGACTTGGTCCTTGACCAGCATCGCGCCGTGGCCCGGGCGCTACGGCAGGCCCCCGAGTCGGGGCCGCCGGCGGATTTCGCGCGTAGCGTCGCCCTCTGCGTCGAGCAAGCGTCCGCACCAGGTTCCCAACGAGTTGAAGCGCGCCTGCCGGATCCGCGCGTTGAACTGTGGCTGTTGCGTGGGTTGGCGCTGGTGTTCGCGGGCGCGACCCTCGGCGCCGTGGCGCGCTACGGCCGCGAATGGTTCGAGGGCGTGGCACCGCTGCTTGTGGTGGCGAACGCAGGCACGACCGCAAACTGGCTGCTGGCGTTGCTTGCCTGTGTGGGGGTGTCGTGGTCGCTGGATTGGATGCGCGTCATCGGTACCCGTCGTCGTTAACCGAAGGTCTCCACCGTAGGCGCGTTGGGATCGACCGGATATCGGGTGGATGCCTGTGGCGGCGTCTGGTTGGGCAAGGCCTCGACCCTGTTGATGTGGTCAAGCCAGACGTAGCGGCTGCCGGCCAGCGGACCCGCATCCATCTCGGTGCCGGCGCGTTCGGCTTCGATCCGGACAACGCCATTGGTGCCTTCCTCCCCGCGTGCGTCGTAGAAGGCCTGGATGGCGGGACGCATGCTGACGATGCCACGCAGGCAACTGCCGTCATCCAGGGTCACTTCGACCCGGGCACTTTGGGGCAGCTGCATCGCCAGCGCCTGCAGCCCGGAAATCCTGGCAGGATCGCGATAAACCTTGGGCGCGATGCGACTCATTACGCAGTGGGCGCCGACGGCGTCGCATCGAAGCGGCGGGCATAGCCGCGTTCCTGTGCAATCCGGTCGACTTCTTCGCTGGCGAGGTTGGGCGCGGCATAGACCGCGTAGGCAATGTCCGCATCCTTGCGACCCACGTGGTGCAATTGATAGCGGGACAGCCCCGCACCGGTATTTTCCGGGTAATGCATTGGCGGCAGCTTCTGCGGCAGGTCCAGTTCGCTGTTGTCGACGGTTCCGCCCACGAACAATGCCCGCATATCGATTCGCCTGTTGTTGTTGTTGGTACGGCCATCCTCGCCCATTGAATGTTGGCGTGCGATCAAGCCCGCGTTAGGGTTCCGTCCGGTCGATCCGTAGAATTGGCGCATGCCCGCCGGTGCCGACCCCGCCCTCGAAACCTTATTGCTGCCGTTGGCGGACGGCCGCCTGGCCTGGCCAGGTGAAGGTGGCGCCCTGTTCATGGGTGCGCGCGATGGCTGGCCGTTGCGCGCGCAGCCGCTGCCAGGACTGGTTTGCGAGCAGGACTGGAAGCCGCAAGCCGAAGCCCTGGCGCGCGCCGGTTTTGTTTTTACCATCGCCGAGGACAGCCAGCGTTATCCGCTGGTGCTGCTGCTGCCTCCCCGACAGCGGGATCAGGCGCGGACCCGGATGGCGGAAGCGCTCGCGCGGTTGGCGCCCGGCGGCACCCTGGTTGCCTGCATGCCCAACAAGGAAGGCGCGAAATCCAGCGAAGCCGACCTGGCCCGGCTGGCCGGGCCGCTGCAGACCTTGAGCAAAAACCATTGTCGGGTGTTCTGGACTTCGCCACTGCAGGCACCGCCCGCGTCCGCGCAAGGGGATCCGGCGCTGGCACTGGCATGGCGCGCCCTGGATGCGCCACGTCACATCGATGATCGACGCGTGCCGGGTGGACGGTTTCGCAGCCGGCCCGGCGTATTCGCCTGGGACCGGATCGATCCGGCTTCCATGTTGTTGGCCGAGCACCTGCCTGCGGATTTGCACGGCCATGTCGCAGACCTGGGTGCCGGCTGGGGTTTTCTCGCCGGCCAGGTGCTGGCGCGTTGCCCGGGTGTGACCGCCGTGGACCTGTACGAAGCCGATGCGCGCGCGTTGCAACTGGCGCGCGACAACCTCGCGGCCTGGGGCGCCAAGGTGCCGCTGCAGTTCCATTGGCACGATGTGACCGCGGGTTTGCCGCGCCGCTACGACGCGATCGTCTGCAATCCACCCTTCCACGCGCAGGTGGCTGCCGAACGGGTCGACCTCGGCCGCGCGTTCGTGGTGGCCGCTGCAGCGGCGCTGCCACCGGGCGGCCGCCTGTGGTTGGTGGCGAATCGGCACCTGCCGTATGAAGCGGTGCTCGATGCCACGTTTGGCAGCGTGCGCAGCGTTGCCCAACGCGACGGCTTCAAGATCATCGAGGCCATTGCGCGATGAAGCTGGTGAAGTTGATTGCGAACCTGGGCTATGGCAGCCGCCGCGAAGTGGCACGCATGTTCCGCGAAGGCCGGGTCACCGACCCGGCGGGCGAAGTGCTGTATGCCGATGACCAGGTCGAACACGCCCAGGTGCGCGTGGACGGCGAGCCGCTGGATCTGCCGGCGGGCCTGGTGTTGCTGCTGCACAAGCCAACTGGCTACACCTGTTCCACCCGCGACCAGGGGCGGATCGTATTCGACCTGTTGCCGCCACGGTTCCGGCTGCGCGCGCCACTGCTGTCGACGGTCGGCCGACTGGATCGCGACACCAGCGGTGCATTGCTGATGACCGACGATGGCGCACTGCTGCACCGGATCGTGTCGCCCAAGGCGCGCCTGGCCAAGGTTTACGACGCGACCCTGGCCCAGGACCTGGGTGGCGACGAAGCCGCGACATTCGCCAGTGGCAACTTGCTGCTGGAATCCGAGGACACGCCGCTGGCGCCGGCCATGCTCGAGGTGCTGGATTCGCGCCATGCGCGCCTGACATTGACCGAGGGTCGCTACCACCAGGTGCGACGGATGTTTGCTGCGGTCGGCAATCACGTTGAAGCACTGCACCGCAGTCGCATTGGCGGGCTCGGCCTGGGTGAGCTCGAGCCTGGCCAGTGGCGGACCCTCGACGACACCGACCTGGAAACCCTGTTTTCCGCCGCTCCTACGTGAAAAGGTTTTTCCAGCCTTCAGGGCCCAGCTCGCGCAACGTGTCGATATTGCGATCAACAATCGCATCGGGATCCGGATACACCGCGACCGCGCGCGCAACGCTGTCCTCGCGCAACAGGTGCAGGGTCGGATAAGGCGAACGGTTGCTGCAATTTTCGATGTCGCCGGGCGCGGTGCCGGCAAACTGGTAGTGCGGATGGAAGCTCGCGACCTGCACCACACCGTCCAGTTCCAGTTCCGCGACCAGTTCGTCGGCCGCATCGAGGAAATCGTTGTAGTCGAGGAAGTCCTGCAGCGCGTCCGGGTGCACCAGCAGGGTGGTGTCGACCTGGTCGACCGGCGTGTCGCGCAACAACAACAACTCCGCACCCAGGTGTTCCAGCAGTTGCTCCGGCGTGTTGGCGACGCTGAGCACGTAGCGGATCTGGCCCTTGGCATGCACGGCCTTGGCAAACGGGCACAGGTTGAGTCCGATCACCGCACGTTCGAGCCAGCGCCGGGTCGCGGCAATGGGGTCGTCGTCATCGAGACCGTCTTGCCCGGAACCATCCTGCTCAGTCACGGAAATTGTCGAACTGCAAGGGCCGCTCGAACTCGGCTGCACGCAGCAACGCCATCGCCGACTGCAGGTCGTCGCGCTTCTTGCCGGTGACGCGCAGCTTGTCGCCGTTGATCTGGCATTCCACCTTCAGCTTCGCGTCCTTGATCGCGCCCTGGATTTTCTTGCCAAGGTCGCGCTCGATGCCTTGCTTCACCGTGACTTTCTGCCGCGCGCCAGCCAGGTTGGTCTCGACCTCGCCGAATTCCAGGCAGCGTGCATCGATCTTCCGCGCCACCAGCCGCGCGCGCAGGATGTCGGTCATCTGCTGCAGCTGGAACTCGCTGGGCGCCGACATCGCGATGCTGTTTTCATCGCGCTCGAACTTGGCCTCCACGCCCTTGAAATCGAAGCGGGTGGTGAGCTCGCGATTGGCTTGGTCGACGGCGTTGGTCAGCTCGTGGGTGTCGACTTCGGAAACGATATCGAAGGAAGGCATGGAATGCGGGGTAGCTCGGGACGGGATGGCAGGTTAACGCAAACTCGGACACGCTAAATATGTGAGGGTCATCACACGGCGGACCACACACCACAATTTAAGCTAAATGGGATTGTTGCGATCCATGCCAAAGCGCCCGGACAGGTAGCAAGATTGCCTACCCCAACCCAGGATTGCCATGATGAACGCCACACCTCGCCATTTGCTGTTGTCGGCGGCATTGACCGCCGTGCTGTTTGCTGGTGCCCCGGCTTTTGCCCAGGATGCCGGCGACGTGGAGATCGTCACCGAGGCCACGATCCCCGCCGATCGCATCGCCGACCGTTACGCGGAGCTCGCCGGTTCGCCCGAGGCTGCCTCGAAACTCGTCAGTCAGTTGCGTTCGGGCGGTAACTTCACTGTCGTCGACACCGTGTCCACCCCCATGCTCGATGCCAACGGCAATCCCGTGCTCGACGCAAATGGCAACCCGCGGACCACGACCACCAACGTCGAGCGCACCATCGTCAACCCGGCCGGGCCGATGGGTTACGGCGAGGTGAACATCAGCCTTTCGCTTGCGCGGGCGTTGCTGGAATCGGGCGCCTACACGGACCTTCAGTCGGCCCTGACCGGGCTTGAAACCTCCACCAATGCCGACGGCACCACGACCACCAGCAGCGGTGGCGTGCTGGCGATGCGCGCGAGCGGCATGGGCTGGGGCCAGATCGCCAAAGAGCTCGATTTCAACCTCGGTACGCTGATGTCCGCGGCCAACGCCAACGCTAACGCCAACGCCAACGCCAACGCCAACGCCAACGCCAACGCCAACACCCGTGCCAACGCCCGTGCCAACGGCGAGCGGGTCGCCAAGCCCGAACGCATCGCCAAGCCCGAACGCATCGAGCGACCGGCATTGCCCGAGCGTCCGCAACGTCCCGAACGGCCGGAACGTCCGGAACGTCCGGAACGGAGCGGCCGTCCGTGATCCTGTCGGTGAAACGTTCTGCAATGTTCTTCGCCTGCCTGCTAGCGATCGGCGGCGCGCAAGCGGCCGACGGCATCACCCTAGGTGTCGGCGTCGACTACAGCAGCGGCGATTACGGCAGTGCCACCACCACCGAGATCCTGTCGGTGCCGTTCAGCGCGAAGTACACCGCCGGCCAATGGAGCTGGAAAGCGAGCGTGCCGTGGTTGCGCGTGTCCGGCGATCCCAACGTGCTGCCAGGGGTGGGCCTGGTGGTGAACACCAATCCGCAGGGACGCGGCCGCGGCCAAGGTGCTGTCACGGTTCCCGGCAGCACCGGGCCGGAACGTGGTACCGCTTCAGGCATCGGCGACCTGAACCTGTCGGCCACTTACAGCTTCAACACTGGCGGCCCGTTCGGTATCGACCTGACCGGCAAGGCCAAGGTCGCCACTGCCGACGAAAACACGGGCCTTGGCACCGGTGCCAACGATTACGGCCTGGCAGTGGATGTGTACCGGGTCTTTGGCACCACGACATTGTTCGGTGGCGTTGGCTATACCGCGCTCGGCAACTCCAACTACGTCGACGTCACCGGCACTGCCAACGTCAACTTGGGCGCGAGTCGGAAAGTGGGTGCCAGTGGCGCCAGCATCGGCGTCATGTACGACTGGCGCGAGGCGGCATCGAGTAGCTTCGACGACCGCAGCGAGGTCACCGGCTTCTACAGTTTCGGCGGCGATGCCGCCAGCCGGTTCCAGGTGTACGCAACCGCGGGCCTGTCCGATGGCAGTCCCGCCTTTGGCGGCGGCGTCAGCTACAGCCACGGGTTCTGAGCATCGGCCGTGGCGGCGCAAGGCCGCCGCGGCTCTTTCAGCCGTCGTCGCCATGCCTCATGCTGCAAGCATGGCCGCATCCGAGCTTGCGACTGCACATTCCGCCGCACGCTTCCGCTGGCGCGCGATCGTGATGATGTTGCTGTGCGTGGCGATCTTTTCGGCCATGGACACGATCCTGAAAGTGCTGTCGGCCGATTACCCGCCATTCCAGGTCGCCGCCCTGCGTGGCGCGTCGTCCTTGCCTTGGTTGCTGGCCTGGGCGCTGGCAACCACCGGCCTGGCGCCGTTGTTGCGCGTTCGCTGGTCGCTGCACCTGCTGCGCGGCCTGCTCGGGATCATGATGATGGCGTCGTTCGTGTACGCCTTGCGCACCCTGCCGCTGTCGACCGCCTACACGATTTTTTTCGTGGCCCCGTTGCTGATCACGGCGTTGTCGGTTCCGTTCCTGGGTGAGCGGGTCGGGCCGCGGCGCTGGACCGCGATCACCATCGGCTTCCTCGGGGTGCTGGTGGTGCTGCACCCGGGCGGCGAAGGCGTGCTCACCGCTGCCGGCTTTGCGGTGCTGCTGGCCGCGTTGGCTTACGCGGTTTCGGCGATCACGGTGCGGATCCTCGCGCGCACCGATTCGACCCAGGCCATGGTGGTGTGGCTGATGTTGCTGATGGCCGTGGGTGGTGGCTTGCTCGCGTGGCCGGGTTGGGTGCCGGTCCGCGCCGAACACGGCTGGTTGATCCTGGGCCTCGGCATTGCCGGGGCGTTGGGCCAATATCTGATCACCGAGGCGTTCCGGCTAGGGGAAGCCTCGTTGTTGGCGCCGCTGGAATACACGGCACTGCTGTGGGGCGTGATGTGGGACGCGACCTTGTGGGGCGTGCTGCCCGACGGCGTGACCTGGATCGGTGCCGGCATCATCGTCATCAGCGGCCTGTACCTGCTGCGTCGCGAAGGCGCACGCGCGCAGGCGCCAACACCGCCCTGACAATTCAATCGAGGACGACGCGATGCATGCATTGGGATGGTTGCTGGTGGTATTGGTCGGCGTGGTCCTGCCGTTGCAGGCCCTGGTCAACGCGCGCTTGGGCGCGCTGACCGCGGGGCCGCTGTTTGCATCGCTGGCCTCGTTTGTCGTCGGCAGCGTGGCACTGCTGCTGGCCTGGGTGGCGACGCGGCCGCAGGGTCTCGACACCGCATTGCTGGCCCGGGTGCCATGGTGGGCCTGGAGTGGCGGACTGATGGGCGCCGCGTTCGTGGTGATTTCAACGGTGATGGTGCCGCGCTTGGGTGCGGCTGCACTGATCTGCCTGGTGGTGTTTGGCCAGCTCGCCGGATCACTGTTGATGGACCATTTCGGGGTATTGAATCCGCGCCAGCCCGCCGATCCGCTGCGGATCCTCGGGGTGGTGCTGGTCGCCGCTGGCGCGCTGTTGGTGGTCAAGCCCTGGCAACGGGGCTGAGTTGGCGCCTCCGGGCTGAGTTGGCGCTTTTGCGGCTGCGGGTCACAATGGGCGTTTCCACCGCATGAGGTCCCGCCTGCCATGGCCGAGCTGAAGGAAGCACGCGTCCCCGACATCGGTGGCCAGCACGACGTGCCGGTGATCGAGGTGCTGGTCGCGGTCGGCGACACGGTGGCCAAGGACCAAGGGCTGCTGACGCTGGAATCGGACAAGGCGACGATGGAAGTGCCGGCACCGTTTGCCGGCGTGGTGAAGGAACTCAAGGTCAAACTCGGCGACACCCTGTCCGAAGGCAGCGTGGTGGCGATGATCGACGCAGCCGGCGAGGCCGAAGTCGCTGCTCCCGCCGCCGCGGCAAAAGCAGCCGCCGCACAACCGGCCGAAGCCACCCCTGCGCCTGCCCGGGCCGAACCCATTGCACCGTCGCAGGAAGTGCGTGCGGTCGAAACCGCCTCCGCGGTGCCGCCGGTCGTGGTGTCCGCGCCGCCCGCGTCGTCCGCGCCGTCCGCGCCGCCGGTGCGCTTCGAGGCCGAAGCCGTGATGCCAGGCAAGGTGCCGTACGCCAGCCCCGCAGTGCGGATGTTCGCGCGCGAACTCGGCGTCGACCTCGCACAGGTCACCGGCAGCGAGCGCAGTGGCCGCATCGGCAAGCAGGACGTGCAGCAGTTCGTCAAGTCGGCGATGCAGGGTGGAGGAGCGGGCGGCGCGCCTGCGGGCGCGGGCGGCGGCGGGCTCAATTTGTTGCCGTGGCCCAAGGTCGATTTCTCCAGGTTCGGCGCGATCGAAACCCGCGAATTGACCCGCATCCAGAAATTGTCCGGCGCCAACCTCGCGCGCAATTGGGCAATGATTCCGCACGTCACCCAACATGACGATGCCGACATCACCGACCTGGAAGCCTTGCGGGTTGCGCTCAACGACGAAA
>JBDSOZ010000065.1:0-5730 GCA_039914555.1 Luteimonas sp.
GGGCGCTGCAGCATGCGGTTGCGGGACCCGGCGTCGAGCAAGTTCCAGTCAACCCGCTTCATGCCAGTGCCCGCTCCACCGGCAATACCATCAGGCCCAGTGCACCGGCCTGTTCCAGTGCTTCCAGCCGCTGCCAGGACACACCGCCGCGGCACAATGCCTGCAGGGCGATGCGGTCGCTGCCGTCAACGGTGTAGACGGTCGGCACGTCGGCATCGGTCAACAACGGCAACAGACGCGACAAGGCCTGGCGCGGGGCCTGGAACACCAGCAGGCGGCTGTCGCGGATACGCAGCACGCCATCCAGGCGCCGCAACAATTGCGCGGCGATGGCTCCTCGTGCGGGATCCAGGGTGGTGATCGGCCCGGCCAGCACCGCTTCACTGACGAGCACATCTTCGACGGCACGCAAGCGATTGGCCGCCAGGGTCGCGCCCGTGGACACCAGGTCGCAGATCGCATCGGCACGGCCCAGGCGTGGTGCGATTTCCACCGAGCCCGAAAGTACCATCACGTCCGCGGCGATTTCGCGCTCACGCAACCATGCACGCAGGGTCGCCGGATAACTGGTTGCAATGCAGGTGCCGGCAAGCGTTGCCGGGCCCCGCCATTCCATATCCTCAGGGACAGCTATGGACAGTCGGCAGTTACCGAAGCCTAGCGCACGCCATTCGCGCGACACCGGTGCAACGCCGTCTTCCAGTGAGCGCGCGGCCTGTTCCTGCAACAGGTTGCGTCCAACGATGCCCAGGTCGCAGTGGCCATCGGCCATCAATCCGGGAATGTCGTCGTCTCGGACCAGCAACAGGTCGACGGGCACGTTCTCGCCCTGGCAGAAGAGCCGGTCGTCGCGCTCGCGCCAAGTGAGGCCGCACGACGCCAGCAAGGCGCGGGCGGGTGCGGCCAGGCGGCCACTTTTCTGGATGGCAATGCGCAGGCGTTCGCGCACCGCCGGTTGGGCGATGGAGTCCATGGGCGTGGGAGTCAATGAGAGGCTTGGGGGGCGCGGAGGCGGCGCAATGCGGCGGCATAGCCACCGGCACCGCGCTCCAGCGTACGTGCGACGCGGCCGACGGTGGTGACGCTCACCTGGGTGCGGTCGTGGATCTCGCGGTAGGGCCGCCCATCTGCAATCAGTGGCACGACCCGCCAGCGATCAGCCATGGCTTCCAGTTCCGCCGGGGTGCACAGGTCCTCAAGGAACGCCGCGACCTCGCGGGCATCGTCCAGGCCCGCAAGCGTACGCGCCAAGGCCTTCAATGAGGCATTCGCTTCACGCAGTGGCAGGGGTTCCGGGCGTTGCTTCATCACTATCCAATGTATTAACGTGCTAATACATTGTACGTTGGGCGCGCGCTTGTCAAGCCCATGCAGAAAACGGATCAAGGGGTGGCGGTTTCCAGGCGATAGCTGGTGCTGGCGCGCTGCTCGCCACGCCAGGGGTCGAGATAGCGGACTTCGACCGCATGTGCGCCTTCGGCCAGGTCCGTGGGCAGCGTGCCCCGCCACAGGTGGGCTGAAGGCGCGGCCTCGGGCGACCGGTCGTAACCACGCAATGCCTGCGCGGCATCATCGCGCAGGTTTTCGGCCAACAAGGCCGGATCAGGCTGCAACACCTGGCGCATCGGCTTCCACTCGCCGCCGTCGATGCGGTAGCTCACTGGACTTGCGGCCGGAGCGGCGGGTTCTAACCCCATGAACACATTCGCGTAAACCGCCCACGCTGGATACGCGCCACGCCGCAGGACCTTCGGCGCGGACAGACCGATCTGGCTATCAGCCGGGTCGCGGGCGTTGTGCCATGCCAATGCGTAACCACCCTGGGCTTGCACCGTCAGCAGCGCGTAACCGTTCGGGGTGCCGTCGCTCATGGTCGTCAGCGGAATGCCGGCCGCATCCTTGATCCCGGACCAGAACGCGCCACACGCCGCACCGACGTTGTACTCATGCAATGGCTGGCTTCCGTGCCAGCCGTCGCCGGCGTCGTGGAAAACATGCTGCTGGTTGTGGGTGTGGCCGCTGAGCAGCAACACATGCGGGAAGCCGCGCAGCAGCGCGAACAGGCGTTCGCGGTCGGCCGGACGAAAGGTTGGCGCCGCGCCTGGCGCTGCGGTATCGAAAAACGGGATATGCGCGCCCAACACCAACAACCGGTCTTTTGGCACGGTGGCCAGGTAGGACTCGAGGAACGCAAACTGGTCGCCACGCAAGCCACCCACGTAAGAGGGCCGCTGGCCGGGCATGGCGACGACGTCATCCAGGCCGATGAAGCTTGCGCCCTGCTCTTCCCATGCAACGGTGTCCGGTCCGTAGGTGGCGCGGAACGTGCGCAACGTCTCTTCATCGGTGCTCGCGCCGGCATCGAGGTCGTGGTTGCCTGCGATATGCAGCCAGGGCACACCCAGCGAGGCCGTCACCGCGTTGAGTGCCGGGTACAGCGAGAGGTCGTCGTTGCTGATATCGCCCAGGCTCAGGCCGAGGCTTGCCTGCGTGCCTTGCAACGGCGCGACGATGTCACGCCGGTAGTAACCGACATCCACCAGCGACTTGGCTTGCGGATCGGCGAAGAGCAAGACCTGTAACGGGCCGCGCCCGCCCTGCACCGGCGACAAGGCGACATCAAAGTGATCGCCAGGCCCGGAATGCCAGAAACCGGGCAATCCGTTCGCCCGCAAGCCGAAACTGCGTCCAGCGGGCTTGATCGCGAAGACCACATCGTCCACGCGGGTCTCGATGACATAGCGGCCATCGCTTGCGCTGCGGACGATGTCGCGGCCATTGGAGACCGCGATATCGGCAAGGCCGACTTCGCCGTGGTCGCGTGCGCCGTTGCCATTGGCGTCCTCGAACACACTACCGCTGACGCGACCATCGGCAGCGCTGGCCATCGGCGCGAACAGCACCAGCGCCAGCAGCCATCCGCCGCGCATGTGCATCACATCGCGGCCCGGGCCGCCGCCAGCACGTTGCCATCGACCACCATCCGCACGGCGGCGCCGACATCGCCATCCAGCGCGCGGTCATGCTCGAGGAAATCGATGCGTTCACGGATTACGGCATGGGCGGCGGCGACCGCGCGTCCGGGATGGAACCCGCTGGTATCGCGCAGGTCGGTGCACAGCGCGCCGACTTCGGTAAGGAACGTGGCATAAGCAGCTGCGTCGGCGGCAGGCTGCCCGGACACCTTGGTCGCAAGCGCTTTCGCGTCAGCAGCCAATGACCGCGCTGCCTCGAGCATGCGCAGGCGCACGTCAAGTGCTTGTGCGGCGACGAACAACTCCAACCCGAGTACCTTGCCGAGGTCGTCGGTCATGGCCAACACGTGCCGGGCTTCGTTGGCGCCCATCGAGACGTGGTCTTCGGCATTGGCCGAGGTCGGGATCGAATACACCGATGCGGGCATCGCCCGGCTGGCCAGGTCATTGACGATCGCCGCCGCCGTGTACTGCACGATCATCAACCCGGATTCGGTGCCGTCGTCGTTGCCGACCAGGAAAGCGGGCATGCCGTCGTTGGTGGCGGGATCGACCAGCTTGTTGAGGCGACGCTCGGAGATCGACGCCAACACCGGAATCGCTGCCTTCACGTAGCTCATGGCCAACGCCAACGGCATGCCATGGAAATGTCCGGCCGAGATCACCGCCTGCCCGGCTCCTGCATCCGGGAACACCAGCGGATTGTCGGTGACCGAATTGAGCTCGATCTCGAGCACCCGCGCGGCATGTGCAACGGCATCGCGGACTGCGCCATGGACCTGGGGCACACAACGCAATGAGTAGCTGTCCTGCGGCTGCATTTTCTTGCCACCGCGGAATGGAAGGAAGCGCGCAAAGAAAGCTTCGCGCTCGGCGCGCAGCCCGCTTGGCACCCATTCCCAGCCCATGTCGGCACCCGCGTCGCCAGGGCAGGATTTCGGCACCAGGTGGTAATCAATATCGGCCAGCGTCGAACCGTCCAGCAGCGCGCGCAAGCGCGCAGCCACATGCACCTGGCCCGGATGCGGACGTAGCGCATGCACTTCGGGTGCGAACGCGCCGACCCGGCCAGCAAAGGCGTCGATGGTCATGGCCGCCGCGAGGTCGGCGGTATCAAGCAGGTCCTCAAGCTTGGCCAGCGCAAGCACGCCGGTGGCGAGCATCTGCGCCGTGCCATTGTTGAGCGCCAGGCCTTCCTTGAGCCCGAGCGTGACCGGCGCCAGGCCTGCGCGCTGCAACGCGGCGGCGCCGGGCATGCGCTCGCCGTCGAAGAACGCTTCACCCCCACCGAGCAGGACAATGGCCAGGTGCGACAGCGGCGCGAGGTCGCCCGACGCGCCCACCGATCCCAGTTGCGGGACCACCGGCACCACCCCGGCATTGAGCATCGCCGCCAGCGCGTGCAGGGTGGACACGCGGATCCCGGAATGTCCGCGCAGCAAGGTATTGATGCGGATGCACAACATTGCCCGCACCACTTCAGCAGCGAACGGCTCGCCGACGCACACGGCATGGGTGACGATCAGGTTGTGTTGCAACTGATCACGCAGGCGCCCGTCCGCGGGCAGCAACTTGTCGGCATTGCTGCCGAAGCCGGTGGAAATTCCGTAAAGCGGCTCGCCACTGGCGACCTGCGCGGCGAGGAAGTCCGCGGCGCGCGCGACTGCCTGCAAGGCGGTCTTGTCGAGCGCAACCGTGGCGCCGTTGGCCACCGCGACCAGTTGCGCGCGCGACAGCGAGGCACCATCGAGCAGGATCGGCTTCATCCGCGTGCCTCGCGCAATGCCGCAGCCAGGCCAGCGTCACCAATCTCGAACTGATCACCGCGGCGCAGGTCCTTGACCGCAACCACGCCACGCGCGGCTTCGTCTTCGCCACGAATGACCGCGAAGCGAATTCCGGCACGATCGGCATATTGCAGTTGCTTGGCCAGCTTGCGCGGCTCCATTTGGGTCTCGACGTTGAAGCCGGCAGCGCGCAGCTGTTGCGACAGCGCCAAGGCATCGCCCAGCATGGTGTCGTCCATCAAGGCCACCAGCACGTCCACCGAACTTTCGGCGCTGGTGACCAGGCCGGCTTCCTGCAACTGGTAGAACAAGCGGGTCAGGCCAATGGAAATGCCCACGCCAGGCAGCTTCGACTTGCTGTAGTGGCTGGCGAGATTGTCGTAGCGTCCGCCAGAACACACCGAGCCGATGCCGGGGTGCGCGTCGAGCGTGGTTTCGTAAACAATGCCGGTGTAGTAGTCGAGGCCGCGCGCAATCGACAGGTTCAGTGCATAGCGCGACTCGGACACACCGAGTGCCTTCAATTGTTCCAGCACCTGGCGCAATTCACTGCGGCCTTCTTCGAACAGCGGGGTACCCGCACCCAGTCCGTCGAGCTTGGCCAGCGCATCGTCGTGACCTTGCGAGCGCACCTGCGAGAACGCCAACAGCCGTGCAATCACGTCCGTCGCCAGGCCGAAGTCCGGGCCGGCCAAGGTTTCGGCCACGGCCGCTTCGCCACGCTTGTCCAGCTTGTCGATTTCACGCAGTACCGGCATCTGGCGCTCGCCATCGATGCCCTGCCCCTCGAAAAATCCGCGCAGCAGCTTGCGGTGGTTGAACTGGATGGTGAATTCGCCGACCCCGAGGCGCTCGAACGCGGCGTTGATCACCGCGGGGATTTCGGCGTCGAAACGGATCGACAACGTGTCCTTGCCAATCACGTCGATGTCGCACTGGTAGAACTCGCGGAAGCGGCCGCGCTGGGC
>JBDSOZ010000084.1:0-5269 GCA_039914555.1 Luteimonas sp.
TGCGCATGCGAAACGCACTCACCTTGTTTTCCTCCGTCGACGATGTTTTATGCCACCGCGTGCGCCTGGTGTTGGCCGCGAAGGGCGTCACCTACGACTTCATCCCGGTCGATCCGCAGAATCCGCCGGAAGACCTGATCGACCTCAATCCGTACCACTCGGTGCCGACCCTGGTCGAGCGCGAACTGGTGCTGTATGCGGCCAGCGTGGTTTGCGAGTACCTGGATGAGCGTTATCCGCATCCCCCTCTGATGCCTGTCGACCCCTTGTCGCGCGCGCGCCTGCGCCTGGCGATGCTGCGCATCGAGCATGACTGGGTGCCGCAGGTACAAGCCATCCAACTGGGCAACAAGGTCCAGGCCGATGCCGCCCGCAAGCGCCTGAAGGAATTGCTCACCGCGTCGGTACCGCTGTTCAAGGCCAGCAAGTTCTTCCTCAACCCCGAGATGAGCCTTGCCGACTGCGCCATGGCACCGATCATCTGGCGCCTGGATTCCCTGGGCATCGGCTTGCCGAAGGATGGCAAGTCGATCGAGGACTACGGCAACCGGATCTTCCGCAACCCCGGTTTCGCCCGCAGCCTGACGCCGCAGGAGCGCAACCTGCGCGCCATGCCCGAATGATGGCGCGCTGATGACCAGCCATCGCCCCTACCTGTTGCGGGCGCTGTACGAGTGGATCTCCGACAACGGGATGACGCCGCACCTGCTGGTCGATGCCACCGAGTCGGGCGTGCGGGTGCCGGCGCATACGATCAAGGACGGCAAGGTCGTGCTGAACATCGCGGCGCGCGCGGTCGGACATTTGCAGATGGACAACGACGCCGTTGCATTCACCGCACGGTTCGGCGGGGTCAGCCATGCAGTGATCGTGCCGATTTCCGCGGTGCTGGCGGTGTATGCACGCGAGACGGGGCAGGGCATGGCGCTGCCCGAGGATATCGGCGCGGCCGATGCCACCACCGAGGCCGTGGCCGACGAAGAATCGTCCAGCGAAGGCGACGACACGCCAGCCCCGCCACCCAAGCGTGGCCCGCACCTGCGCATCGTGAAATAAAAGTCTGTTATTGCGAGCGCAGCGGGCCGCTGAAGGCAACCAGACGGTCACCGCGCAGGACCAGGCGACCCACATGCCGGTCCAGGCCATCTTCGGAATACTCGAAGCGGAACGTCCGTTCGAAGCCCAGGCGGCCGTCGTGGCCACGCCGCAAGCGCAGGCCACTGGCATGCACGGTCTGGTCCAGCCATTGCACACCGGCCGCATTGCAGGCATCGCGACCGACCTCTTCGGCGCGCTCGGCGGCGCCCCGGGCGGCGCTCCAGAATGCCCAACCCAGCGAGCCCACGATCATCAATATCAGCAGACCGGACATGGCGGCGGCCCCAGTTTCATGGACAGGTCGATTGCATGGAGGTGCTTGGTCAAGGCGCCAATCGAGATGTAATCGACCCCATCTTCGGCAATCGCGCGCAGGCCGGCAAGATCGACGCCACCAGATACCTCCAGCGGAATGCGTCCATCGAATGGCGCGCCGTGCGCAATCAGCACCGCCTGGCGCCGGGTGTCGGCATCAAAGTCGTCGATCAGCACGCGCTCGCAGCCGGTCGTCAACGCTTCGCGCAACTGCTCCAGGGATTCCACTTCGACCACCAGTGGCAGGTCGGGGAACCTGGCGCGTGCGGCCAACACTGCGGCTGTGATCGAGCCTGCTGCGCGCACGTGGTTTTCCTTCAGCATCACCGTGTCGTACAGGCCCATGCGGTGGTTGCTGCCGCCACCGGTGCGTACTGCGTATTTCTGCGCCAGGCGTAAGCCGGGAATGGTCTTGCGGGTATCGAGGATGCGTGCGCGGGTGCCGCGCACCGCATCCACATAGGCAGCGGTGGTGGTCGCGGTGCCGGTCAGGATCTGCAGGAAGTTGAGCGCGGTGCGCTCGGCGGTTACCAGGGCGCGGCTGCGGCCCGCAAGCGTGGCCAGCACGGTGCCGGCTTCGACCCGGTCACCCTCGGCCACCCGCCATGCGATCTCCACGCCTGGATCCAGGGCGTGATGACAAGCGTCGAACCAGGGCCGTCCACAAACCACGGCGGCTTCCTTGCACAGTAGATAAGCGACGTCGGCGACATCGGGCAGCAGTGCGGCGGTGACGTCGCCAGTGCCAATGTCCTCGGCCAGCGCGCGCGCCACGTCGGCGTACACCTGCGCGGTGGTTGATTGATGCGGCGCATCCGTAACCATCGCAGCTAGGACCTCGGGAAATCCGGGACCTGCCCGGTGGCGATCGCGTCTTCCACCAGCAACACCGGGATGCCGTCGTCGACCCGGTACACCAGCTTGTGGTCGCGGGTGACCAATGCTTCGCGCAATGGCGTGGCCTGGACACCTTCGTCAACGCGGCGCACGTGGCCATCCGCAATGGCGCGATTGAGCGCTTCCAGGCCGGTCTTGTCGAGCAAGGCCAACGGCTGGCGGGTGGCGGGGCAGGCAAGGATGTCGAGCAGTTTGCGGTCCATGGCGGGTGCCCATCGGGGAGATGCCAGCTAGAATACCGTTTTGCACGACAGCCACCGGAGCAGCCATGGTCGCCACAGGGCAGTCCCCGCTCGTTGGAATCGTCATGGGCTCGCGCTCGGACTGGGAAACGATGCAGCACGCTGCCGTGCGCCTGGAACAACTGGGCATACCGCACGAGGTGCGGGTGGTCTCGGCGCATCGCACGCCCGACGCGCTGTTTGAATACGCCGCAACTGCCGCCGAACGTGGCTTGCGCGCCATCATCGCCGGCGCCGGTGGCGCTGCGCACCTGCCTGGCATGCTGGCGGCCAAGACCTGGCTGCCGGTGTTGGGCGTTCCGGTCCAGAGCAAGGCGCTCAACGGCATGGATTCGCTGCTGTCGATCGTGCAGATGCCTGCCGGAATTCCGGTCGCCACCTTCGCCATTGGCCAGGCGGGCGCGGCCAACGCCGCCTTGTTCGCCGCGGCCATGCTCGGCCATGGTGATCCAGCCATTGCCGCGGCCTTGGACAAATTCCGCCAACGTCAAACTGCCGACGTCATCGCCGGCGCTGATCCGCGGCAATGAACGACGCGCGGACGTGACCACGGTCGGCATCCTCGGCGGCGGGCAACTGGCCCGCATGCTTGCGCTTTCCGGCGCACCCCTGGGCTTGCGTTTCCTGGTGATGGACAGCGTGGCCGACGCCTGCGCCGCGCAGTTTTCGCCGATGGTGCTTGGCGATTATCGTGACGCGGCTGCCCTGGCGGAATTCGCCTCGCGCATCGACGTGGCGACCTTCGACTTCGAGAACGTGCCGGCCGAGTCCGCGCGCTGGTTGGCCGGGCAGGTGCCGGTGTTTCCGAGCCCACGTGCATTGGCGACGGCGCAGGATCGGCTGGCGGAAAAAACCCTGTTCCGCGAACTCGAAATCCCGGTGCCGGAGTTCGCGCCGATCGCGTCGCGCGCCGAGCTCGATGCTGCAGTCGAGCGCATCGGGATCCCATCTGTGTTGAAGACGCGACGACTGGGCTACGACGGCAAGGGTCAGTTCCGGATCAGGCAAAAAGATGGCTGCAGCGTTGATGACGCGTGGTTGGCCCTGGGTGCACAGGCAGATCGGGTCGGGCTGATCCTGGAGCAGTTCGTACCTTTCGAGCGCGAGCTGTCGGTGGTAGCTGTGCGCAGTCGCGACGGCGACTTCCGCACATGGCCGTTGACCGAGAACTGGCACGTTGACGGTGTTCTTTCCGCAAGCCTGGCACCGGCTGCAGTGGACGATGCGTTGGCGCGCACGGCGATCGGCTACGCCAGCAAACTGGCCGAGGCCCTGGACTACGTTGGGGTGTTTGCGCTCGAGTTGTTCTGCAGGGACGGCGCGCTGCTGGCCAACGAACTGGCCCCGCGGGTGCACAACTCGGGCCACTGGACCATCGAGGGCAGCCAGACCAGCCAGTTCGAGAACCACTTGCGTGCGGTGCTGGGTTTGCCACTGGGATCCACCGACATGCTCGGCCACGCGTGCATGCTCAACTGGATCGGATCAATGCCCGATCCGACGCCAGTCTTGGCTGAGCCTGGCGGGCACTGGCACGATTACGGCAAGGCCGAGCGCATTGGCCGCAAGGTCGGGCATGCCACGCTGCGCCTGGATAGTGCCGCGGCGCTGGCCGAAGCGCTGCGCCATGTCGGCGCCGCGCTCGGCCGCGAAGCCCAGGTGGCACCGGTGATCAATCGCCTGTAGGAGCGCGCCTTGCGCGCGATCAGCGCATGTTGGACGCGACGAAATCCCAGTTGACCAGATTCCAGAACGCCTCGACATACTTCGGCCGCGCATTGCGGTAGTCGATGTAATAGGCGTGTTCCCAGACGTCGCAGGTCAACAGCGCATTGTCTTCGCCGGCCATCGGATTGACCGCGTTAGGAGTGCTGGCCAATGCCAGCGAACCGTCCGGACGCTGCACCAGCCAGGCCCAACCGGAGCCAAAGGTTTTGGCCGCCAGTTCACTGAACTGCTGCTTGAACGTAGCGAAGTCGCCGAACGCCTTGTTGATCGCCTCGGCGACCTTGCCGCTTGGCTCGCCGCCACCCGGATTCGATCCCGAGGCAGGCGCGAGGCAGTTCCAGTAAAACGAGTGATTCCACACCTGCGCGGCGTTGTTGTACATGCAGCCTTGCGCCTTGCGGATGATTTCCTCGAGTGGCATTGATTCGAATTCAGTGCCCGCGATCATCTTGTTGAGGTTGTCCACGTAGGCCTTGTGGTGCTTGCCGTAATGGAAGTCGATCGTCTCGCCGGAGATATGCGGCTCCAGGGCGGTGCGGTCGTAGGGCAGGGCAGGCAATTCGATGGCCATCGTGGGACTCCTGGCAACGGGAAGGGGGCTTACAATGAAAGGATTCTAACCCCCAGCCCGTTTGCCGGTCGTGAGCCGGCGGCGCGGCGAGTCGCAGGAGACAGACATGCAGGCGCCCGAGCGGATCCAGTCCGAGATCGAAGGCCACCCGGTGGTGTTGTTCATGAAGGGCACGCCGCAATTCCCGATGTGCGGGTTTTCCAGTCGCACGGTGCAGGCCCTGAAGCAGGCGGGCGCGACGGCATTCCACACGGTCAACGTGTTGCAGGAGCCGGAAATCCGCGCCAACCTGCCGCGTTATTCCAACTGGCCGACATTTCCGCAATTGTTCATCAACGGCGAATTGATCGGAGGATGCGACATCACCCTTGAACTGTTCGAGTCTGGCGAACTGGCGCGGATGTTGACTGAAACCCAG
>JBDSOZ010000139.1:0-16292 GCA_039914555.1 Luteimonas sp.
CGTCGCCGCCGGCGATATCCCGCAAGGCCCCGGAAACCGGAGCGCCGCAGCGGATCGTGCCGGTGCTCGTGGACGACCTCGAGCACCGCACGTTTGACTACTTCTGGGAACTCGGCAACCCCGTCAATGGACTGGTGCCTGACCGCTGGCCGACGCCTTCGGCTTCCAGCATCGCCGCGGTCGGATTCGGACTGACGGCTTACGGCGTCGGCGTGGAGCGCGGCTGGATCAGCCGCGACCAGGCGGTGGATCGAACCCTGGCCACGTTGCGCTTTTTCGCGCGTGCGCCGCAGGGTCGCAATGCCAGCGGAGCATCGGGATACAAGGGCTTTTTCTATCATTTCCTCGACATGGACACGGGCACGCGTGCCGGCCAGAACGAGTTGTCCACCGTGGACACCGCGCTGCTGCTCGGCGGCATGCTGTTTGCGCAGAGTTACTACGATGATCGCGACGATCGCCGTGAAGTCGAGATCCGCAAACTCGTCGACAAGATCTATGGCCGGGTCGAATGGACCTGGGCGCAGGAACGTCCGCCGGCGATTTCCATGGGCTGGACGCCCGAGCACGGCATGCTTGCCTACGACTGGAAAGGCTACAACGAGGCCATCCTGGTCTACGTGCTCGCGCTGGGTTCGCCGACCCATCCGGTCGGGGAGGACGCATGGACGGCGTGGACCTCGACCTACGACCGGACCTGGGGCAAGTTCCATGGCCAGGAACACCTGAGTTTCCCGCCGATGTTCGGACACCAGTATTCACATATCTGGATCGATTTCCGCGGTATCCAGGACCAGTACATGCGCGGTCGAGGCCTTGATTATTTCGAGAACAGTCGCCGCGCGGTGCTCTCCCAACAAGCCTACGCCGAGGACAACCCGCTCAAGTGGGAAGGGTATGACAAGCGCACCTGGGGCCTGAGCGCGAGCGACGGGCCGATCGATGCCGCCTTCGAATACAAGGGCGAGACGCGCCTGTTCCACAGCTACACCGCGCGCGGCGCCGGCATCGAATTCGTGATGGATGACGGCACCATCGCCCCGACTGCGGCGGCGGGTTCGATCGTGTTTGCCCCTGAGGAAGTCATTCCCACCATCGCGGCGATGCACAAGCGATACGGCAAGGACATCTACGGCGAATACGGTTTCTTCGACGCCTTCAACCCCAGTTTCAACTACGCCGGGGCAAAACTGCGGCACGGCCATATCGTCCCGGGAATGGGCTGGGTCGATGATGACTACCTGGGAATCGACCAGGGGGCGATCGTGTTGATGGTCGAGAACTACCGCAGCGACTTCGTCTGGAACGTGATGCGGCGCAATCCATACCTGCGCAAGGGCCTGGAGCGGGCGGGCTTTGAAGGCGGCTGGCTCAGCGCCACCCGGTAACATCGAACCATGCGACTTCGCCTGCTGCTTCCGCCGCTATGTTGCCTGCTGCTGCTGGCGTGCGCCGGCTGTCGGCGCGGCGATGGCAGTAATGATGGCGGCAACGATGGTCGCGAGGTGGTGCGGTTCTGGGTGATGGGGTACGAAGGCGAGGTGGTTGCCCAGTTGCTTCCGGAGTTCGAGCGCCGCAACCCCGGTATCCGGGTGGACCTGCAGCAGTTCCCGGTGCTCTCCGCCCACGAGAAACTGTTGACTGCATTTGCCGGAGACTCGTTGCCCGACGTGACCCCGTTGGGCAATACCTGGATCGCGGAATTTGCGGCGCTCGGGGCGCTGGCGCCACTGGACATGGACATCGCCGCGACTGCCGGCTTCGACGCCGCAGATTTCTACCCGGGTGCGTGGGAAAGCGGGGTGATCGATGGCCGCACCTATGCCGTGCCCTGGTACGTGGAGACGCGGGTTCCGTTTTACCGGGTCGACCTGCTGCACAACGCCGGCATCGACAAGCCGCCGGTCGACTGGGACGAATGGCGCATGGCGATGGCAGCGGTGAAGCGCGAGGTTGGCCCCGACCGCTACGCCATCCTGCTTCCGCTCAACGAACCCGAGCCATTGTTGAACCTCGCCATCCACGATCCGCTGCTTCGCGAGGGCGGCCGCTACGGCAATTTCCGCAGCGCGGGGTTCAAGCGCACGCTGGCGTTCTACAAGGAAATATTCGACAAGGGTTGGGCGCCCAGGGCCAGCAACACCGCGATCGCCAACGTCTGGGATGAGTTCGGCAAGGGTTACTTCACGTTCTACATCAACGGGCCCTGGAACATCGCCGAATTCCGCAAGCGGTTGCCGCCCTCGCTTTCGCAGGCGTGGATGACCATGCCGCTGCCCGGACCCGATGGACCTGGCGCCTCGGTTGCAGGCGGAACCAGCTTCGTGGTCTTTCGTGGCTCCCAGCACCACGACGCGGCGTGGAAGCTGGTTGCCTATCTCACCTCGCCCGAGGTGCAGGTCAAGTTCCATGGCCTCAGTGGCGACTTGCCGCCCCGACGCTCGCCGTGGCAGAGCCCGGCGCTGGCCAACGATCCGTATGCGCGCGCATTCCATGAGCAACTGGAACGTGCCCGACCCACGCCCAATGTCCCGGAATGGGAACGCATCGCCACCGAGATCCGGGTGGTCGCCGAACAACTGGTCGGCGGTCGCTTGACCGTGGATGAAGCGGCGGCTGAATTGGACCGGCGCGCCGACGCCATCCTCGAAAAGCGGCGCTGGATGCTCGACCACCCGCGCGCGCCGGGCCCACCATGAAGGCCGCGACCGCCGGCTGGATTTTTGCCGCGCCGGCGTTGGGCGTGATCTCGTTGTTTTTCGTATTGCCGGTGCTGGCTGCGTTCGCACTCAGCCTCACTGATTTTGACATCTACGCACTAGCCGACCTGCACAACCTGCGTTTCGTCGGCCTCGACAATTACCTCGGCTTGATGCACAACGCGCTGTTCTGGAAGGCGCTGGGCAATACCTTGTACTTCGTCGGCGTCGGTGCGCCGCTGTCGATGCTGTTGTCGCTGGGCGCGGCATTGCTGCTGCATTCGAAACTTGGTGGGTTCAAGCCGTTCTACCGGACCGCGTTCTTCGCCCCGGTGGTGACCACCGTAGTCGCCGTCGCGGTGATTTGGCGTTACCTGTTCCACACCCGCTATGGGCTGGTGAACTGGGCGTTGTCGTACCTGGGCATCGACCCGATCGACTGGCTCGGTGATCCGCACTGGGCGATGCCGACCATCATCCTGTTTGCGGCTTGGAAAAACTTCGGCTACAACATGATCATCTTCCTGGCTGGCCTGCAGTCGATCCCGGAAGATCTCTACGAAGCGGCGCGTATCGACGGGGCTACGCGCTGGCGGCAGTTCGTGCACGTGACCCTGCCGATGCTGGGGCCGACCTTGCTGCTGGTCGGCATCCTGACCCTGGCCGGCTATTTCCAGCTGTTTGCCGAACCCTACGTGATGACCCAGGGCGGGCCGCTGCAGAGCACGGTCAGCGTCCTGTACCTGATGTACGACGAAGGCTTCAAGTGGTGGAACCTCGGCAACGCCTCGGCGGTGGCGTTCCTGCTGTTCGTGCTGATGAGCGTGGTCACCAGTGGGCTGTTGTGGGTAGCGCGCAGGCGCGGCGTGGAATGAACGATCGTATCGCCCGTGCCGTCGTCAATGGCCTGTTGTTCGGCCTGGCGGTCCTCAGCCTGGCGCCGCTGTTGTGGATGCTGTCGGTATCGCTGATGCAGCCGGGCGAGGCCAGCCACTTCCCGCCGTCACTGCTGCCGGCCTCGGCGACCCTGGACAATTACCGGGAGCTGTTCCTGCGTGCCGGCATGGGCCGGTTCCTGTTCAACAGTTTCGTCATTGCAAGCCTGACCACGCTGCTGTCGCTGGTCCTCAACACCCTGGCCGGATATGCCTTTGCCAAGTTGCGCTTCGCCGGCCGTGAGCACGTGTTCCGCGGCTTGCTCGCAGCGCTGGTGATCCCGGGGCAGGTGGCGATGATGCCGTTGTTCCTGTTGTTGAAGCAGATGCACCTGGTCAACAGCTACGCCGGGGCAATCGTGCCGGGAATGGCCGGTATTTTCGGCATCTTCCTGGTGCGGCAATATGCGCGCTCGATCCCCGACGAACTGCTGGAAGCCGCACGCATCGACGGTGCGGGAGAGTTCCGGATCTTCTGGCAGATCGTGTTGCCGGCGCTCAAGCCGATCCTGGTCACGCTGGCGATGTTCAGTTTTCTGGGCGCGTGGAACGACTTCATGTGGCCGCTGATCGTGCTCAGCGACGAGCACCTGCACACACTGCCGGTGGCACTGGCCTCGCTGTCGCGCGAGCACGTGCAGGACAATGAATTGATGATGGCCGGCTCGGTGGTGACGGTGTTGCCGGTGTTGCTGCTGTTCCTGGTGCTGCAGAAACACTACTTGCAGGGCCTGCTGCTGGGGAGCGTCAAGGGGTGAGGGCCGTGCTGAGCGCGCTGATTGTGCTGGTCGCCGTGCTTGCGCTGCCAGCGACCGCACAGGGTTTGCCGCCGACACGCCTCCTGGATGGCTTCGACAACATCTCGGCGTGGCGGGCGCTGGCGTCCGATAGCGTCACGGCTTCGCTGCGACAGGTCGACGGCCCAGTCGGCAAGGCCCTGTGCCTGGACTACGACTTCAATGGCGTCTCGGGCTATGCCGTGGCCCGGCGCGAGCTGCCGATGGACTATCCCGGCAACTATGAATACACGCTGCAGTTGCGTGGCAGCGGCCCGCGCAACAACCTGGAGTTCAAGTTCGGCGACGCCAGTGGCGACAACGTGTGGTGGGTCAAGCGCCCGGACTATCCGATGCCGGCGCAGTGGACGCCATTGAAATTGAAGAAGCGCCACATTGGTTTTGCGTGGGGGCCAAGCAACGACAAACAGCTGCGTAGCTCGCAGAGTTTTGAATTGACCATCAGCGCCGGTAACGGCGGCGGTCGCGGCGAAGCCTGCATCGATCAGCTCGGCTTCCGGGAACTGCCGGACGACGAGCTGGCACCGCCGCGGCCAGTTGCCACCGCGAGTGTGGAACTGGAGAGCGGCCCGGCAAGCAATGCGGTTGACCCGGACCAGGCCAGCGCGTGGCGTGCTCCCATGGGCAACCAGGTCCTCACCCTGGACCTGGGCCGACCACGGGAGTTTGGCGGACTGACCTTGCGCTGGGTCGCAGGACTGCATGCTTCGAGTTATCGCATTGCGTTGTCCGATGATGGGCGCGATTGGCGCGTGGTGCGCAGCGTCGTCCAGGGCAACGGCGGTAATGATCCAATCGCGTTGCCGGAATCCGAAGCGCGGTACCTGCGCCTGCAGCTCGACCACGGCCCTGGCGCCAGCTATGCGCTTGCGGACGTGGCGGTAGAAGCGTTGGCCTTTGCCGCCAGCGCCAACAATTTCATCCAGTCGATTGCCGACGCCGCGCCACGTGGTTGGTTTCCACGCGGCTTCAGTGGCGAGCAGCCGTACTGGACCATCGTAGGTATCGATGGTGGCGTGCAGCAGGGTCTGCTTGGCGAGGACGGCGCCATTGAATTGTCCCGAGGCGGCGCCAGCATCGAGCCATTCGTAATGGTCGACGGAACCCTGCTGGGATGGGCCGATGTCGAGGCGTCACAGTCGTTGCAGGACGGATACCTGCCGATCCCCAGCGTGCACTGGAAACATCCCGCCCTTGATCTTTCGATTACCGCCTTTGCGCAGGGCACGCCGCAGCGTTCGCAATTGCTCGCGCGGTATCGCCTGGCCAATACCGGCCGCAGTCCGCGCGACTACACCCTGGCGCTGGCCGTTCGTCCACTGCAGGTCAATCCCCCCAGCCAGTTCCTGAGTACGCCAGGCGGCGCCAGCCCGATCCACGCCTTGGCCATCGTTGGCGGCCAGGTCGTGATTGATGGCCACCTGCGGGTGTCGATGTTGCAGGCGCCTGACGCGGTGTTCGCCACGCCGTTCGATGCTGGCATGGCGGTCGCACACCTCACCAAGGCTGACCTGCCACGTTCGCACCAGGCCAGCGATGGCACCGGCCTGGTGTCGGGCGCGTTGTTGTTCCGGATTCGGCTGCAACCTGGGGAAAGCCGCGAGGTTGACTGGATTGCGCCACTTTCCGGTGATCCCTTGACTGCCCGCGTCGATCCGCAAGTGGCGCAGGCGGCGGTCGCAAAGGACTGGCGCGGCAAGCTTGATCGCGTACAGATCCGGGTGCCGCCACAAGCCCAGCACGTCGTCGATACCCTGCGCAGTGCGCTGGCACAGATGCTGGTCAGCCGAACCGGGCCGCGATTGCAGCCGGGCACGCGTTCCTATGCGCGAGCCTGGATCCGCGATGGGGCGATGATCTCCGAAGGCTTGTTGCGGCTCGGGCGCGAGGACGTGGCTAGCGAGTTCCTGCGCTGGTATGCGCCTTACCAGTTCGCCAGCGGCAAGGTCCCTTGTTGCGTCGACGACCGGGGCAGCGACCCGGTGCCGGAGAACGACAGCCAGGGAGAGCTCATCTACGCCGTCGCCGAAGCCTACCGCTACACTGGCGACCGCGTGCTGCTTGAGGCGATGTGGCCACACGTCGAAGCCGCGGTCCGCTACATGGATCAGTTGCGCCTGGGCGAACGCAACGAGGCCAATCGCAAACTCGACCCGGCGTTCCATGGGTTGATGCCGGCGTCGATCAGCCACGAGGGCTATTCGGCAAAACCGATGCACTCGTACTGGGACGATTTCTGGGCGTTGCGTGGCTACAAGGACGCGGTGCAGATCGCGCAATGGCTGGGCAAGGACACCCAGGTGCAGGGATTCGCCGATTCGCGCGACCAGTTCCGCGCCGATCTGTATGCGTCGATCGACATTGCGACGCGCCAGCACGCTATCGACTTCATCCCCGGCTCGGCCGAGCTTGGTGACTTCGACCCAACCTCGACCACGATTGCATTGGCCCCGGGTGGCGAACAGGAGCGTTTGCCGCAAGCCTTGCTGCACCAGACTTTCGAACGCTACTGGCAGGAATTCACCGCGCGCCGCGACGGCAGGCGTGACTGGGATGCCTATACCCCGTATGAATTGCGCACGGTCGGCAGCTTCGTTCGCCTGGGGTGGCGCGATCGCGCGCAGCAGGCGCTGGAGTTTTTCTTCCGTGATCGGCAACCGCCAGGCTGGAATCAATGGGCCGAGGTAGTCTCGCGCACGCCGCGCAAACCGTTCTTCCTTGGCGACCTGCCGCATGCCTGGGTGGCCTCGGACTATGTGCGTTCGGCGCTCGATCTGTTTGCCTATGTCCGCGACAACGACGGTGCGCTGGTGCTTGCGGCCGGGATCCCGCCGGGATGGCTGGCAGGTGAAGGCATTGCGGTCCAGGGCCTGCGCACGCCGTTTGGCGCACTGGGCTATACGCTTGATCGCCAGGGCCGGACGCTACACCTGCGCATCGACGCCGGAAGCCATCCGCCAGGGGGGTTCGTGTTGCCATGGCTTTGTGCGGGCGAGCCGGGCGTTGCGCGTATCGATGGCAAGCCGGCGCAGTGGCGGGACAACCAGTTGCGGATCGGGTCCGCGCCGGCGGAGGTCGAGATCCAGCTAGCGTACGACAGCCACGGAGAGCCGCGCTGCCTGGGCCGGTGACGGGTTTACGGGTACCAATGCACCTGCAGGGCGGCGCCCGCCGTGTTGAACGCAACGCGTACTGGCATTTCACAGGGATCGTCGCCCTCGAGCGCGCGCTCGAAGACGCTGCGTTTGTTGCTGCCGCGCAACAGCAGCAGGCGGGTATGCGCGGGTGCCAGCCCAGCGGGGGTCAGGCTGATTCGGCGAAGCCACGGGCCAGCGCCGGGACAACCGCTGGCATCCACCGCAACATATGGGGTGTCGCTATGGAGCGCAGCATCGAGGTCGCGCATCTGCGGGAACAGGGAGGCCACGTGTCCATCTTCGCCCATGCCCAGCAGGACAATTCCCGGCGGGTGGCGCGCATGCAGGTTTGCGTCGGCGACGGCGGCCTCGATGCTCCTGCCCGGCCGGGTCAGGGTTTCAAAGCGCGCTGCCGATGCATGGCCGCGCAACAGGTGTTCACGCACCAAGTGCGCGTTGCTGTCCGGATCATCGGGCCGCAGCCAGCGTTCGTCGACCAGTGCGATATCAATCCGGTCCCATTCCAGCGGTGCTTGTGACAGCGCGCGGAACACCGGTGCCGGCGTCGTGCCACCTGAGACCAGCAATCGAGCGCGCGGTTTGAGTTGCAATTCGCGTCGCAACTGCGACGTGACCGCGACCGCGATCGCCCAGGTCCACTGGTCTTCGTCGCGATGGGCGTGGAACACCACCGGGGATGGTCGCTGCTGCGTCGGTTGATTGTCGGGCCGCTCCATCAGACTGTCCGCACCGGGTTGCGCTCTGCCGACAGCGCGGCGCAGCCGAGCAGACCAGGCTGTGGATGCAGTACTGCCAGGGTGGGCACTTGCGCCATGGCCGGCGCATAGCGTCCTTTGCCCTCGAAGCGTTGGCGGAAGCCGGAGTGCTGGATCGCTGGCAACAACAACGGCACCAGGCCGCCACTGAGGAACACGCCATCCCAGGCCCCCAGGGTCAACACCAGGTCGCCGGCTATCGCGCCGAACACCGCGCAGAACACATCAATGGTGTGCATGCAACGACGGTCGCCGCCGGCGGCGCCGGTGGTGATGTCTTCTGGCTGCAGCGGGCCCGGGTCGAGGCCGGCGATTTCGCTCAGCGCACGGTGGATATTGACCAGGCCGCTTCCGCTGAGCAATCGCTCATTGGACACCCGGCCGTAATCGCTGGACAGGCGCTCCAGGATCGCCACTTCCTCCGGGGTTCCAGGGGCGAAACTGGCGTGGCCGCCTTCGGTTGCCAGCGGCCACGCCCGGCCCGCTCGCACCAGCAATGCACCAATCCCAAGTCCGGTGCCGGGGCCGAGGACCGCACAAGTCAGTGTGTCGCCAGTGGCTGTGAGCCCGGTGGGCGCACCAATCGCAACCAGGTCGCCTACGCCGAGCAGGCGTACCGCCATCGACTGGGCGACGAAGTCGTTGACCAGCGTCACCGCGTCCAGTGCCAGTGCCTGCTGCAAACGCTCGCCCGACACCACCCAGGAATGGTTGGTCATGCGCGCGTTGTCCGCTTCGACGCGCCCGGCGACCGCAAGGATGGCGCGGTTTGGTTGCGCGCCGGTGGCATCCAGGTAATGCCGGGCCGCCTCAGCCAGGGAAGCAAATGCGTCCACCGCATAGCTGCGGATACTGTCGTCCAGCAACGGCGTCGGTGCACTCGGGTCAGCCAGCGCAAAGCGTGCGTTGGTGCCGCCGATGTCCGCGAGGAGCACGCATTGGCTCAAGCTTTGGGATCGATGATGCACAAGCCTCCCTCGTTCGGCGTCACCCCGGCAGCGGTTCGGCCAGGCTGCGACCATGGGTAGCGATGACGCGACCGTACCAGTGGGCACTGTCCTTGGGGGTCCGCTGCTGGGTCGCGTAGTTGACGTGCACGATACCAAATCGTTTGGAGTAGCCGAGTGACCACTCCAGGTTGTCGAGCAGGGACCAGGCCATGTAGCCGCGGATATCGCATCCTTGGGCGATGGCAGCGTGGACGGCGCGCAAATGCTTGTGCAGGTAGTCGATGCGCAGCGGATCGCGCACACGATCCGGGCCTGGCCCGGAATTGTCGGCCACCGGTGGGTCAAAGAACGCCGCACCGTTCTCGGTGATGTACATCGGAATGTCGCCATAGCGCTGCCTGGCCCATAGCAGGGTGTCGGTCAAGCCTTGCGGGAACACTTCCCAGCCGGTTTCGGTATAGGTGCCCAGCGGCTGTCGTACCGAGGCAACGTGCAGCGGATAGCTGATCGAGGCCCGGGTGACACTGCGGGTGTAGTAGTTGATGCCGATGAAGTCCAGCGGCTGGCGGATCAGCTTGAAATCATCTTCCGGCCACTCCGGCCAGGCGTCGCCGAAAACCTGGCCCAATTCGGGCGGGTAGCAGCCGAGCAGCGCAGGGTCCAGGTATTGCTCGTTCATGTAGGCGTGGGCGCGACCCACTGCGGCCAGGTCTGCTTCCGAATCCGACGCCGGATATTTCGGCTCGATGTTCACCACCAAACCGATTTCGTGGTGGCCCTCGCTGCGATAGGCCTGGACCGCTGCGCCATGCGCACGCATCAGGTTGTGCGAGACGATCGGAGCTTCGTACCGGCTGCGGTGCCCGGGCGCCAGCGCCCCATGCAGGTAGCCGCCGTCGCTGATTACCCAAGGCTCATTCAGCGTCACCCATTTTTTGACCCGGCCGTCCAGCGCCTGGTACATCAGCTTGGCGTAGTCGGCAAACCACGCCGCGCTGTCGCGGTTGAGCCAACCCCCGCGGTCGTCGAGTGCCGCCGGCAGGTCCCAGTGGTACAGGGTGAGCAGGGGTTCGATCCCGTTTTCGAGCAGTTCATCGACCAGGCGCGAATAGAAGTCCAATCCGGCCTGGTTGACCCGGCCGCTACCTTGGGGGAGCACACGCGACCACGAAACACTGAAGCGGTAGGCACCCAGGCCCAGCTCCCGCATCAGTTTCACGTCGTCTTTCCAGCGCCGGTAGTGATCGCAAGCCACGTCGCCGGTATCCCCATTGAAGGTCATCCCGGGGGTGTGTGCGAAGCGGGTCCAGATGCTGGGGCCGGCACCATCGGCCAGGGGTGAGCCCTCGATCTGGTGCGCTGCGGTGGCGGCGCCCCACAGGAATCCGTCCGGAAAAGCGAAATCCTTCAAGGCTGGCTGGCTCATTGGGTTGTCGGGCACGCGGGTTGAAAACGGTTACATTGCACAATATCCCAGAGCCCGCACAAATGCATGGCGCGCGGGCGCCTGGCGCAGGGATTACCCAACAGAGATCATTCGCGCTGGGATCATTCACGCTGGGATCATTCACGCTGAGAGCAAGGGGAGAGGCGATGGCCGGCCTGGAATTGGAGCGGATCCGCAAGGTGTACCCCGGAGGCCAGGTGGCAATTGCCGATGCCAGCTTCAGCGTGGGCGACGGCGAACTGCTGGTCCTGGTTGGTCCCTCGGGCTGCGGCAAGTCGACCCTGCTGCGGATAATGGCCGGCCTGGAGTCAATCACTTCCGGCGAATTGCGGATCGGTAGCCGCGTTGTCAACGATGTCGCGCCACGGGATCGCGACATCGCCATGGTATTCCAGAGCTATGCGTTGTATCCGCACATGACCGTGGCAGAGAACCTGGGGTTTGGATTGAAGCTGCGCGGGTATTCGCGCGCGGAAGTCGAGGCGCGGGTCCGGGAAGCCGCGGCGACGCTGGAACTGGAACCACTGTTGGCACGCAAGCCGGCGGCATTGTCGGGCGGTCAACGCCAGCGCGTTGCGCTTGGTCGTGCGTTGGTGCGCAAACCGCAGGTGTTCCTGCTCGACGAGCCGCTGTCCAACCTCGACGCGAAGCTGCGGATGTCGATGCGGGTCGAGATTGCACGCCTGCATCGCCAGCTCGGCACCACCATGGTCTATGTCACCCACGACCAGATCGAGGCGATGACCCTGGGCCAGCGCATCGTGGTGCTCAAGGATGGCGAGATCCAGCAGATCGACACCCCGATGGCGCTGTATGAGCGCCCCGCAAACCTGTTCGTCGCGACCTTCCTCGGCAGTCCGGCCATGAACGTGGTGCGCGGACGGTTGCTCGAGGACGGCGGGCGGCTGTTGGACCTTGGTGACGGGGTGCGCATGCCGCTGGGCGACGTCGATGTGCCGGCGGGGTGGGTCGGTCGCGACATCATGGTCGGCATCCGCCCGGAGGACCTGCAGCCAGCCGCGTCCGGACAGGCGGGATTTGCGGTCGAGGTGGAAGTGGTGGAGCCGGTGGGCAACGAAGTTTTCGTCAACCTGCGCCACCGCGGGCAGTCGTTGGTGGCGCGATTCGCGCCCAGGCCGCTGCCGTTGGCCGGCACCACCATCACGGTCACGTCGCAACCCGGGCGGCTGCATTTCTTCGATCCCGACACTGGTTGGCGTCTCGAGTCGACGGACTGACCGTCGCTGTCGGGACGCTGCGCCAGCAGCCAGTTATACTTGCCGAGGGAGCTGGTGTTTTAACCCATTATCCACAAGCAGAATCAATGGCTTGTGGCACAAAATAAATCCATTTTCACTCATTCGCGACGCGGCCCCGGGGCCTGTCGTCGCCGGGGCCCGACGACCGCCGTATGCGCCTGTCCACGATCAAGCTTTCCGGATTCAAATCCTTCGTCGATCCGACTACCTTGCACCTGCCGACCAACATGACCGGGGTCGTTGGTCCGAATGGTTGCGGCAAGTCCAACATCATCGACGCGATCCGCTGGGTGATGGGTGAGAGCGCAGCCAGTCGCCTGCGTGGCGATTCGCTGACCGACGTGATCTTTTCCGGCTCCTCGGCCCGCAAGCCGGTGTCGCAGGCGACGGTTGAACTGATCTTCGACAACGCCGACCACACCATCACCGGCGAGTACGGTGCGTTCGACGAAATCTCGGTCAAGCGCAGCGTAGGCCGCGATGGCCAGGGCAGTTATTACCTCAACGGCAGCAAGTGTCGCCGTCGCGACATTACCGATTTGTTCCTGGGCACCGGTCTTGGTCCCCGCAGCTACTCGATCATCGAGCAGGGGATGATCAGCCAGATCATCGAGGCCCGCCCGGAGGACCTCAGGGTCTATCTCGAAGAGGCCGCCGGCATCTCCAAGTACAAGGAGCGCCGCAAGGAAACCGAAACCCGGATCCGCCACACCCGCGAGAACCTTGACCGTCTCAGCGACCTGCGCGATGAAGTCGGCAAGCAACTCGATCATCTCAAGCGGCAAGCGCGCCAGGCCGAGCAATACCAGGCCATCCAGGGCGAGCGCCGGATCAAGGATGCAGAGTGGAAGGCGCTGGAATTCCGGGGGCTGGACGCTGGCCTACAGGGTTTGCGCGAGAAGCTGGCGCAGGACGAGACCCGGCTGCAGCAGCTGATCGCCGAGCAGCGCGAAGCCGAACGCAAGATCGAACAAGGTCGAGCCCAGCGCGAGGAAGCGAACGAGGCCTTGAACCTGGCCCAAGCCGAGGTCTACCAGGTCGGCGCCACACTGGCGCGGGTCGAACAACAGATCGCGCACCAGCGCGAGATGTCACAGCGCCTGCAACGGGCACGCGACGAAGCCCAGGCAGCGCTGGCCGAGATTGGCGGACACATCAGTGGCGACGAGTCGCGGTTGCTGGAGCTGCAGGCGGCGATCGCGGAGGCCGACCCGGAACTGGCACGGCTGCAGGCCGACGACCAGTCCATGCAGGATGGGTTGCGCGATGCCGAGACCCGGCTTGCCGATTGGCAGCAACGTTGGGACGCGCACACCCTTGCCCAGTCCGAGGCCGCGCGCGCTGGTGACGTCGAGCGCACGCGAGTCGACTACCTGGATCGCCAGGCCCTGGATGCCGAACGCCGGCGTGAAGTGTTGGCAGGCGAACGAGCCGGCCTGGATCTCCAGGCGCTGACCGAAGCCTTCAATGGCATCCGCACCCAACACGACAGCCAGAAGGCGGCACTCGAGGGCATGGCGGGCGAGGTCGAAACCCGCAAGCAGGCGCTGACTGAACTGCAGGACCAGCAACGCGCGGCCCAGTCGGAACTGGCCGAAGTGCGCAAGCACGCGCAGGAGCAGCGGGGCCGATTGTCTTCGCTGGAGACGCTGCAACACGCCGCACTGGGCCAGGAACAGGGCGCGGCGGTTGAATGGTTGCGCCAGCGCGGCCTGGACTCGGCGGCGCGCGTGGGCGAGAAGCTGGTGGTCGAAGCGGGCTGGGAAAACGCCGTGGAAGCAGCGCTCGGCCAGTTGATCGAAGGCGTGCTGGTTGAGGCGCCCGAAGCCCTGGTCGATGCACTGGGCGAACTTGGCGAAGGCAGGCTGACGTTGGTCGAGCCCGGCACCGCGAGTGTTGCCTACGCTCCGACTTCATTGGCAGCCAAGGTGCAGGGGCCAGCGGCGATCCTTCGCATCCTGGCGAAACTGCATGCCGCCGAAACACTGGCTGATGCGCGCGCACTGTTGCCGCGACTGGCCGATGGCGAATCGGTCATTACCCGCCACGGCGAGCGCATCGGAGCTGGCTGGGTACGGGTGCTGCGGTCCGGGGCCGCAAAACAGGGCGCCTTGTTGCGCGAGCGCGAGATCCAGACGCTGCGCGGCGGGATCAAGGACCTGCAGCAACGTGAAACCGAACTCGAACGCGGCCTGGCTGCCTGGCGCGACCGCGCGCTGGTGGCAGACCAGCAACGTGAAGACGCGCAGCGCGCATTGTTCATTGCCCATCGCGGCGTGTCTGAACTGGCCGGGCAATTGCAGGGCCAGCAAGGCAGGCTTGATTCGGCGCGCGGCCGGATCGAAAAAATCGACGCCGAAACCGCGCAACTGGTCGACGTGCTTGAAGCCAGCCGGACCCAGTCGCGTGCAGCGCGCGGGCTGCTCGAGCAAGCGGTCGCGAGCATGGCCGACTTCGAAAACGCGCGCCAGGCACTCGATGCCGAGCGCGGGCAACTGTATGCGGCGCGTGACGCGGCGCGCACCACTGCGCGAACCGCTCGTGACGTCGCGCATGCGCTGGCGCTGAGGATGGAGACACAGCGCGCGCAAGTCGAGGCCTTGGCACAGTCGTTGCAACGGATGGGTGGCCAGCGTGGCCAGCTTGATGTGCGCCTGGGTGAACTGGCTTCGCAGCTTGCCGAGGGCGATACACCCGTCAGCAACCTGGAAAGCGAACGCCAGGCCGCGCTCGAGCAACGGCTGCGGACCGAGAAGGCGCTGGCGATGGCACGCGCCGCGCTCGAAGGCATCGACAACGACCTGCGCGGCTATGAACAGACCCGGCACCAGCGCGATGAGCAGGCACTGGCGCAGCGCGAACGCATCAGCCAGCACAAACTCGACCAGCAGGCGCTGGCGATCAAGGCCGGACAGTTGTCGGAAGCCGTGGTCGCGGCGGGCTTCGTGCTCGAAGACGTAGTCGCATCGCTGGCCCAGGATGCCGACGTCGCGATGTGGGAAAAAACAGTCACTGACTTCGATGCCAAGTTGCGTCGCCTGGAACCAGTCAACCTTGCGGCGATCCAGGAACACGCCGAAGCCGCACAGCGCAAGGAATACCTCGACGCGCAGGATGCCGACCTCACTTCCGCACTGGAAACCCTGGAAGACGCCATCCGCAAGATCGATCGCGAGACCCGTGGCCGCTTCAAGGACACCTTTGATCGGGTCAACTCGGGGGTGCAGGAGCTTTATCCGCGATTGTTCGGCGGCGGCCACGCTTACCTCGAGCTCACCGGCGACGATCTGCTCGATACCGGGGTGACGATCATGGCGCGGCCGCCGGGCAAGCGGGTCTCCAACATTTCGCTGCTGTCAGGCGGCGAAAAGGCGATGACTGCAGTGGCATTGGTGTTCGCGATCTTCCGGCTCAATCCGGCGCCGTTCTGCCTGCTGGACGAAGTCGACGCACCATTGGACGAAGCCAACGTCGGACGCTTCACCGCGCTTGTAACCGAGATGAGTGAGCAGGTGCAGTTCCTGTTCGTGACCCATAACAAGGCGACGATGGAAGCCGCGCAGCAGCTGTCCGGCGTTACCATGCGCGAGCCAGGCGTCAGCCGCCTGGTCTCGGTCGACTTGGCCGAGGCTGCGCGCCTGGCCGGCGCTGCCTGATCGCCGGCCGCGCAAACCGCAAGGGAGAGAGCCAATGTCGGACGTCTGGATGCTGCGGATCGGGATCTTCATTGCTGGCGCCTTGCTGCTCGCGGCGATCTATTACTTCGGCCGGCCGCGTCGCCCGGGACAAGGTCGGCGGGTTGAGGATCGGCGGAGCGGCAAACGTGGCGCCACCGGCTCGCGGGTCGAACCCACGCTGGGCGAGTTGCTGGCACAGGAACCTGCGGTCGAGGGCCAGGAGCCCATCGTCCAGGCCGAGATGGAGTTAGCGGGTGCCGGTGAGCCGGCTGCTGCCGGCAGCGATGCCGGGCGACGGGTCAGCGACGAGTTCGACAAGATCGTCACCCTTTACATTGCCGCCCGGGCGGGGGAAAAACTGCGCGGCCCCGATATCGTCGTCGCTGCAGAGAAAACCGGCTTGTCCTACGGCCACATGAACGTGTTCCATCGCCTGGTCGAAGGGCATCCCGAACGCGGGCCCATTTTCAGCGTCGCCAACATCCTCAAGCCCGGCAGTTTCGAGATGGCGAGCATCCAGTCGCTGGAAACGCCTGCCATTGCATTTTTCCTGACCCTGCCGGCGCCGGTGGCCGCGCTCGATGCCTGGGAGATGATGTTGCCGACCGCACAACG
>JBDSOZ010000169.1:0-4569 GCA_039914555.1 Luteimonas sp.
TCGATCAAGGCACTGAGTGGATAGGCGCGGCTGCCACGATGCAACAGCAGCAACACATCGTCACGCACCACCGCTCCTTCCACGTTCAGTGCCGGCACCTGCGGCGCCAACGATGCGTACAGGCCGGAGAAATCGATGGTGATGGGCTCGCCAATGATCGCGGCGTCGGCATCGAGTCGTAGCAACGCACCGCGACATCGCTCCGGGGTCGAACCGGAAGGCACCGCCAGCAACGCGCCGTGCGCATAAGCAGCAAACCCCGGCAGCAGGACCAGCGCCTCAAGGTCCGGCTTGGCCGCCTTGCGTTGCGCGTGACCGGATGGCAACTCACCAGGAAACAAGCGCACCAGACTGCCAGGGGCGTCGCCCCATCGAGGAAAGCAGCCCAGATGCAACTCATCATCAACCACGACATAGAGGAAAGCACCAGTCGCGACCAACCCGCTGCCTGCAGCCAGGTGGCGCGGACGACCAATATCCGGCGCCGCCTCAAGCGTAAGTTTGCGCAGTGTCGTGGGCTGGATCATCGTGGCAAGTTTACGCCGCTCCCCTGAAGTCGCCCCCATATCGCCACAAGTGGCCGCGGGTTTACCCTGACTTCCAAGTCCGGACAGGAACACCCGATGAAAGCACGATTCAAGCAATGGACTGGGCGGCTTTCCGAGTCGTTCTGGCTGATGCCCGCAGCGATGGTGGTCGGCGGCGTCCTGCTGGCCATGGGACTGGTGGCCATGGATCGGATGGGCGCTTTCCCGGATTGGCTTGCAACTTCCTCGTGGTTCTACAACGGAGGAGGCGACGGTGCACGGGTCCTGCTGGGCGCAATTGCCTCTTCCACCATCGGCGTCGCCGGCACCGTGTTTTCGATCACCATCGCCGCCCTGTCCCTGGCTGCCGGGCAGATGGGTCCGCGCCTGCTCAGGAACTTCACCCGTGACCGTGGCAACCAGTTCACGCTTGGCGCGTTCCTTGGAACCTTCTCCTATGCATTGATGGTCCTGCGCACGGTGCGCACCCAGGAAGAAGGGCTATTCACGCCGCACCTGTCGCTGTCGGTGGCAGTGTTGCTGGCCTTCGGATGTGTTGCGACGCTTGTGTACTTCGTTGGCCATATGGCCAGCCGGATCAGCGTCGACACCGTCGTCGACCTGGTCAGCGGCGACGTCACTGCAGCCATGCACGCACTGGTGGTGGAGCGGCGCAACATCGATCCGCCAGAGGATGGCTTCTGGAACGGTGCGGTTACCGTGCTCGACGCACGCCGCGGCTATCTGCAGCAACTCGATGAAGAGTCGCTTGCGGCGTGGGCGGCCGATCAAGGAACCACGCTGCGCCTGCTGGTGCGTCGGGGCGATTATTTATTCCCGGGTGCGCCGATTGCGCTGATGACGGTCAGGGTTGCGGGCGCGGAAGCTGCCATCCGCCGCAACAGTGCGCTGGGTCGTTCGCGCGGCAGCAGCGGTGACCCGGAGCAGACTGTCCGGCAACTGGTTGAAGTCGCCGTGCGTGCGTTGTCAACGGGTATCAATGATCCCCACTCGGCCATGAGCGTGCTCGACCGGCTCGGCGACGCGCTCTGTGACCTGGCTGGCAAGGTGATCCCCAACGGCGTGCACGCCATCAATGGCAAGATCGCCTTGGTGGTCCCCAACGTGTCCTACCGCAGCTTGTGCGATGTCATGTTCCACTTGATCCGGCAGAATTCCGAAGGCAATACGGCGTTGCTCATCAAGCTGGCCGAGGTGCTGGCGGTAGTCGCTGCCTGCGAACCCGATCACGAACGCCGCGACGCACTGGCCGAGCATGCCGCGCGGTTGAGTAGTGACGCGAAACGCACGGTGGGTAATCCGACGGACCTTGGTGACATCCAGTCGCGGCTGGCGTACTTCACCCAGGTCAATAATGCCCGCCAGAAGGGCAACATCACCGCCCAGGTGCTACTGGGAAGCGCGGCGGATGCTTGACGTGGCTGCGAAACCCCAGGCAACCGACCCTGACCGCTGCTCAACCAAAACTTGGCATGGGCGGCCAGAGCTTCGACACCGGCACCTGGAAGTCGCGACAGACAAAGATATCCGGGCGCCCGCTTTCCTCGTTCTCGACCCCGTGGGGGATCTGAACCTGCCCGGCCAGCGTGCAGGTAGCCGGGGTGTCGCTGATGCTTTCGGCGGTGTCACCCAGCACGATTACGGTCAGTGGCGATGGCTTTCCGGGGCCGCGTGCCCAGTAGCTGTTGATGGTACCGATCGCAGGCGGCAATCCGTAGCCCGGCCCGTAACGATCAATGGCGCCGGCTTCACCGTAGTTGTTGGCGAAGATCGCCGTGCGCGCACGTTCGTCCGCGGGTAAAGCGTCGTAAACACGCGCGACTTCGGCAACAAGCTCCGGCCAGCCGACCTGCTCGGCAAAGGTATCCTGGACGCGGCGGCTGATGCGCCAGCCTTCGGAGCCGATCGGCGCCAGCGGCAACGACACCAGCGCCGTCGTGCCGAAGGCGCAGGCCAACACCACGACGGCACCGGCGCGAGTCCAGCGCGCAGTCCGCGGACGCAAGCGCGCAATCGCGGCTTCCAACGCTACTGCGCCTGCCGCCAGCAGCATCGGATAGCCGGGAGCGACGTAGTAGTCGCGGCCACGCACCAGCATGAAGAGCAGCAGCGGAATGACATACATCCACGCGATCACCCGCCAGCGCGCCGCGGCTTTCGCCAACGCGAGCCATCCCAGGCCCGCGATCCACAACGGCAAGGTGAGCGGACTGGCGCCAACCGTCAGCTGGCCAACCAGGAAGCCGTCGGTGCGGCCAATGCGCACGTCGCGTTCGTGCAGGTGGCGTGCGAAATCGAAATAGATGAAATCATGCTGCCACTGCCACCACGCATTGGGCAGGAACAACAGCAGCGACACCGCCACCCCCGCCCACAACCACGGGCTGCGCAGATGTTGGCGCAGCGGTGTCGCCAGCACCCCGGCCACAACGCCCGCAACCCAGAACAACATGGTGTAACGCGTCATCATCCCCAAGCCGATCGCCAGGCCCACGCCCAACCACCAGCGTCCATCGCCGCTATTGACAACACGCAGCAAAGTCCACGCCAACAGCACCACCCACAGGTAGTCGATACTGGTGTACATCAACATGCTGCCCATCAGCATCGATAGTGGCGCGCACGCGACGGCCAGCGCGGCGAACACCTGGGCCATGCGCTTGCCACCCAACTCGCGCGCGATCAGCCCGGCCAGCAACATGGCAATGCTTTGTGCCAATGCCGCCGGCACCCGGAATGCACCCAGCGAATCGCCGAACAGCGCCATCGACACGTGCGCCAACAACGGCGTGACTGGCGGATAGGCGACATAGCCCCATGCAAGGTGCCCGGCGTCGGCCCACACCGCCAACTCGTCGCGATGGAAGCCGTAGTTGACGTTGGCAAACAGATGCAGCAGCAAACGTGCCAGCGCGAGTCCCAGCAGGATCAACAAGGTCGTGCGCTGCTGCGCGTCGGGTCGCCGCAACGGATGCGGAACAGTGGTTGGCAATGCCATCGCGCATCCCCCAGCGAGAAGCCGCGAGTTTAGGGGCAGTCTGAGGGCGCCGCCAGCGGCAAGCTTGCCTCAGCCGTCAGCCGACCCGGATCACGCGCTTGCCAAAATTGTCCCCTTTGAGCAGGCCGATGAAGGCGGCTGGTGCCGCTTCCAGGCCATCGATGATCTCCTCCCGATACTTGATCTTGCCGCTCCCGATCCAGTCGCCCATGACCTGGGCGAACTCCGGGTACAGATGGCCGAAGCTGTCAAAGATGATGAAGCCGTGGATCAGGATCTTCTTGCTCAACAATTGACCCAGCAGCCAATTCATCCGGTCCGGCCCCTCGGGCAGTTGGCTGGCGTTGTATTGGGACACCAGTCCGCATAACGGAATGCGCGCATTGGGATTGAGCAGTGGCAACACAGCATCAAACACCTTGCCGCCGACGTTTTCGAAATAGACGTCGATCCCTTGCGGACAGGCCTGCGCCAGTTGTTCGACGAAGTCGGCCGCCTTGTGGTCGATGCAAGCGTCAAATCCCAATATGTCCAGCGAGTACGCGCACTTGTCCGGACCGCCGGCGATGCCAACGACTCGGCAGCCGAGCAACTTGCCGATCTGGCCGACGGTCGCCCCGACCGGGCCAGTTGCGGCAGCAACCGCAATGGTTTCGCCGGGCTTGGGCTTGCCGATCTGGGTGAGCCCCGCCCAGGCGGTGAATCCGGGCATCCCGAGGATGCCCAGTGTCCACGATGGATGCGCCGGCGCTGCGCCCAGTGGGGTGACGCCGGTGCCATCGGATACCGCGTAGTCCTGCCAGCCGTTGTAGCTGAGCACCCAGTCGCCCGCTGCAAACCCCTTGAGGTTGGACTCGACCACGCGGGCTACCGTGCCTCCGACCATGACGGCGCCAATCTCGACCGGCTCGGCGTAGGACGCCGCATCGCTCATGCGCCCGCGCATGTAAGGATCCAGCGAAAGAAACTCGGTGCGCAGCAGCATCTGCCCCACTCCCGCAGTGGGGATAGGGCGTTCGACCA
>JBDSOZ010000174.1:0-3187 GCA_039914555.1 Luteimonas sp.
GTGGTGTTCACCATCATTGCCGCAATCAAGGCCAACCAGGGCGAGCGCTACCGCTATCCTTTCACCCTGCGCCTGGTGAAGTAGCACGCCGATGCATCCATGCCTTCGCATGCATGCATCATCCCGCGGTTCGTATGCGTCGCGATCCAGCGCCCGATCACGTTGACCCGCTGCTGCGTGGCGGCGTCGTTCCAGAGTGGAACCGCGCCGAGAATCCGGCCGGCCGCATCCAGATGGCGCTTCCGGACAACAGCGCTTCGGTCGCTTCGGCGTGCACCTCGACCCCGGGCATGGCTGCATTGACCGGGGTTGGTTTGGCATCGCTGCGGCCGGCCGCGGTGTAGCCAACCATCACCACGCGACCTGCGAGGTCAGGCTGCTCGCTCTTGAGGTCGCAGATCCCCCGATTCAGTGGTTGCGATCGATTGCCTTGCGCCCGAGCGCCGCAAGTGGCGCGATCCGGGCACCGAAGGGTGCCAATGCCCGGTCCATGTCCATCCGCAACGCCTCCAGACGCGCCAATGAGGCATCGATGCCCAAAAGCGACGGGAACGTGGCCTTGTCCTGGGCCAAGTCCTTGCCGGCGGTCTTGCCCAGGGTGGCGCTGTCGCCCTGGACGTCCAGCAGGTCGTCACGGACCTGGAACGCGAGCCCCAGCGCATCGGCAAAGGCATCCAGGTGCTTGCGCGCTTCGGCGTCAACGCCGGCGGCGATCGCGCCCAGGCGCACCGACGCGCGCAACAAGGCGCCGGTTTTCAGCGCGTGCAATCGCTGCAGTTCGTCTAACGAGATGGGGCGTCCCGTGGCGTCGATATCCAACGCCTGGCCACCGCACATCCCGCGCGCACCGGCCGCGGTCGCCAGCTAGAGCAGCATCTCCACCCGTGCTGGCACGGCTTGGGGTGCGCGTGCGAGCAGCTCGAAGGCCAGCGATTGCAAGGCATCGCCGGCAAGGATCGCGGTGGCTTCGCCAAAGGCGATGTGCACCGTCGGCTTGCCGCGGCGCAAGGCATCATCGTCCATCGCCGGCAGGTCATCGTGGACCAACGAATACGCATGGATCAATTCGACTGCCGCGGCCGCATGGTCGAGGGCGGCGGGTTCGCAACCAAACGCAGTACCGGTGGCATAGACCAGCAACGGGCGCATGCGCTTGCCGCCATCAAGCACCGCATGGCGCATGGCAGCATGCAGGCGCCCGGAGTCGGATCCTGGTTCGCCCAGGGCGGCGGCGAGCGTGGCTTCGACCCGTGTCTGCCATTGCGCATGGCACGCGGTCGCGGCCGCCTCAGCCATCGCTGGTGTCGTGCCCACCGGCTGCGGGAAACGGCTGCGCGGCACCGGCATCTTCCGGGTCAGCGAGCAGGCGCACGCGCAGCTCGGCCTGCTCCAGCGCGGTCTGGCACCGGCGGTACAGGCCAACGCCGGATTCGTAGGCGGCCAGAGATTCTTCCAGGCTCATGTCGCCGTGCTCCATCTTCTCGACGAGCTGTTCCAGCGCATCAAGCGAGAGTTCGAAGTCGGCGACGGGCGAGGGTGCGGGCTTGCTGGCCATGGCGGAAGTTTACCGCTCCCATGGGGTCCAGGCCACGCTGGCCTGGTTGTTGCGGAGCCAGGCGTCGAAGGCGCCGGAATTGACGCGGTCGGCGGCGGCAAGCACGACACCATCGGCCGACGACAGCAGCGGCAGTCGTTCGCGCAGCCACGGCGGTACCCCATGTTCCTGCAGCACGTGCTTGAGGGCATGGCTGTGGGCGCGCCCCGCCAGCACGATCCGCTCGCCGCCCTGGCGGGCATGCACGCGGACCTGCGCATCGAATTGGTCGACGCCATTGAGTTGCAATGCGCCGCCTGCCGGCAACGGCAGCGGCGCGCGCCCGTCCCACGCTTGGGTCCAATCGCGTGGCAGTGGTTCGCGCACCCATCCCGCGTGCAACAGATCGCGCCAACGCCGTACACGCGCCCCCGCCCATGCGAACTCCGCATGGGCATCCGCTGCTGCCTGCAACAGATCGGCCTCGATTGCTGCAATGCCGGCAGCGGGCAACGGTGCCAAGCCCAGGCCTGCGCACCAGCGACGCAGCATCCGTGCGCGCCGCGGCGCCGGCTGCGCCAGCAGCATCGAAACCTGCAAGGTATCGACACCGGCGCCTGCGGCTAGCAATGCGACTCCGTCCTCGTCGTCGAGCAATGCCGTCGCCTCGGCACACAATCCGGCACTGTGCGCGAATGCAGCGGCCGCATGCGGCCAGCGTTGACGCAACAGCGGCATCAGGTGCTGGCGCAGGAAATTCCGGTCCAGGCTTGAATCCGAATTGGACGGATCCTCGATCCATTGCAGCTGGTGACTGTTTGCATACGCCAACAGTGCTGCGCGTGGCTGCGTCAGCAACGGTCGCCAGAGCCAGCCATTGGCATGCACGCGCCAGTGCGCCATCGCCGCGAGCCCGTCCGGCCCGGACGCGCGCAAGGCACGCAACAGGAAGGTTTCAGCCTGGTCATCGCGATGGTGGGCCAGGGTGAGGACCTCACCATCGCCCAGTGCCGCCACGAATGCGGCATGGCGCACCGCGCGCGCGGCGGCTTCGCGACCCAGGCCGCTGGCATGGGTGACCGCGACATGCACGATTTGCAATGGGACGCCCAAGGTGTCGCATCGGGCCTGGCACTGCGTGGCCCATGCATCGGCTGCCGGATCCAGCCCATGGTGGACGTGGATCGCACGCAACGGCAGTGCCGGGAATGGCCGCGGCGGTGATGCCAACAGCTGCAGTAAAACGATCGAGTCGACGCCACCGCTCAGCCCGAGCAGGATCCCGCTGGCCGCGTCGGCAACGCCCGCAGGAAGCTTGGGTTTGCTGAGGATGATGTCGGACATCCCGGGCCCCGGCAGTTCAGGCGGCTTCGTAGGCGCCGTAGCTGCGCAGTCGCTCGTAGCGTCGCTGCAGCAGTTGGTCGATCGGCATGGATTCCAGCGTGTCCAGCTCGTTCAGCAGCACGGCCTTGAGTCGCTTGGCCATCTGCATCGGGTTGCGATGCGCCCCCCCAATCGGCTCGCGCACGACCTTGTCGACAAGGCCCAGGGCTTTCAGGCGTCCGGCGGTGAGCCCGAGTTGCTCGGCGGCGTCCTTGGCCTTGTCCGCGGTCTTCCACAGGATCGAGGCGCAGCCTTCGGGCGTGATCACCG
>JBDSOZ010000175.1:0-8116 GCA_039914555.1 Luteimonas sp.
CTGTCGACCGCGCAGCAGACCGAAGTGAACCTGCCGTACGTTACTGCCGATGCGGCTGGTCCGAAGCACCTCAACATCAAGCTGACCCGGGCCAAGCTCGAGTCGCTGGTCGACGACCTGGTCAAGAAGACGATCGAGCCGTGCCGGATCGCGCTCAACGACGCCGGCTTGCGCGCCAGCGACGTCAACGAAGTGATCCTGGTCGGCGGCCAGACCCGGATGCCGCGCGTGCAACAGGCGGTCACCGAGTTCTTCGGCAAGGAACCGCGCAAGGACGTCAACCCCGACGAGGCCGTGGCGGTTGGTGCCGCGATCCAGGGTGGCGTGCTGCAGGGCGACGTCAAGGACGTGCTGCTGCTCGACGTGACCCCGCTGAGCCTGGGCATCGAAACCCTGGGTGGGGTGATGACCAAGATCATCGAGAAGAACACCACGATCCCGACCAAGGCCGCGCAGACCTTCAGCACTGCCGAGGACAACCAGTCCGCGGTCACCGTGCATGTGCTGCAGGGTGAGCGCGAGCAGGCCCGCTACAACAAGTCGCTGGCTCGTTTCGACCTGTCCGGGATCGAACCGGCGCAGCGCGGCATGCCACAGGTCGAGGTGTCGTTCGACATCGACGCCAACGGCATCCTGCATGTGTCGGCCAAGGACAAGAAGACCGGCAAGGAACAGAAGGTCGAGATCAAGGCCGGGTCGGGCCTGTCGGATGAAGAGATCCAACGGATGGTGCAGGACGCCGAAGCCAACCGCGAGGAAGACAAGAAATTCCATGATCTGGTGCAGGCTCGCAACCAGGCCGATGCCCTGATCCATGCCACCCGCAGCGCGATCAAGGACAACGGCGACAAGGTTGGCGGCGATGTCATTGGCCGCGCCGAGGCTGCGATTGCCGACGTCGAGACCGCGATGAAGGGAGACGACAAGGCCCAGATCGAAACCCGTTCAAAGGCGCTGGAAGAAGCGGGCCAGGCATTGTTCGCCGCCGCCGCTGCCGCGCAGCAGGGCGCCCCGGAGGCCGGTGCCGCAGGCGATGGAGCCCCACGCAATGAAGACGTCGTTGACGCCGAGTTCACCGAAGTGAAGGATGACGGTCAGGCGCAGTAAGTCGCCGCGGTGTCGACCGAGCAGTTGACGAGGCAAGTGAAGGTGCCCGTGCCGGGTGGGGGATGACGGTTGGCGCGGGCACCGCTGCATGTGACGGGGAACGATGAGCAAGCGCGATTACTACGAAGTCCTGGGCGTTGCCCGCAATGCCTCCGACGAAGAGTTGAAGAAGGCGTACCGGCGTTGTGCGATGAAGCACCATCCGGACCGCAATCCGGGCGACGCCGCGGCACTGGAGTCCTTCAAGGACGCAAAAGAGGCGTACGAGGTGTTGTCGGATGCCGGCAAGCGCCGGATGTACGACGCCCATGGCCATGCGGCGTTTGAACAGGGCATGGGTGGCGGCGGTGGTAGTGGCCCCAGTGCCGGCTATGCCGACATGGGCGACATTTTCGGCGACATTTTCGGCAATATTTTTGGTGGCGGTGGACCAGGCCGCGGCGCGCGTCGCGGTGCGGACATCGGCTACGTGATGGAGCTCGACCTCGAAGAAGCCGTGGCCGGGATCGAGAAACGGATCGAAGTGCCGACGCTCGCGGCTTGTGCGCCATGCAATGGCAGCGGTTCGGAAGACGGCAAGCTGGAGACCTGCGCTACCTGCCTAGGCCGCGGCCAGGTGCGGATGCAACGTGGTCCGTTCACCATGCAGCAGCCGTGCCCGCACTGCGCGGGGCGTGGCCAGACCATCGCGAGCCCATGTCCGCAGTGCCACGGCAATGGCCGGGTCGAGGACGAGAAAGTATTGTCGGTGAAGATCCCCGCCGGCGTCGACAACGGTGACCGCATCCGCTTGGCAGGCGAGGGCGAGGCCGGGCCGTCGGGTACGCCGCCAGGCGACCTGTATGTCGAAGTGCGGGTGCGCCCGCATGACATCTTCGTGCGCGAGGGCGATGACCTGCATTGCGACGTGCCGATCCGGATCTCGCAAGCCGCACTGGGCGACAGCATCCGCGTGCCGACCCTGGAAGGTGAGGTCGAATTGCGGATCCCCGCCGAAACCCAGACTGGCAAGGTATTTCGCCTGCGGGACAAGGGCGTCAAATCCGTGCGCAGTCGTCGCCCGGGCGACCTGTACTGCAAGGCGGTGGTTGAAACACCGGTCAACCTCACCAGCGAGCAACGCGAGCTGCTGGAAAAGTTCGAGGCCACGTTTGTCGGTGACAGCGCGCGCAAGCATTCACCCAAGGCCAGCACCTTCCTGGATGGCATGAAAGGCTTCTGGGACCGCATGGTCTCCTAGCAGCGGCCCATGGCCGCGATCCCTGCTAGCCTTCCGCCATGGATAAACCCCTGCGAATACTGATCCACGGTGCCTCCGGTCGCATGGGCCAGGCGCTGCTGCGGCTGTGCGCGTCGTCGCCGGGCAATTGCGCCGTGATTGCCGCAGTCTCGCGCCAACCGGCGCAGCGGGTGGTCGACGGTGTGCCGCAGTTTGCCGCCACGGAACTCAACGGCGCCCCGGAGTTCGACGTCGCGGTCGACTTCAGCCTGGCCGATGCCTTCGACCCGGTGCTTGCGCTGTGCGTTTCGCGCCGTGCTGCATTGGTGTCGGGGACCACCGGGCTCAGCCAGCAACAACTCGACGCGCTGGCGGTCGCGGCCACCTCCATTCCGGTGCTGTGGGCGTCCAATTTCAGCCTGGGGGTGGCGGTGTTGGGCGACCTGGTTGAACGTGCGGCACGCGCGCTTCCAGCTTGGGACTGCGACATCGTCGAAGTGCACCATTCGGGTAAGCAAGATGCGCCTTCGGGTACTGCGCTGACGCTGGGTGCCGCTGCAGGGCAGGGCGGTGCGACGCCGCGTTACACCTCGCTGCGTGCCGGTGACATCGTCGGTGAACACAGCGTCCAATTCACCGGATTGGGAGAACGCCTGGAACTGGTACACCGCGCCAGCAACCGCGATATTTTCGCCCGTGGCGCCCTGCACGCCGCCTCGCGCCTGGCGGGACGCGAACCCGGCGCCTACCGGCTGGCTGACCTGCTGTAGCAACAGGGTTGAAGTCGTGGTGCTGGCGTCGAGGCGCCTGCGCCGGTATCATTCTCGCTCGCCTGATTCCAATCGCCTCCGGCCGGTCCAGCACCGCGTCGGTGGTTTTTTGCAACCCGACGTAGGCGAATTCCCGTGACCCACCCCGCAATCCTGGCTCTCGAAGACGGCACCGTATTCGAGGGTGATTCCGTAGGCGCGACCGGCCTGTCCGTGGGCGAAGTGGTGTTCAACACCGCCATGACCGGCTACCAGGAGATCCTCACCGATCCGTCCTATGCCCGCCAACTGGTGACGTTGACCTACCCGCATGTCGGCAACACCGGCTGTAACCCGGCAGACGATGAATCACGTCAGGCCTGGGCCGCGGGCCTGATTGTCCGCGACGTGCCGAGGCGACCTTCGAGCTGGCGCAGTGAGGTGGCCTTGCCGGAGTGGCTGCGCGAACGTGGCGTGGTCGCCATCAGTGGCATCGACACCCGCAAGCTCACGCGTCTGTTGCGTGATCGCGGCGCCCAGAACGGCACCCTGATGGCTGGTGATGCAATTGACGTGGATGCGGCCATCGAGGCCGCGCGCAAGTTTCCCGGACTCGATGGCATGGACCTGGCCAAGGAAGTGAGTGTGCGCGAGGCCTATCGCTGGAACGCCGGGCGCCTGGACCTCGACAGCAACGAGTATGTCGTTGGCGGTGGCCGATTCCACGTGGTGGCCTACGACTTCGGGGTCAAGACCAATATCCTGCGCATGCTGGCCGAGCGTGGTTGCGACCTGACCGTGGTACCGGCGCAGACGCCGGCTGCGGACGTGTTTGCACTCAAACCCGATGGCGTGTTCCTGTCCAACGGTCCGGGCGATCCGCAGCCCTGCGACTACGCGATTGCCGCGACCCGAGAATTCCTTGAACACAAGCTTCCGCTCTACGGAATTTGCCTTGGACACCAGATCCTCGCGCTGGCCATCGGTGCGAAGACCTTGAAGATGAAGTTCGGACACCACGGCGCCAACCATCCGGTCATCGACACCGACACCGGGCGCGTCCTGATCAGCAGCCAGAACCACGGCTTCGCGGTTGACGAAGCGACCTTGCCGAAGAATGTGCGGATTACCCATCGCTCGCTGTTCGACGGTTCCAACCAGGGCTTTGCCTTGACCGACGCGCCGGCGTTCTCGTTCCAGGGCCATCCCGAGGCGAGTCCGGGTCCGCACGAGGTCGGCTACCTGTTCGATCGCTTCATAGCGTCAATGGGAGCGCGCTGACATGCCAAAGCGGACTGACATCAAGACCGTCCTGATCATCGGCGCCGGCCCGATCGTGATCGGGCAGGCTTGCGAGTTCGACTACTCCGGCGCCCAGGCGTGCAAGGCGCTGCGCGACGAAGGCTATCGGGTGGTGCTGGTCAACAGCAATCCCGCCACGATCATGACCGACCCCTCGATGGCCGACGCGGTGTATATCGAGCCGATCAATTGGCAGTCGGTCGAGAGGATCATCGCGAAGGAAAAGCCCGACGCGTTGCTGCCGACCATGGGTGGACAGACCGCCCTCAACTGCGCGCTGGACCTGGCCGACCACGGCGTGCTCGAGCGCCATGGAGTCGAATTGATTGGTGCCTCGCGCGATGCCATCCGCATGGCCGAAGACCGCGAGCTGTTCAGGATCGCGATGGCCGAGATCGGCTTGGACTGCCCCAAGGCCGAGGTCGCGCGCACCTTCGAGCAGGCCGTCGACATCCAGACCCGGGTGGGTTATCCCACCATCATCCGCCCGTCATTCACCTTGGGCGGCACTGGTGGCGGCATTGCCTACAACAAGGAAGAGTTCGAGGAGATCGCCAGGCGCGGGATCGAGATGTCGCCGGTGCACGAAATCCTGGTCGAGGAATCGGTGCTGGGTTGGAAGGAGTTCGAGATGGAAGTGGTCCGCGACACTGCGGACAACTGCATCATCGTCTGCTCGATCGAAAACCTGGACCCGATGGGCGTGCATACCGGTGACTCGATCACGGTGGCACCGGCGCAGACCCTGACCGACAAGGAATACCAGCGCCTGCGCGACGCCTCGATCGCGGTGCTGCGCAAGATCGGTGTGGATACTGGCGGCTCCAATGTCCAGTTCGGCATCAATGCCGAGGACGGCCGGGTAGTAGTGATTGAAATGAACCCGCGGGTGTCGCGTTCTTCGGCACTGGCCTCCAAGGCAACTGGTTTTCCGATCGCCAAGGTCGCGGCCAAGCTGGCGGTGGGCTACACGCTTGACGAACTGAGGAACGAGATCACCGGTGGCCTGACCCCGGCGTCGTTCGAGCCAAGCATCGATTACGTCGTGACCAAGATCCCGCGGTTTGCATTCGAGAAGTTCCCGACCGCCGATGCGCGGCTGACCACCCAGATGAAGTCGGTGGGCGAGGTGATGGCGATTGGCCGCACCTTCCAGGAATCGTTGCAAAAGGCATTGCGCTGCCTGGAGACCGGCAAGACCGGGCTCGACTCGACCGGCCTGGACCTCGCGGATCATGCCGAGCTGGCGACCTTGCGTCGCGAGGTCAAGGAAGCTGGCCCGGAGCGGATCTTTTACCTGGCCGACGCATTCCGCGCCGGCATGAGCGTCGAGGACGTGTTTGCACTGTCGTTCGTCGACCCCTGGTTCCTCGACCAGATCCAGGAGTTGGTGTCGATCGAGGGCGAGGTTGCGGCGGCAGGCATCGACGCGCTCGACGCGCGGCGGTTGCGCGCGCTCAAGCGCAAGGGTTTCTCCGACGCCCGCCTGGCTACGCTGGTGGGGACCGGCGAGTCCGCCGTGCGCGCCCTGCGCAAGGCCTTCGGCGTGCGCCCGGTGTACAAGCGGGTCGACTCCTGCGCCGCCGAATTCGCCACCAGCACCGCTTATCTGTACTCGACCTACGAGGATGAGTGCGAAGCGCAACCGACCGACCGGCGCAAGATCATGGTCCTCGGCGGCGGTCCCAACCGCATCGGCCAGGGCATCGAGTTCGACTATTGCTGCGTGCATGCCGCGCTCGCGCTGCGCGAGGACGGCTATGAAACGATCATGGTCAACTGCAACCCCGAGACCGTCTCGACCGATTACGACACCTCGGATCGGCTGTACTTCGAGTCGCTGACGCTCGAGGACGTGCTCGAGATCGTCGAACTGGAGAAACCGGTCGGAGTGATCGTCAAGTACGGCGGCCAGACTCCGCTGAAGTTGGCCCAGGCACTGCAGGACAATGGCGTGCCGATCATTGGTACGAGTCCAGACAGCATCGACCTTGCAGAGGACCGCGAACGCTTCCAGAAGCTGGTCCAGGACCTCGGGTTGAAGCAGCCGCCCAACCGCACCGCGCGCAACCCCGAGGAGGCCTTGGTGCTCGCGCGCGAAATAGGCTATCCGCTGGTCGTGCGTCCCAGCTACGTGCTCGGTGGTCGCGCGATGGAAGTGGTGCATTCGGATGCGGACCTGTCGCGCTACATCCGCGATGCGGTCAAGGTGTCCAACGATTCCCCAGTGCTACTCGACCGATTCCTCGACCATGCGATCGAGGTCGACGTGGACGTCATCGCCGACAAGGACGGCAACGTACTGATTGGCGGGGTGATGGAGCACATCGAGGAAGCCGGGGTGCATTCAGGCGATTCCTCGTGTTCGCTGCCGCCGTATTCTTTGCCGATGGACGTCCAGGACCAGTTGCGTGAGCAGGTGGTTGCGCTCGCGCGCGCACTCAAGGTCGTGGGCTTGATGAATACCCAGTTCGCGGTACAGCATGACGGCGACGGCACAGCCACGGTTTACCTGCTCGAGGTCAACCCGCGCGCGTCGCGCACGGTGCCGTTCGTGTCCAAGGCCACCGGCGTGTCGCTGGCCCGGATTGCGGCGCGCTGCATGGCGGGCATGACCCTGGCCGAGCAGGGCGCCACGGTCGAGGTCGTGCCTGACTATTACAGCGTCAAGGAAGCGGTGTTTCCGTTTGCCAAGTTCCAGGGCGTGGACCCGATCCTGGGGCCGGAGATGCGCTCGACCGGCGAGGTCATGGGCGTGGGCCGCAGCTTTGGTGCGGCGTTTGCGCGCGCCGAGGAAGCCGCCAACATCCGTGCGCCGTCCGCTGGCAAGGTCTTCATCTCGGTGCGTGACCCGGACAAACAGAAAGTGCTGGTGGTGGCCCGCGACCTGATCCGCCGCGGCAATACCCTGGTTGCTACCCGCGGCACCGCTGCGTTCCTGCAACAGCACGGGCTGGAATGCGAAACGGTGAACAAGGTGATCGAAGGCCGGCCGCATATCGTCGACCTGATCAAGAACGGCGAAATCGCCTACATCGTCAATACCACCGAGGGACGCCAGGCCATTGCCGACTCGTTCTCGATCCGGCGCGAAGCCTTGCAGGCGCGGGTGACGTATTCGACCACCGTGTCCGGGGCCCGGGCCCTGCTGCATTCGCTGGACTTCCGTGACAGCGGCCCGGTATGGTCGCTGCAGGAATTGCACGCCGGTCTCGGCGGCTGAGGACAACCAAGATGCAAGCACCCATGACCACCCGCGGCGCGCTGCGGCTGCGCGCTGAACTCGACGAATTGAAGTCGGTCAAGCGTCCAGAGGTGATCCAGGCGATTGCCGAGGCGCGCGCACACGGCGATCTCAAGGAGAACGCCGAATACCATGCTGCCCGTGAGCAGCAGGGCTTCATTGAAGGCCGGATCAAACAGTTGGAATCGGAACTGTCGAACGCCCAGTTGATTGACGTCTCGACCCTGAATGTCGGTTCCAAGGTGGTGTTTGGTGCCACCGTGGTGCTGGTCGACACCGATACCGAAGAACAGAAGTCCTACCAGATCGTCGGCGACCTCGAGGCCGACATCAAGCAAGGCCTGATTGCGATTTCTTCGCCGGTGTCACGGGCGATGATCGGCAAGTTCGAAGGCGATGTGATTACCATCGACGCCCCCGGCGGCCAGCGCGAATACGAGATCCTCTCGGTCCGCTACGAAGGCTGACGGTACCGCGCGCATGGCCAGCGCAACC
>JBDSOZ010000007.1:0-8880 GCA_039914555.1 Luteimonas sp.
TCAACATCGCGATTTCCTCGCCGTGCGCGACGATCTGCTCGGGCGAGTGCGGGGTGACGGTGACGCGGTCGCCATAGGGCACTTCGGACAGCAAGGTCTTTGACAGCGTGATCTGCGCCAACAGGTCGGCTTCGCCCATCGCGTGCTTGGGCGTCGACAACAAGGCCAGCGCCAACAGGTTGACTGGATTGACGTCGGCAGCGCGATTGACGTGGACCTGGATCTGTTCGGCGGTGGCGTCGACCGTGGTGGACAGCCAGTCGGGCCGATCACCGTCCGCCAGCGGCGTACGATCCCATTCCGGCGCATGCGTGGCGAGCATCGCGTCGAGCATCACCGGTTCGCCAAAGTTCACCACGACCTGGCCGTAGTTGCTGCGCAGCACCTTTGGAATCCCCAACAGCAGTCCGAAGATCGATTCACGCTCCTTGGTCTTGCCGGTGAGCTCTTCGTGGTAGCTGTCGCCTTCCATGAGTTTTTCGTAGCCGATGTACACCGGCTGGAACAGGACCGGCCGGGTTGGTTGGCGCAGGTAGGCGCGCACGGTCATCGCCAGCATCCCGCCCTTGGGTTGCAACAGCCGTCCGGTGCGCGAGCGCCCACCTTCGATGAAATATTCAATCGAGTAGCCGCCGGAAACCAGCTGGGCGACGTACTCGCCCAGGATCGCCGAGTACAACGCGCTGCCGCGGATCGAGCGGCGGATGTAGAACGCGCCACCCTTGCGCAGCAGGGTGCCAAGCACCGGCAGGTCGAGGTTGATGCCGGCGACGATGTGCGGCGGCACGATCCCGCGGGTGTAAAGCAGGTAGCTCAGCAGCAGGTAATCCATGTGGCTGCGATGGCTGGGCACGTAGATGACTTCGTGCCCGGGGGCAACCTGCTTGACTGAATCCAGGTGGTGGACCAGCACCCCGCGGTAAATCCGGTTCCACACCGAAGTGAGCAGGAACGACGCCGAGCGCACCACCGGGTGCGAATAGTCGGCGGCGATCTCGTAGGCGATTGCGTGCGCCTTCTTCCAGGCGGTCTCGGGATTGCTCTTGTCCCGACGGGCCTGGTCGGCGATGGCCTCGCGCACCGCCTCGGCTGCCAGCACCTTGTCCACCAGCAGGCGGCGCGTCGACAGGTCCGGCCCGATGATCGCCTCGCGGATGCGATGGAAGTGGGTCCGCAGTACCCGCGACAACTTGCGCACGGTCCGTTCGGGATCCAGGTCTTCGGCCAGCAGCGCCCGCACCGACACCGGCGCCGCAAATTGCACCAGGGTGTCGCGGCCATTGAGCAGGATCGCCAGCAGCCGCCGGAAGCGACCGACCATGGCCCAGTTCTCCGAGAACAACACCGAGAACCAGCCGCTCTGCTTGTCCGGCGAGCGCCCGACAAAGATCGACACCGGCACCAGCTGCACGTCCAGGCTGGGGTCGGTGCGGTGGGCCTGGATCAGGCGCGCCAGCGAGCCCGAGTGGGTCTTCACCGCCAGCATCGGTTTGTTGCTGGCGAGGTTGGCGGCGCGATTGAAGGTGCTGCCGGCGTTGCGTCGGGACAACGCCACGTAGGCGCGCTTGCGTCCCAACGGGTCGCCCGGCAGCGGCCGCAGTGGCGACGGCAGGTCGGCCTCGCGGCAGGCGCGATCCAGGATCAGCGCGTTGGACAGGCCGTAATCCTCGATCACGTAGCAGACCGGCCGGGGATCGGGGTCTGGCCCGGTGGCGGGTTCGATCTTCAGCCCGATCCAGGGTTCCAGCAATTTGCCCAGCAGTCGTCCCCACCAGGGCTGGCGGCTTTGTTGGCCCCGATAGCCGGTGCGCTGGACGGGAGCGGGCGCGGCGCTTGCAGGCTCGCCGAAAGGAAGATTGGGCTGGGTCGGCATCGCGGGCATTATCGCCGCTTCAGCGCAGCCTCGGCATGGCGCAGGTAGTCGGACAGGTACCAGCGCCCGTCGATCCGGCGCAAGGACACCACGGTATCGATGTCCTGGCCCGCCAGGCGGTAGCGCATCCGCACCCGGGCCTGGTCCCCGGTTTGTTGCAGCAGGGTGGCCTCCAGGGTGCCCAGGTCGGCGTCCAGGTCCAGGCCGTAGCGCGTGAGGGCATGCTTCAGCGCGGCAGCAAACGGTCCGATCCGGGCCAGGCTGGCCTCGAGCCCGGCGGCTTGGAAAGCGGCGTCCGAATCCAGTCGGGTGCCACGCGCAGCCTTGGCCAGTTCGGCGATGGCTTGCTGCGCCCGGGCACGGTCAGCCAGCGGAGCGCGCAGGCCCCACTGGCTCGCGGCAGCGATCAACTGGCCGTAATGCTGGCGCTCGTCGTCGCTGTAGTCACCCTGGGTCGCCACGTACTGGGCGCCAAACTGGCCCAGGGCGGTCGCCGCAGAACGCAGGTCGCGGCCGGCACCGGCAAACTGCCGATCAAAGGTCCGTTGCAAGGTCTGCTCCGAGCCTGGCGCCGACAGGCTCGCGAGCATGGCCGGCAAGCGCCGTCCGAACGGCAGCTCGTCCAGCGGCCAGCGCGTGCGACCTTCGCGCCAGGCCACCACCAGCCGCGCATGCACCGCGGGTGGCACGGCTTCCCGGGCAAACGCGTCCAGTTCGTTGGCGCGCAAGTGCGCGGTCAACTGGCGGACGGCCTGCGCCGGCTTGCGCGCGGCCAGCGGATCGGCCGGAGCCGCGACCGTGACCCCCGCGCCTTCCTGGCGGCAGCCAGCCATCGCCAGGCATACGCCAAGCAAGACCACGATGCAGGCGCGAGGCAGTCCCATGGCGGCTGCTATCGGAGGTCCTCGAGCGCCGCTTCCTTGGCCGCGCGTCGCGCCGCCGGCGGCAAGTTCCAGTCGTTGCCGAACAACGCCGGCTCCCAGGATCCGTACATCGGGTTCGGCAACACCCACCAGCGTTGGCCAACCCAACCCAGGTACGGGGTGATGGCGGCGCGGCGGCCTTCCTCGGTATTGGATGCGATGTTGACGAAGTCCCCGACCTGGTCACCGAACTGCATCAGGACCCGGAAGCGGCGTCCAACCCATTCGCGCCGGCAGCCTTTGTCCGAACCGTGCTGCTCGCAGCCTTCGACCACGACACCATTGCCCAGCACCTGGCTGGCGTCGGTGATCGGGAAGCCAACCGCGCGCAGGTTGTCGAAGCTGGCCTGGGTCAGGTTGGCCTTGCGATTGCTGATGTAGAACACGGTGACGCCCTGGTCGGCGGCCGCACGCAGGAACGCCAGTGCACCCGGCAAGGGTGTCGCCGCGCCCTGCTGCACCCACTGCGCCCAGTCGGTCTCGTTGAAGTCCACGCCGTCGCGGATCTGCCGCACCTGGCTGTAGGAGTTGTCGAGGACCGTTTCGTCGATGTCGACGATGATCGCCGGCGGCAATGCGCTTGCGTCGTTGCTGCGGTCGCCTCGGGGCAGTGCATCCCAGGACTTGTCGGCCAGGGCTGCGGCCAGGTGTTCACCGGCAGCGCGATAGATGCTGCCGTACACCAGGTCGCGTTCGACCGATTTCTGGAACCAGGCCGTGGCATTGAGACCGTCGTGTGGTGGCGGCGCATGCACGATGTAGGCGCCAGTGGCACTGGCATTTGCGGTGGCCGCAGCGGGGTCGCCGTGGGTGGTGACCGTCATGCAGCCGCCCAGCAGCATCGCGGCTAGCACGGTGACGGACTGCGCGGACAAGCGAGACAGGACGAGGTGCATGGTGGCTGGGCTCCGGGAACGACAAGCCCGGAGTCTAACGTCGTAGGAGCGGCCCATGGCCGCGATGGCGGGATATTGCGGCCATGGACCGCTCCTACGGGGGGTCCAACAAGGCTTTGATCGCAGCGAAGCCGGCGCTGGCACGTTCGGCTTTTCGCTCGGCATCGGCAACCGGGTCGGCGCCGTCGCGTTGCAGCTCGGCGGCCGGCAACTCGTCGATGAACCGGCTCGGTGACAGCCGCAGCCGACTGCCCCAGCGCTGTGCTTCGCGCGCATGTGACAACCACAGCGCTTCCTTGGCACGGGTGATGCCGACGTAGAACAGGCGCCGCTCCTCGTCCAGGCGGCCTTCCTCGATGCTGGCCTCATGCGGCAGGTTGCCGTCCTCGACCCCGACGATGAACACGTAGCGAAATTCCAGGCCCTTGGCCGCGTGCAAGGACATCAGCCGCACCTGGTTGCCGGCGTCGCCCTTGTCGGCATGCGACAGCAACGCCAGTGCCGCGGCAAGTTCGCCGGGGCCGGTGCTCCCACCCCGGGTGGCGTAACTGCCGTCGAACCAGTCGGCGAGTTCGTCGAGGTTGCGCCTGCGGGCCTGGAAGTGGGCCTCGTCCTTGCACTGCGCGCGCAGGGTTTCCAACAAGCCGCTGCGCGCGTTGAGCTTGCGCACCAACTCGGCGGGCCCCAATTTCGCGGCGTCGGCGCGCAGCCCGCGGACGATGGCGGCGAACTCCTGCAATGCGTTGCTGGAGCGTGATGGCAGTTGCTTGAGCAGGGCGATTGAATCAGCGGCGCGTGCCAGCGGCAAATGCGCGTGCTGCGCGAGTTCCGCCAGCTTCGCCAGGGTGGTGCCGCCAACGCCGCGAGATGGCGAAGTCACCGCGCGCAGGAACGCGGCATCATCGTCCGGATTGGCCACCAGTCGCAGCCAGGCCATCGCATCCTTGACCTCGCCGCGGTCCAGGAACGCAGTGCCGCCGCTGAGGTGGTAAGGCACGCGCAGCAATTGCAGCGCCTTCTCCAGCGGACGCGACTGGTGGTTGCCGCGGAACAGCACGCAGAAGTCACTCCACGGAGCGCCACCGTCGACAGCTGCGTTTTTCTGCGACAGGAACTGGATCTCGGCCGCGACCTTTTCCGCTTCGTGGGCGCCGTCCTTGCACTCCCACACCCGGATGCGTTCGCCGTCCGGGTTGCCGCTCCACAAGGTCTTGGGGTGTTCGTGCGGGTTGTTGGCGATCAACGCGTTGGCCGCGCGCAGGACCCGGTTGCTGCAGCGGTAGTTCTGCTCGAGCTTGACCACCTTCAGGGCAGGATAGTCATCGCCCAGTTGCAACAGGTTGTCGGGATTGGCACCACGCCAGGCGTAGATCGACTGGTCGTCGTCGCCCACGCAGGTGAAATCCCCGCGCGGCCCGGCCAGCGCCTTGAGCAGGCGGTATTGGGCGTCGTTGGTGTCCTGGCATTCGTCCACCAGCAGGTAGCCGATCCGCTCACGCCAGGCCGCCACGCAGGCTTGGTCCGATTCCAACAGTTGTACCGGCAGCCGGATCAGGTCGTCGAAGTCGACCGCGTTGAACGTCGCCAACCGTTGCTGGTATCGCTGGTACATCGCCGCTGCTTCGTGTTCGCGCACGCTGGCTGCGGCCAGCGCCGCCTGCTCCGGCGACAGGCACGCGTTCTTGGCACGCGAGACCAGTTGCTTCATCGCTTCGATCGCATCGGGCTTGCTCCCCGGCGGCAGCAAGTCCTTGAACTGGGCCGCGCTGTCCTCGGCATCGAAGATCGAGAAACCGCGGCGCAAACCGAGCTTGGTGTGTTCGACCTGCAGCAGCTTCAGGCCAAGCGCATGGAAGGTACACAGGGTCAGGCCTTCGCCGGCGTCGCCCTTGAGCCGGCGCGCCACCCGTTCGCGCATCTCGCGTGCGGATTTGTTGGTAAAGGTAATGGCTGCAATGCGCTTGGCCGGCATTCGCCCGCTGGCCACCAGGTGCGCGATTTTCTCAACGATCACCCGGGTCTTGCCACTGCCGGCACCCGCCAGCACCAGCAACGGGCCATCCACATGCAGCACGGCCTCGCGTTGGGGGGGATTGAGGCCTTGCATGGGAACCGGGTGCGGGGGATGGCATGCATTGTAGGGCGTGCGGCGGCAGGCGATGATGGGGCATCGCAACCCATTGCGCGCAAGGCGCGCCCAGCGCATGGCCAAACTCTATTTTTACTATTCCGCGATGAACGCGGGCAAGACCACCACCTTGCTGCAGTCCGCGCACAACTATCGCGAGCGCGGCATGCGGGTTGCGATCCTGACCCCGCGCCTGGACCATCGCGACGGCAGTGGCACCGTGTCCTCGCGCATCGGCCTGCGTGCGGACGGCACCGCGTTCGGCCCCGGCGACGACCTGGAGCTGATGGTTCGCAACAGCATGGACAACCATGGGCGCCTGCATTGCGTGCTGGTGGACGAGGCCCAGTTCCTGACCCGCGCGCAGGTTTGGCAGCTGACCGAGGTCGTGGACCAGCTGGGCGTTCCGGTGCTGTGTTACGGGCTGCGCACCGACTTTCGCGGCGAGTTGTTCGAAGGCAGCCAATACCTGCTTGCCTGGGCCGATGAAATGCAGGAAATCAAGACCATCTGCCATACCGGTAGCAAGGCGACCATGACCGTGCGGGTCGATGCACAGGGGCGTGCAGTCCAGGACGGACCGCAAGTGGAGATTGGAGGCAACGAACGCTACGTGTCGGTGTCGCGCGCCGAGTTCAAGCGCATCGCGCGTGGTGAGTCAGGGATCGAGCCGTTGCAGGCGCCGCTGTTGTGATTCGAGCCTAGCGGCAAGCCGACTGGGCCGCGGCAATCTTGCGGGCGACGGCTCCACCTTCGGGTTGGGCATTGCGGTTTTCGGCGGCCAACGCCCGCAACGTCGCCTTTGCATGGTCGCGCTGCGGGCCCTTGCAGCGCTGCGCGGCGGCCGCGATGCCGGCTTGCCATGCAATCCTGCGCAAGCCGATCTCGCGCTGCAAGTGTTGCGCTGCCATCGCATCCAGTTGCGCAAGCGCGGCCACGCTCCCTTTTCCAGCCTGGTAGCGCGCCAGCGCCAATTGCGAGTTGAGAGACAGTGGGTGCGTGACTCCCAGGCTTGCACGCAGCGTGCGTTCTCCTGCAACCAGCTCGGCGAGCGCACGCCTGTCGTCGCCCAGGGCAGCATCGACGACACCCAGCAGGCTGTCGACTGTGCCCACGCGCGGATGCGACGTGCCCAACGCACTGACGCGTGTTTGCCTGGCCTCCACCAGCGCCGATCGCGCTTCGCGGTCGCGACCCATTTCGTGCAGCACGACCGCACGGTGGGCAAGGGCATCGGCGAACAAGGTGGGGCTGCCGTGCGCTTGCAACACGGCGATGGTCCGGTCCAGCAGCGCCAATGCCTGCTCGAACTGGCCGCGCTCCCATGCGATGCGGGCCAGGCTGTCATCGTCATCGGCGACGTCCACGCTGTTGGCGCCGGCATGTTCCAGCGTCCACGCGCGGGTGGCAAGCAGGCCTTGCTCGGCCTCGGCGTAACGGCCGATCTCGGTCTGCAGGATCGCCATCGCCCGCCGCGATGCGATTGTTTCCGGATGCGTTTCACCGTGGATGGCCAGTGCCTGGGTAAGCGAGCTGCTGCAATCACGCTCGGCGCCGACGGTGTCGCCCATCCGGTATTGCAGCTTGCACATCTCCCGCAACAGCGGCACTGCCAGCGGATGGCGACCACCACTATGACTGCGCAATTGCCGCAATGCGCTGCGGTAACTGGCCATTGCTGGTACTTCCTGGCCGCCGTCGGCCTGCAGCCCGGCGAGGTCGGCCAGGTTCTCGACCACCCCGTTGTCGTCGCGGAGCACGTCGCGGCGCAAGGCCAGTGCGCGCTGGAACAGTGGACGCGCCGTTTCCGATGCACCCGCGGCGCGATGGCAACGCCCCAACTGTGACCAGAACTCGGACACCTGCACCGGCAGTTGTCGGTTCTCGCGCAGCGCCAGGGCCGATTTCGGTTCCATTGCGGCAATGCAAGCGCGCTCGTTGCCAAGCAACCATTGTGTGTGTCCGGATGCGGTGACGGACTCCAGCCGCAGGCTGGGTGGCGCGCTGTTGCCCAGCGTGTCGATGATCCGTGCCTGCGTGCGCAGCAGGTCACGTGCCGGAAGATAGTCGCCCAAGCCCAGGCGCAGCCGCGCAATCACGCCCATCAACTCGGCTCGCTCCCGCGGATGGCCCGCCAGTTCGCGTTCGCCGCGTTCCAGGCCCGTGTCGATCAGTGCGCGCAAGTCCAGCGGTGCCCCGGCACCGCCGCCTGCGCGCTCGAACAGGTCAATGACGAAATCCTGCAGCGCCTGGGCGCGACTGGCTTCACGCACCGCCTGGCGCGCCTGCCACGCCACGACCAGGAACGAAGCGGCCAGTACCAGTGTCACCAGCACCGCGGTTGCCAGCGCCCAGCGATGGCGGAGCGCGAACTTGCGCAGCCGGTAACGCAGGCCTTGCGGCCGTGCCATCACCGGCTTTCCGTCGCGATAGCGGGAAATGTCCAGGGCCAGCGCCTCGACCGATGAATAACGTTGTTCCGGTCGCTTGGCCAAGGCCTTGAGCACGATGTTGTCGAGATCACCGGCCAGCAGGCGCGCGGATCGCCGCGGCGCCAGGGCCGAAGGCCGGACCGGATCCGCATCAACGATCGCTTGCTCCCACTCGGCATCGGTCCGGTGCTTGAGGTCGTAGGGGGACTGGTCGCTGAGCAGTTCGTGCAACACCACGCCAAGCGCATAGACGTCGGTCATGGTGGTGACCGGCTCGCCGCGGATCTGTTCCGGCGCCGCGTAATGCAGGGTGAAGCTGCGCACGCCGGTGTTGGTCTGGTCGCGGGCAAGCTCGTTGGTATCGAGTAACTTGGCGATGCCGAAATCCAGCAACCGCACTTCTTCCTGTGCGGTTACCAGGATGTTCGAAGGCTTGAGGTCGCGGTGCACGATCAGGTTCGCGTGGGCATGGCTGATCGCATCGCAGGTCTGCAGGAACAGCCGCAGGCGGGCATCCAGTGACAGCTCGCGACTGCGGCACCATTGGGTGATCGTCTCGCCTTCCACGAACTCCAGGGCAAGATAGGGCTGGCCATCGCTGCTGATGCCGGCATCGAGCAGGCGCGCA
>JBDSOZ010000102.1:0-6254 GCA_039914555.1 Luteimonas sp.
TGCAGGTGGCTTCCGACTACCACCCCAAGGACATTCCCGGGGCGCTGGACGTCATCCTCAACCTGGTGCCGTCCAATCCGTTCCAGGCGCTGTCCGGTGCGGCCACGGCCACCAACGCCGAGGGCATGAAAGTGCTGGTGCCGCGCAGCGGGACGGTGCTGCAGGTGATCTTCTTTGCAGGCCTGGTCGGCTTTGCGATGGTGAAGCTGGGCGATCGGGTCGCGGGTATGCGCACCCTGGTCAGCGAGGCCAGCGACATCATGATCCAGGTCACCCGTTTCGTCCTCGAGTTCACCCCGTTGGGCACGTTCGGCCTGATCGCCGCGCTGGTCGGCGGCTATGGTTTCGAGCAATTGCGACCGCTATTGAGTTTCGTGGTCGCGCTGTACGCGGCCTGTGCCTTCCACATCATCTTCGTGTATGGCGGCCTGTTGCTGGCGCACGGCCTGAACCCGCTGAAATTCTTCCGTGGCGCCGCGCCGGGCATGCAGGTGGGCTTCGTTGCCTCGAGCAGCTACGCGGCGTTGCCAGCTTCGTTGCGCAGCGCGACCCATAACCTGGGGGTGGACCGGGACTATGCCGCGTTCGCGGTGCCGCTGGGAGCCACGATCAAGATGGATGGCTGTGGCGCGATCTATCCGGCGCTGGCAGCGGTGTTCATCTCGCAATATGCCGGCATCGAGCTGTCACTGCCGCAATACCTGATCATTGCGCTGGCCTCGGTGCTGGGCAGTTTCGGCACCGCTGGGGTGCCGGGCACCGCCGTGATCATGGCGACGGTGGTGCTGAGCGCAGCCGGCCTGCCGCTGGAAGCCATCGGCTATCTGTATGCCATCGACCGGGTGCTGGACATGATGCGGACGATGACCAATGTCACCGGGCAGATGCTGGTGCCGGTGCTGGTCGCGCGTGAAACCGGGTTGCTGGATCGCGAGATTTACCAGGCTGCGTCAAGCAACCTGGGTGTCGCTGAAGGCGAAGCGGCCGAACCGCATCCGGTGCGTGAAGCCGCTTGAGCAGTCACTTGCGCGAACGAGCGCCTTGCGACGCAGGTCAGATGCCGGCGACCCGCCGTGCTTCCAGGAACTTGCCGTCCCAGTAACCGCCTTCCAGGGTGGAGACGGTGACGTCACGACCGGTGCGCGGTGCATGCACGAAGCGGCCATCGCCGAGGTAGATGCCGACGTGGTCGACCCGTCCCTTGCGGCGACCGAAGAACACCAGGTCACCGGGCGACAGGTTGCCGCGATCGATGAGTTCACCGGTGCGGACCATGTCACGTGATACCCGCGGCAATTCGATGCCCAAAGTGGTTCGGAACACATATCCCACCAAGCCGCTGCAGTCGAACCCATCGGTGGTGGTGCCGCCCCAACGGTAGGGCGTGCCCAGCAGCGCGAGCGCATGCTTGAGGACGTTCTGGATGCGACTGCCGGTGGCCACGCCGGTCGGCGCTCCGGCAGCGACTGGCGCATTGCGCAGATCGGGGGCCACTGCGGCGATGCCCGGTTCGGCGATCGCCAGCGGGGCTCCGCGGGTGGCAGCGGTAAACGAAACCGTGGTGCCATCGGTGGCGGCGGGGGTGGCGGTTTGCTGGGCCAGGCATGGCATCACAGCGGCGCCCCACAGGCACGCGCAGAGCACCGCAACCGCACGTGGGCGGCGGATGGCGTCAAGGCGGCGAATGGTCGGGTCGAGTGTCGTCACGTGGTTTTGACAGAAGTGAAGATGGCGTGATCCTGAAGCAAAAAGAACCTCTTGGGGTTCAATTTTCGTTAAACCGGGGTGCGCGACGTCCCAGAATCGTTCATGGATTCAGTGAGATAGCGTATTCAGGTTCACGCTTACTGGCTGGGTCGATCGACCAGCACCCGGCGCGCGCCGGTGTAGTGATCACGCCACCAGGCGCCGTCCAGCCGGTCCAGACGAACCGTCCCGCCGGTGCTGGGGGCATGCACGAATCGGCCCTCGCCGACATAGATACCGACGTGGCTGACCGCACCCTGTTCGCCAAAGAACACCAGGTCGGCGGGCGCCAGGCGCTGCGGGGCGATTCGAGGGCCCTGCCAATCGGCCAACTGGCGCGAGGTGCGGGGCAGGCGCAGGTCAAGCATGTCCTGGTAGACGTAGTTCACCAGGCCGCTGCAGTCGAAGCCGCCGGCCGGGCTGTTGCCACCCCAGCGATAAGGCGTTCCGACCAGGCTGATGGCGCGCATCAACACCGCATTTGCGGCGGCCGGATCCGCGGGTGTGGTGTTGCCCCACTGCGGCGCTGCCGGCCTGCTCGCCTGGCGCACGCGATCGCCACCACCGCCGCAACCGGCCAGAGCAAGCAGCCCGCAAACACAGGCCATCACCAGGCCCGCGCGCCGATCCGCTGGAACGCAAACCAGCTTGACGGGATAATGCGTGGCTTCCATTCACCGATCCTAGCCCAGCCATGAAGATTGAAAAAGACCGCGTTGTCCGTTTCCACTATGCCGTTGCCGAACCGGGTGACGCGTCGGTGGAGAGCTCCGAGGGCCGCGAGCCGCTGGCGATCCTGGCCGGGCACGGCAACATCATTCCGGGGCTGGAAAAAGCAATGGAAGGCCACGAAGCCGGGGACAAGTTCGGCGTCGACGTGGTTGCGGCGGATGCTTATGGCGAGAAACGGGATGGCTTGACCCAGCGTGTGCCGAAGAAGCATTTCGGCAACCAGAAGCTGGAGCCGGGCATGCAGGTCGTGCTCAACACCAACTTCGGCCAGCGCCCGGTCACCATCCAGAAAGTCGGCATGAGCGTGGTCGATGTCGACCTCAACCATCCGATGGCCGGCAAGGACCTGCATTTCGACATCGAGGTCGTCGAGGTGCGCGAAGCCAGTGCCGAGGAACTGCAACACGGACACGTGCACGGGGACGGCGGCCACCACCACTGAGGCCGGCGCATCGCTACACTTGCACGATGGAATCAAACCCGGATGTGATCGTCGTCGGTGCAGGCGTGGTCGGCCTGGCGTGTGGATTGGCATTGGCCGAACGCGGCCGCTCGGTGCGGGTACTGGATGCCGGTACGGTCGGCTGCGGTAGTTCGCACGGCAACTGCGGGACCCTGACACCCAGCCATTCCCTGCCGCTGGCAGCCCCCGGGCAGGTCGGGCGTGCCATGCGCTGGATGTTGACCCCGGATGCGCCGCTTTACCTCAAGCCGCGTTTTGACCCGGCGTTGTGGTCATGGCTGTTGCGGTTTGCCGCGCGCTGCAACCGTCCGGCGATGATGCGCAGTGGCGCCGCACGTGCGGCGTTGCTGCAGGCGTCGCGTGCGGCATTCCCCGGGTGGCTGGCGCAGCATGGCATCGATTGCGAATTCGCCGAGGATGGCACCGACCATGTGTTCCGCGACGCGCACGCGCTGGACGAATTCCAGCGCGAACTTGCCGACCTGGCTGAGTTGGGGATCCGCAGCGAGATCATTGACGGCCCCACTTACCTGCGCGAAGAACCGGCTTTGCGCGCAGGCGTGGCCGGGGTCGTCCGCTTCCCTGACGATGCCAGCCTGCGACCGGACCGCTACGTCGACGGGATCGCCCGCGCGCTGCGTGCTGCTGGCGGCGAAATTGTCGAGCAATGCGAAGTGCGTGCGATCGAATTGGACGGCAACGGCCTGCGCGTGGAAACCTCGACCGGGGCGCAGCGCTGCGGCGACGTCGTGCTAGCCGCCGGTGCCTGGTCGCCGCGGATCGCGCGGGCACTGGGTGTGCCCATGCTGGATCGGGTGATGCAACCCGGCAAGGGTTACTCGATGACCTACGATCGGCCGGCATTGGCACCGCGACGGCCATTGACGTTGCAGGAGCGCAGTGTCTGTGTCAGTACCTGGGGCAGTGGCTACCGGCTTGGCAGCACGATGGAATTTTCCGGGTACGACACCAGTCTCAATCCGCGTCGGCTCGCGGCACTGGAGCGCGCCGCACGCGAGTACCTGCATGACGGCGTTGGCCCGGTGAAGCGGGAGGAGTGGTTTGGCTGGCGACCGATGACGGTCGATGATGTCCCGGTGATCGGTCCGGTGCCGGGGCGTCGCGGCCAATGGTTGGCGACGGGTCACGGCATGCTCGGCGTCAGCATGAGCCTGGCCACGGCGCAGCTGGTTGCTGACCTGGTGATCGGCAGTGAACCGGCGCTGGATCCAACACCGTATCGGCTCGCGCGCTTCGCATGAGCGATTTCGACCTGGTGGTGCTGGGCGGCGGGTCCGGCGGCCTGGCCGCGGCGTTCCGTGCGGCACACCACGGGGCAAGGGTCGCGCTGCTGGAGCCCGGTGAACTGGGCGGTACCTGCGTCAATGTTGGTTGCGTACCCAAAAAGGCAATGTGGCTGGCGGCGGACCTGGCGCACAAGCTGTCGCTTGCGCGCGAACTCGGGTTCGATCTGCCCGATGCGTTGCCGGCGCTGGACTGGCCCGTGTTCATCGCGTTCCGCCAGCATTACGTCGCCAACATCCATGCCAGCTACCGCAAGCGCTTGGACGCCGCGGGGATCGCGCTGATGCCAGTGCGCGGCAAGGTTGCCGCGCCGGGCGTGGTGGTGTGCGCCAACGGCGAGCGCCTGGAGGCAGCACAGATCCTGGTTGCCACCGGTGGCAGGCCACAACCACCATCGATACCTGGTTCAGAACTGGCAATTGACTCGGATGGGTTCTTCCAGCTCACTGCAGCGCCCGCGCGGGTTGCGGTGGTCGGTGGTGGTTACATCGGGGTCGAGTTGGCCGGGGTGCTGCAGGGGTTGGGCAGCCGGGTCGAATTGTTCGTGCGCGGACGGAAATTGTTGAAAGGTTTTGATCCGGATATCACCACCCAATTGGTCGAAGACCTTCGCCAGCATGGGGTCCACACGCGCTTCGGATACGAGCTGCAAGCGTTGCATGCGCGCGGCGACGGTATTGTCTTGCGGGACGCGTCGGCGCAGGACAGTGAGCCATTCGACCGCGTGATCTTCGCGACCGGACGCCGCCCCAACAGCGATGGCATTGGCCTGGTCGAGGCAGGGGTGTTGCTGGATCCAAGTGGTCACGTGCAGGTCGACGAGTTCCAGCGCACCAGCGTGGAGGGAATCCATGCGCTCGGTGACGTCACTGACCGGATCGGGTTGACGCCGGTGGCGATCGCGGCGGGGCGCCAGTTGATGGATCGGCTTTTCGGTGGCCGTTCGAATGCAAAACTCGACTATGCGGACATCGCGACGGTGGTGTTCTCGCATCCGCCGATCGGCAAGGTCGGGATGACCGAAGAGGAGGCGAGGTCAGTACACGGCGATCTGGTGAGCGTGCATCGTGCGAGCTTCAGGCCGATGCTGCATGCGCTGGCCGATTCGCCGCAGCGCAGTTTGTTCAAGTTGATCTGCGTGGGCAGCAGCGATTTGCCGGAAGCGCAGACGGTGGTCGGGATCCATCTGCTTGGGGAAGGGGTCGACGAGATCCTGCAAGGGTTCGCGGTCGCCTTGAAACGTGGCATCAGCCTCGCTGACCTGCATGACACCGTGGCGATCCATCCGACTTCGGCCGAAGAGCTCGTCCTTATCTCGTAACGGCTTAGTGCTCCCTTCGTGAGGGGCCGCCGCGATCACGTGGGCATCAGTCGGGGGACGCCGTGAATACATACCTGTAGGCTTTTTGGCGACATCCATGTCGCCAGAACCCCCGGCTGATACCCACGCGCTCGCGACGGCTATCGCCTATGGGTTCTTCGGCTTCTTGTGGCAAAAAACGGCTTCGTCAAAATCAGGTGGCGGCGTGCAGCGGGGATCCTGGATCCCGAAGCGGCCATGGATGGCCGCGGCCGCGACCTCAGTCAGGATGACTGGAGGGAGCGGCGGGGCCATGGTCCGCGATGCGCGGCGCCCCGACCGAAGCCGATGCTGATGGCGCAGTCCTACAATAGGTGGCATGGATATTTTCAGTTTGCATCGGGGGACGGCGCCGATTCTGGTCAGCTTGCCGCACGACGGCAGCGTGATCCCGTCCGAATTGGCGGCGCGGATGCGCGAGGATGCGCGGCGCGCGCCGGACACCGACTGGCATGTGGCGCGTTTGTACGGGTTTGCGCGTGAACTGGGCGCTTCGGTCCTGATCCCGCGGCATTCGCGTTACGTGGTCGATCTCAATCGTCCGCCCGATGACACCTCGCTGTATCCGGGGCAGAACACCACCGGGCTTTGCCCGGCGGTGCAGTTCAGTGGTGATCCCGTGTATTGCGAAGGCGAGGCGCCGGGTTC